>CAMOIE010000019.1 GCA_946615905.1 uncultured Treponema sp. | reverse complement strand
TTTTTTCATAAAAAATCCTCCTGTTTTTTACGGGGGCATTCCGAACCAACGGTTTAAATTGCATAACATTTTGTCTAGGCCCGTATAGGCCTTGGAAAATCTCGCATTTACCGCATTTGTCGCAGATGTGGAATAAATTGAATATGCTCACATTTGTTGCGGTATTTTGACATCAAAAAAGTGGCGGAGGAAATTTAATTAACTTTATTTCAATAGCTCTAATTTTTTTGCCACGCATGGGTAGCCACGCGGATTGGCTCAGGTCTACGACCTTCGCGTTTTTTATCACACGGATTTGCTCACTCCTAACGGAGTTCGCTCTTTTGTTTGGGGGCTGTCTTCAATGAAGCCGGTTGTCTTGAATGTATGGCGTTGTAGAAGAACGTGAGCCGCGTTAGTGGCGAACCAATACGGTCTACGACCGTTTGCATTATAGGAAATTATTAACTCGCCGCTCACGCGGCTTATGCATCCGTGTGATTTTTTCCTGCGGCAGCGATGTGAAGCCCCGGAGTTGTACGGAGGTTGAGCCTGTCGAAACTTCCGTACAATGAGCCGGAGGAGGCGAAGGGCGAAACGTAGCGACCCGCCGTAGGCGGGGGCCGCCCAAATTAAGGCTAATTGTATTTTTATGCATTTTTCGCGATAATATATGCATGGAAACACGCAATATCTTCGGGAATATTTCCCCCCTTGACCACCGCTACTCGCTTTCTGAGAAGGCGGTTTTTGACAATCTGGCTGATTATATTTCAGAGTCTGCCTCAATCCGCTCATGCGCAAAATGCGAGGCTGCCCTTGTCAAAGCCCATCTTGCCGTTCGCGGTCAGCTGACTGACGACATGGCCTCAAAACTTGACAAAATCGCCTCTGAAATTGACCCGGAGGAGGTCTACAAGGAGGAGGAAAAGACCCAGCACAATATCCGCGCTCTCGTAAACGTTTTGAAGACAAAAGTTCCGGCAGAAGTCGGTCCGCTCGTTCATCTTGGCGCGACTTCCGTTGATATTTTGGACACTGCCCTTTCCGTCAGAATGCGCGATGTGACACAGAATGTCGTTCTTCCTGAGCTGAAGGCACTGGAGCTTGCCCTCTGTGAGATTGCAAAGCGTGACTGCGAGACTCCCCAGGTCGGTCGCACACACGGTCAGCACGCGGTTCCGATTACATTCGGATGGTCAATCGCTGAATTTGTTTCCAGACTGGGAAAGTCAATTTTGAGAATCGAGGAGCTTTCAAAGCAGCTCAAGGGAAAACTTGCAGGTCCTGTCGGCTCTTACAACGGCCCCAGCATGATTGTGAAAGACCCGGAGGATTTGGAGAGACGCTATCTTGAATTCGTCGGACTGGAGCCTTCTGAATACGCAAACCAGCTTGTGGAGCCTGAATATCTGCTGCGGCTGCTTTTGGAGATGAACGTCGCCTTCGGAATAATCGCGAATTTGGCGGACGATTTGCGCAACTTGCAGAGGAGTGAAATCGGCGAGGTCTTTGAGTATTTCTCTTCTACACAGGTCGGCTCTTCCACGATGCCGCAAAAGCGCAACCCTTGGAATTCCGAGCATGTGAAGTCACTCTGGAAAGCCATGTGCCCCCGCGTGATTACCTTCTATATGGACCAGATTTCAGAACACCAGCGCGACCTGACGAATTCCGCAAGCCAGCGTTTTATCGCCGACTATGTGACAGGATTCACGATGGCCGTAAACCGCATGAAAAAGGTTGTCTCTGGCCTGCACCCGGATGCCGAGAACATGGCGAAAAATCTTACAAACGCCGGCGGAAAGGTCAAGGGCGGAGTCCTCGCCGAGCCTGCATACATTCTTCTTGGGGAAGCCGGGGTCAACGATGGCCACGAGGTTATCCGCAAGATTACGCTTGAGTGCGAGCAGACAGGAAAGACTTTCTTTGAGGTCCTTAAAACTCACACTGAGGAATTCGCCAAAATCACCGACCAGCTTAAAAAACTCGGCGTGAAGGACGCGGAGACTTTCTTTGAGAAGCCTGAGAACTACCGTGGACTTGCCGCTGTGAAGTCAAAACGCCTGGCTGAAAAATACGAAAAGCTGATGAAATAATCATCTGCCGAAAATAGACAAATGCTTAAAAACGCCTTATAATCAAATAAGGCGTTTTTTTTATGTCCGAAGAGAAAAAAGGAATCAATTCAGTTACAGGTCTCGATGATATTGTCAGTTTTTACGACATTGCTCCGAAAATTTTGGACTATGCCCATGACATGCAGCTGGAATTCGCCTGCCTTTACATAAATATTTCCCGCCTTAAGTCATACGACCAAAAGTACGGCAGCGAGAGCGGGGACATTTTCCTGAATTTCTTTGCACGACTTTTAAAAAAAGCCTTTAAGGACGAGCTTGTCGGCTATTTTTTGGACGGTCACTTTGTGGTCATGCCGGAGCGGAAGGGCATTGAGCGGAAGATTACGAAAATCCGCGAGGCTGTTTTAAAGGCGAGGATGCAGTCTTCCATCGACATAAAAGTTGGAATCTACATGCTCTCAAAAGATGACTCCGACATCAAGGTAATCGTTGAGCGGGCGAAATCTGCTGCCATGACGATAAAGAACGACAAGGAAAAATTCTACGCCTATTTTGACGAGAACATCACGAAAAAGAGCCAGCTGCGTAAGTATATCGTGCGCAACATTGAGAACGCGGTGGAAAATGGCTGGATAAAAGTCTACTATCAGCCGGTAATCAGGGTTTCAAGCGGCCGGCTTTGCGGTTACGAGGCTCTTGCCCGATGGATTGACCCGGAATACGGCTTTCTTTCGCCCGCGGACTTTATTTCGACACTCGAAGACTTCAAGTTGATTCACAAACTGGACTCCTTTATGATTGAGCAAATTTGCCGCGACTTTAGGATGCAGCTTGACAGGGGAATTACGGCGGTTCCGGTCTCCTTCAATATTTCCCGCCTCGACTTGGAGCTTTGCGACATGTTCCAGGTTCTCGACGATGCGGTTCAGCAGAATCAGGTTCCCAAGGATTTGATTCACGTTGAGATTACCGAAAGTCAGCTCAACGAGGACCAGAAACTTTTGGGCGAGGCGATAAATGTTTTCCATGAGTCTGGCTATGAGGTCTGGATGGACGACTTCGGCGCCGGCTACTCATCGCTCAATGTCCTTAAAGACTACAAATTCGACACTCTCAAAATCGACATGGCTTTTTTGCGTTCTTTTGACACGAATCCGAACACAAAAATAATCGTCTCCGCAATCGTCGACATGGCAAAAAAACTGAACATCCGCACTCTGGCGGAAGGAGTTGAGACTGAGGAACACGTGAAATTCCTTCGGTCAATCGGCTGTGAGAAGGTTCAGGGCTATTTTTACTCTAAGCCGCTTCCCCTTGAGGAGGTTTTGGCAAAGGGCTTTATCCCGGAGGACAGGCACGACCGCCGCTATTCGGACGAAATCGGAAAAATCAATCTTACCGGTCACTCCGATGACCCCAAGTCTGTTCCTTCCGCAATCTCGGCGTCAGTTCTTGACATCGTGGGCCTTGCCCTTGCGGTAATCGAGCGCCGTGACGGCAAATTCTTCTATTTGAACGCCAATTATGCTTACCGCCGCCTTGTTCAGCATCTTGGAGCCTCCGTCTTTTCAAGCGAGGACTGGTGCATAGGAGACGAGAATGAGCCTCACAATTCAAAGTTGCTTGACCTGATTGAGCGGGCGGAGATGAGCGGAGTGACAGAATCCGTTGACTTTGTTGAAAATGGCGACTACTGCACGATGACTATGCAGTGCATAGCTCGGAACATCGAGGCTAGAACCTCCGCCTACCTCGCGACCCTTGTTGACCTGTCCATTTCTGGTGACTTCAACAGAAAAAAACTCCGCGAGCAAGCCATCCATCATATTTTTGAAATTTATCACCGTGTGAATTTGATTGACCTTGAGACCGGGGAAATCATGACGGTTTTCTCAAATGACACGGTTTCATTTAATCCGCTTGAACAAGTCGATAAGGATGTTCTTGATAAATTCTCAATAGAATATATTCATCCAGATGACAGAAAACGCTATCTTGAATTCTACCGGACTGACAATATTGACGAGAGACTTAAGAATTCTGAAAAGAATTTTATTTCAGACCTCTTCCGCGTAAAAAAAACAGACGGGGCCTACATGTGGCAGGTTGGAATTTTACTGCCTTTTATTATGAGCGGCAAAAAATTCTTGATTTCCTGCGTCCGCGATGTTGTAAAAGAAAGGGGTGAGGCTCTTCGGAATATGGTTGAAAGCGGACAGGCAAAACCTTAACTTTCAAAGAATTTTCTTACTGCTTCAATCTGTCTCAGTCCTTCTGCCCGACCTTCCTGGTAGACACGCTCAAGTTCATCGGGATTGCGTTCTGTTCTGGAGATTTCAAGGGACTTTTGCGGGCAGATTACGAATACAGATCCAGACTTTTCCCTCTCAAAAACGTATTTTGTCTCATCGTTGTACATAACGTGGCGGTTTAACATTGCGGCGATGAGTTTGGGGTATTTTCTGAGGGCGATTTTTATCAGAAGCCTTGCCTTGTTGGGCTTTTTTACAAAGTCGCGTGGCTGGGTCAGAATCACGAGGGATTTTTCGCAACCTGTTGACTCCATGAATTTCAGCGGGATTGAGTCTGTCATTCCGCCGTCGAGGTAGAATTTTTCTCCGATTTTTACCGGGCGTGAGACAAGTGGCATAGAGGCCGATGCCCGCATCCATTCAATTTCGTCTCCGTCACAGTTTTTGAGATTGTGGTATTCTGGAAGACCCGTCTGGCAGTTTGAGACTACCACGTAGAATTCAAGTGGATTTTCCCTGTAGGCCTTGTAGTCGAACAAGTCATATTTTTGCGGAAGGTCATAGTAGCAAAATTTCACGTTGAAAATGTCGCCTGTTTTTATGAGCGAAGAAAATGAGCAGTAGCGTTTGTCATGGGCAAAAGTCTTGTTGTAGCGTATTGCCCGACCGGGCTGACGGGACTTAAAATTGCAGCCGAAAGTTGCCCCCGCGCTGACCCCGACCGCACGGTCAAATTCAAGGCCATTTTCCATAAAAACATCGAGCACTCCGCAGGTGAACATTCCCCGCATAGCTCCGCCCTCAAGAACAAGTCCCCTTGTCATTTTGCATTTCCTTCCTTTTTCAGTTTTATCTTAGTCTTTTTTGCAGCGGGTAAATCGTCTGACCGAAGTTGAAGATGAATGCAACAGTGCAGACTATTATGAAAAAGTAGATGTTGTCGATGCCGAAACATTCGATTCCGATGAAGACCGGGGCGAGGACAGTGTTTGTCGCGGCTCCGAACATTGCGGAAAATCCCATTGCGGCCACAAATTGAGGCGGAAGACCAAAAGCTCCGGCGATTATGCAGCCCAGGCTGGAGCCGATTGCGAAAATCGGGGTCAGCTCGCCGCCCTGAAAACCGGCTGAAAGTGTTAGAACCGTGAGAATCAGTTTCAATGCCCAGTCCCAGGCGAAAACCTCTCCGCCGGTCAGTGCTGCCATGGTCAAGTTTGTTCCGAAGCCTGAATAGCGACCCTGCCATAAAAGAAGCGTTGCCCCAGCGATAAAAATTCCGACCGAGAGTGCCCTTGCCAACGGATCTTTGATTTTTTTTGCCAAAAAGACCTTTGTGTGGACTAAGGACCATGCGAAGACTGCCCCTGCGATTCCGAAGATTATTCCGAGAATTGCCAGCTTGAGAATCAAAGTCGGTTCAAAAAATTCAAGTCCGGATTTGATAGGTGCCCAGAGTTTTTTGAGGCCAAAGTACCGGGCGACAAAGTAAGAAGTCATGTCGGCGGTGATAATCGGGAGCAATGCGCGGTATTTGAGTCTTCCTGCGGCTAAAAGCTCTAGGGCAAAGAAAATTGCCGCAAAGGGGGTCTGGAAAAGTCCTGCGAAACCCGCCGCAATTCCCGATACAATCAGAATTTGCCGGATTGTGTTTCCTCCCAAAGTCGGGAGTTTTTTTCCAAGTCCGTAGGAAAGTGTAGCTCCCAGCTGAACTGCAACTCCCTCCCTTCCCGCAGAACCTCCGCACAAGTGGGTCAGCCATGAGGAGACCATCAAAAGGGGAATGTTTCTCCATGGAATCCTCCGCTCTTCTTTTTCTGCTGCCAAAAAAATTATTCCCATGCCCTTGTTGCATTTTCCGCCCCATTTTTTGTAGACAAAGGCGATTATAAGTCCTGCTAGCGGTAAAAAAGGAATGTACAAAATTGGATTTGAAAGTCTTAGACTTGTTACCAAATCTAGGCCTTTGCCGAAAATTACTTCCAAAAGTCCGACCAAGGCTCCAATCGGAAAGCCTAAAAGGGCGAGGACGACAATGTAGCGGTAAGTGACAATTTCATGGAGGATAAATTTCTTTTTTCTCATTTGTTTCTCCGGGCAAGTTTTTACTGAAGCAGCATCTGGTCGTTGGTGATTTTTTTAATCGAGCGGAATTTTTGAATCAGACTGTCCATGGTCAGCTTGGATTTTTCTTCCGCGTTTATATCTAGGATGATTTCACCTGAGTCCATCATCAAAAGTCGGTTCCCGAAGTCCAATGCATGCTGCATATTGTGGGTCACCATCATTACGGTCAGATTGTATTCGCGGGCGAATTTCATGGTCAGATTCATCACGATGTCGGCGTTCGCCGGGTCAAGGGCTGCCGTATGCTCATCGAGCAAAAGCAAGTCCGGTTTTGACATGACCGCCATCAAAAGTGTGAGTGCCTGCCGCTGGCCCCCGGAAAACTGGTCAACATTGTCGTGCAGACGGTTCTCAAGTCCCATTCCTAAAATTTCAAGGCGGCTTTTGAAATATTCCCGCATTTTATTGTTCAGGCTGATTTTCAAGCCCTTTCCGCCTTTTTTTGAGCAAATCATCATGTTGTCCTCAAGGCTCATCTTTCCGGCCGTGCCCAAAAGCGGGTTCTGGAAAATCCGGCCTATGTAGCAGGCTCTTTTGTATTCAGCCTGGTGGGTGACATCGAGAATTTTTCCGTTCTCTTCCCGGTCGAGTAGAATTTTCCCGGCAGAGGGAGTCAGACTTCCGGCAATCACGTTGTAGAGGGTTGATTTTCCCGCCCCGTTGGACCCGATTACTGTGATAAAGTCCCCCTTGTTGATTTTGAGAGAAATATTTTTGAGTGCCCGGTTTTCGTCCGCAGTTCCAGGATTGAATGTCATCGATATATTTTCAAGTGTAAGCATATTTTTCCCCGTTCTTGCTTGTAATGTGATTTTAAATTTTTGCGGGTCGCTTTAAGTGCTGCTTGAAATATGCTGTGATGTCAGTTTTTGAGACAATCAGACAGAGGATAATCAGCAGTCCGGTGACGAGTTTCAAATCATTCGGATCCATTCCGATGTTGTAGCCGTAGCGGCGGGCAAGGAACATCAAAGCTCTGTATAAAATGGAGCCGAGCAAAACCCGCAGAGTCTGCCATGCGATTTTATTTGACTTCAAAATGAATTCCCCCAGCATAAGCGAGGCGAGGCCGGAGACTACGACCCCGGAGCCTGACAAAACATTCGCAAAACCTGAGTACATTGCGAACATGGCACCGCTCAAGGCCGCAAGACCGTCTCCAAAACAGATTCCGACACCGCGCACAAACTGGGGATTCACCCCCTGGCTTATGACCATCTGCTCGTTGGAGCCGAGCGCGCCCATTGTCAGTCCGAAATCAGTTGTAAAAAACAAGTCCAAAAGAAATTTGAAAACGGCGATAAAAATCACCATGAAAATTACGATTGCCCATTCACCGCCCAAAGTCGTCAGTTTTGAGAAAATCGTGTCCACTTTCAGCAGGGAAACGTTCGCCTGATTTGACATAATCCGCAGGTCGACCGAATAAAGCATTGTCATCATCAGAATTCCGGCCAACAAATCTGGAATTCTAAGTTTTGTGTAAATCAGAGTCGTGCAAAGTCCGGCCAAACAACCGGCGATAAAGGCAAAAATCAGGGCCAGGGCAGGGGAGAGTCCATGGAGCAGACAGACCGCCATCACGCAGGCTCCGGTCGGAAAGGCTCCGTCAACTGTCATGTCGCAAAAGTTAAGCACCCGGAAGGTCATAAAGACTCCAAGCACCATAATTCCGTAAATCAACCCTTCAATCAAAATTCCAGAAATCATACTGTTAATAGTAACATTAAAAGGAACTTGCGTCTATTCAAGCAATTTTTTTAGCGTCTGCCCGATTTTCAGCGCGGAAGTCAGCTTGTCTGCTTCTTTTTGGGCGGTGGATTTTTCGCCAGATGATTTTTTTACGGCGCGAATCAAAAGATTTTTTGGAGTGTGGCTCATGTCGATGAACTCAAGAATCTGGACTTTGTAGCCAGCGGCCTCCAAAAGTTCTGCCCGGATTGCATCGGTTGCGAGGGCGGCAAAGCGTTCTTTTATCAGGCCGTATTTTAAGAGTGGGGCAAAGGCTGAGTCCGCAGTTTTTTGGTCGAGCTGGGCGTTTATCTCGTGCTGGCAGCAGGGAACTGACAGAATCGCAGTCACCCCGTTTTTCACCGCGTAGTCAAGGGCAAAGTCCGTGGCAGTGTCGCAGGCGTGCAGGGTAATCACGATGTCCGGGGAATCTTTTTGCCCGTAGTCAGCGATGTTTCCGATTTTAAAAGAGATATTTTGCAGATTCAGCTCACTTGCGAGGGCGTTGCAATAGTCGATTACGTCTTTCTTTAAGTCGAGACCGGTCAAAAGACAGGGAATTTTCTTTATTTCTGTCAAAAAATACTGGACGGCAAATGTCAGATATGATTTTCCAGAGCCGAAATCCACGATTTTAACCGGGCGTCCAGAGATTTTCGAGGTCACTTCCGGTAGAATGTCATCGATATATTCCAAAAAGCGGTTGATTTGCCGGAATTTGTCGTATTTTGATGAAATTACTTTGCCTTCCGCCGTCATGACCCCAAGGCGGACCAAAAAAGGAACCGGGATTCCTTCTTTCAAAAGGTAGTTTTTTGTGCGGAAGGGCTGATTTTGCATTTCCGGCAGATTTTTGGGACTCGGAACGGAGCCGATTTGAATTTTCGCCGGACTCACCCCTCTTTCGCTGATTTTTGAATTTTCCGCCTGATTTTTAATTTCTTTTACAAGGCGGGTGATTTTTCCCTTTTTGTTTGCCAGAATCGTGATTTCCTGATTTTCCGTCCGTTCGACTGCCGATTTAAAAGTCTTTCCCGCGTGTTCATCGATGAAGTTTTCGACTTCTTCCTGTGTGAATTTTTTATGGAAAACCTGAGTCTTCGTGTAAAATTCTGCGAAATATGGTTTTTCGTCCTTTTTGCTTGAGGAAGTGAGCTTTATTTTGACCCGGATGTATTCGCCGCCTAATATTCCGGCGGCTTCTTTTGTCGGCTTTGAGAATGTTGCGGAATAAATCATAGCTGATTCTACAACTGACCGCCTTTTATCTCAAGGGAGCCGGTCTCAATTCCCAAAATGCCACGGCAGCAGCGGCCGCAACGTTTAATGAATCGACTCCCGGCCTCATCGGAATTTTTACGGTGAAGTCAGAAAGGCTGATTGTCTGGTCAGAAAGTCCTGTGCCTTCCGTGCCTAAAATCAAAGCGAGTTTTTCCTGATTTTTAAGCCCTTTGTCTTCAAGAGAATATGAGTCGTCACGCAGGGCAAGGGCGACAGTTTTGAATCCCAGCGACTTCAACTCTTCGATGCCGGACTTTGGCCAGTCCCCTAAAATCCGTCCGATTCTAGTCCAGGGAATCAAAAAGACGTTCCCCATGCTGACTCTGGCTGAACGACGGCAAAGCGGGTCGCAGCACGATGGAGTGATTAAAAGTGCGTCCAAATCAAGCGCAGCCGCCGAGCGGAAAATCGCCCCCAGATTCGTCGCGTCACAGATGTCTTCGAGAACTGCAATTCTCCGGGCATTTTTGCAGACTGACTCGACTGAGGGCAAAGATTTTCGTCTGAACGCCCCCATGACTCCCCTAGTCAGCTTGAAGCCCGCGATTTGCTCCAAAAGATAGTCGTCCCCGGTGAAAAAGGGCAGGTCGGGATATTTTTCGACAAGAAATTTCGCGTCGCCGGCCAAGTGCTTTTTTGTCGTGAAAAATGAGACCGGCTCGTATCCGGCAGAAATCGCCCGTGAGATGACGTTGGGGCTTTCGGCAATGAAAATCCCGTTTTTTTCTTCAAAGGCAGTCCTCAGTTTGTTGTTTGACAGGCAGGCGAAAAGGTCTGCCCCCGGAAAGTTCAGGTCAGAAATCTCTTGAATCATGCCGATATTATATTGAAAGAAGTTAGAATTTGAAGACCTTTAAGTGCTTTTATAGACTTTTAGCCTTTGAATCGGTATAGTGGTAGTTATGGGGAAAATATTCGTTTTTGTAAATCAAAAGGGTGGGGTTGGAAAAACTACTTCCGCAATCAATATCGGTGCCTACATGGCCAAATTTGGAAAAAAAGTTCTTCTTGTGGATTTTGACTCACAGGGTAATATGTCTTCCGGCGTTGGTGTTTCCAGGGAGAAACCGACAATTTACGAACTTTTGGCCGGAACCGCCACACCTGACCAGGCTGTAAAACATTCTACAATCGAAAATCTAGACGCTATTTCCGCCTCAAATGACCTTTCTGGTGCCGCAATCGAACTTGTAGACCAGGACAACCGCGAATATTTTTTAAAGAATGCAATCGCCCCGTTAAAAGACAAATACGATTATATTTTGATTGACTGTCCGCCGTCACTCGGTATTTTGACTTTGAACGGACTTGCCGCCGCAGACCAGGTTTTGATTCCCATGCAGTGTGAATATTTTGCCTTGGAGGGAATAACCCTTCTTTTGCAGAACGTCAAGAAAGTCCAAAAGTCAATCAATCCGTCACTGGTAATTGGCGGAATTTTCTTTACGATGTACGACAGCCGCACCCGTCTTGCACAGGAAGTCGTCCGTCAGGTTCAGGCCTATTTTAAAGACACCGTTTTAAGTACGATTATTCCCCGCAACGTTCGCCTTTCTGAAGCTCCCTCCCATGGAGAGCCGATTTGCCTTTATGACCCCTCATGTTTGGGCGCAAAGAGCTATGAGAAACTTGCTGAAGAGGTAATCCGCCGTGGCTAAGAAATTCGGACTAGGAAAGGGAATCGATGCCTTGCTGGGTGAGGCGAAGGACGAAGAAATCTCAAGCCCAGTCAGCTTGCAGTCTGTAAATTCTGCAAATTTTACTCCTGTTTTTGAAAGAAATCTTCCGGCCGGGATTGAAGCTGATGAAAACGGTCAGCTTTGGGTAAAAGTTGCTGCCCTCAAGCCTAATCCCCACCAGCCGCGTACTGAATTTGACCAGGACCAGTTGCAGGAACTTGCCGACTCAATCAAAGAACATGGAATTTTACAACCTGTTACGATTGAAGATGCCGGTTCTGGGGAATTTTATATTATCGCCGGTGAGCGCCGCACAAGGGCTGCAAAACTAGCCGGACTTGAAAAAATTCCTGTCCAGTTAAAAAAATATACTGACCAGAAGAAACTCGAAGTTGCCCTGATTGAAAACATTCAGCGCGCGGATTTGAACGCCATTGAAGAAGCAAAGGCCTATTATCAGTTGATGGAAATGTCAGGCCTGAATCAGGAAGAAGTTGCAGCCAGGGTCGGAAAAAAACGCTCGACCGTTGCAAATGCTGTTCGCCTGCTTAAACTTCCGGATGACATGCAGGAGGCAATTGTAAAAGGCGATTTGACTGCCGGTCACGCTAGAGCCTTGCTTTCTGTCAGCGACAGGACAAATCAGCGCATTCTTTTTGGAAAAATCACCGGGGACGGGCTTTCTGTCCGCAAGGCCGAAGAACTGGCCGGTGAACTGAATGCTGGGGCAAAGAACAAGAAGAATAAGGAAAAGGATAAAAAACAGGATAACCGAGACCCAGATTTTATCGAGCTTGAGCAAAAATTTATCGATGCGTTGGGAACAAAAGTCCAGCTCAAGGGGAGCAACGACAAGGGGTCGATTACAATCGATTATTTTTCAAAGTCAGATTTGGATCGACTCTATCAGATAATCATTGGAAACTGACTCAGTGGCAGCGATGGAAGGGGCAGGGTAGGCTTCGTCTGTGGCGAAGCCTATGAGCGGGAGCGAACCCCGGACGTAGCGACCCGACGCAGGCGGGTGCCACCCAAAAGACAGGCAAATGCGATTTCTGTCTATGCTTTGCTGCCGCCTCCTTGCGGCACGACTATTTGAGAAAGCACTTTGCCTATTGAGTCATGGATTAGCGGGTTCGGTCAGACCTCCTGTCTTCCCTCACCCAACACAAATCGCTGTCGCGATTTCTGTCTATGCTTTATTGCCGCCTCCTTGCGGCACGATAATTTGAGAAAGCACTTTGCCTATTGAGTCATGGATTACTAGGTCGGCGGATTCGTCGGCTTGGGTGGAGCTTTTGTTAATCAGAACGAGGTGGTCGCCACGGAAATAACGGATGAGTCCGGCCGCCGGGTAGACGACAAGGGAAGTTCCACCGATTATCAAAGTGTCGGCCTCAGAAATAGCTTTTATCGCACCACTGATGATTCGGTCGTCCAAGCCTTCCTCGTAGAGAACTACATCGGGTTTTACAAGGCCGCCGCATTTAGTGCATCTCGGAAGTTTGTCAGGGGAATTCTCGCTGTCTGCGATAAAGTCGATGTCGTAAGGTTCCCCGCAGTCCATGCAGAAGTTTCGCAAGGTGGAGCCGTGCAGCTCAAAGACATTTTTGCTGCCTGCCATCTGGTGGAGACCGTCGATGTTCTGGGTTACGACCGCTGAAAGTTTTCCCGCTTTTTCCAGCTCTGCAAGTTTCAAATGGGCGGCGTTGGGTTTTGCCCCCTTTATAATCAGCTTTGCCCGGTAAAATCTGTAGAATTCCTTTGGGTCTGAGTCAAAAAACGAGCGCGAGATTATTGTTTCCGGCGGATATTTCCATTCCTGCTGGTAAAGTCCGTCTTGGCTGCGAAAGTCAGGGATTCCGCTTTCCGTGGAGACTCCGGCTCCGCCGAAAAACACGATTCTAGAACTTTTGTTTATAATCTCCTGTAGGGCTTGGACATTTTCGAGATTTTCTGCCATAATAAAAGTCTCCTTTATATTTTTCTTGTTATATTAATGGACAAGATTAGATTTGTCGATATTTAAATTAAATAGAGAATTTATAGATTTTGAGAACTGTCTGAAAACGTAACCAAAATTTTGCTGCAATCTTTCAGATTGTTCTGAGGATTCAAATGAAAAATTTAAAAAAGTTTTTTTTGTTATTTTTAGGCTCGGCTCTATTTTTTTCGGGGCCCCTTTTTGCTCATGGAAAAAACGATGTTGAAGAAAGATCTTTAGAGAGCAAAGACAGCTGGCAAGAAACTTTCGATTTAAATGAAAAAAAGAAGGGCAAATACAATGTGATGGTGACAGCCCAAGATCAGGGTGGGAATGTGACTACGGACGGCCCCTTCAATATTTATGTTGATCCTGATTCTGACCTTCCTGTTACAATCATTACGAATCCTCTTCAAAATATGCGGGTCGCCGGCAACCTTAATATAGTAGGAATTTGTACGGATGATGACGCTGTTGGAAAAGTCCAGATCCGTTTGGACGGAAATTCCCCGATTACAGTTGAGGGAAAAGACTTTTGGTCATATTACCTTGATACTAGCGATTTGGAAGAAGGTCCCCATACAATCGAAGCATTTGGAACGGACATAAATGGCCTTGACGGTAAGCCTGTGAAAGTCACTTGGAATCTTGACCGCCGTCAGCCTGTCACGGAAGTTACGAATTTGACTTTGGGACAGCTGGTTTCTGGAAAAATCAAAATCAAGGGGCGGGTGACTGATGGCAACGGAATAAAAAGTCTATTCTATTCAACTGATGGCGGACAGCATTTTACAGAAGCAAAATTAGACAAAAATAAGCGTAAAAAGGAATGGAATTTTGAGATTCCTGTCGACACAAGAAAAGTTAAGGACGGCCCCTCTGTCTGTTGGTTCAAGGCAAAAGACATGACCGGATCCGAAGGAATGTATTCTTTCTTCTATTTTGTCGACAATGCGGAGCCTGACGTAAAAATCCTCTATCCTGGAACTGGCGACATAGTAAATGGCAAAATCGGTCTTGCTGGTTATGCCAAGGATTCGGTCGGACTGCAAAAGCTGACTTGGAAATTCGGCAATGAACGTGGTAGCTTTGACTTGATTCCTGGGGATCCCTATTGGTACACGGAAATTGACACAGGCAAATATTCTGGAAATGAAGAATTTTCTGTTACCGCTCTTGATTTGGCGGGAAACGAAGTCACAGTCAGCAGAAAAATTCATTTGAATCAAAATAACGACAAGCCAAAAATACAAGTTCTTTCACCGGCAAGAGACCAGCTTGTTGGTGCCGGAGATATCATTCTTTTACGGGGACTTGCGACTGATGATGACGGCGTGGAGTCCGTTTCTTACAGAATTGACGGTATGAGTGAAGTCACCTTGGGTACGACCGGGGCTTTTTCTACTTTTTTGGGGACTGGCGCGGATTTTTCAGATGGGAAACACACTTTGACTTTGTACGCCACAGATATTTATGGTGTTAAAAGTGATGTTACTGAGATTAAATTTACCCGTGAGAAAAATTCACAGACTTTCCTTGCAGAAAACAAAACAAGCGTTCAAATTGTCAGCCCGGCTATGGGGGCTACTTTTTCTAAAGAAGGACTTTTGCAGGTCGTTGTTTCTTCTGATTCACCGGTTGCTGCCGTTGAATATTCATTGGACGGAGGTCTTAATTGGACTTCTATGGAAGGTGCCGCTCCTTATTCTGCAAAAATGCCCCTTTCCCAACTTCCAGACGGTCTTGTGACAATCGATGTTCGTGCCTCTTGCGAAAACGGTGAAAAATCTTATGCGTGGTCAGCCATTCAAAAGGATTCTGCGCCACCTGAAGTTTCTGTCATTATGCCTGAAAGCATGGCTACGATTAACGGCCGCAACACAATCGCTTTTTTGGTGAAAGACCAAAGCCGTCTTGTTTCTGCGGAATATTTTTCTCCTGACGACAGCGAAAAAAAATCTCCTGTGGAGCTTAGTCACGGTCCCCTTATCGTTACTGACGTTGGAACTCTTGGGCAGCCCCTTTCAGACCTGATGTCCTTTAGGTTTACGGATGCCGCCGGAAATTCAACGGATTTAGTGAAGTGGGATTTTTTAATTGATTCGAATTCTGATTTGCCACAAAGTCAAATCTCCTTGCCAGAAGAGGATTCCGTAATTACCAAGGATTTTACGATTTCTGGAATCGTTCTTGATGATGACGGAAAATCCACGATTTATTACAAAATTGATGACGGTGAATTCAAAAAGGCTTCGGAAGAACCGGACAATTCATTTTCAATTCCTCAAAAACTTTCGGACTATACCGATAATGAACACTCTGTGACTGTTTACGGCTTGGATGTCAACGGGGTGAAAGGCCCTGAGGTCACTAGAAAATTCAAGGTTTCACTTTCGGAACCTAAAGGTCAGGTGACGGAGCCGGAAATCAGCAAAACTGAAAAAGGCGGTGTGACGATTAAGGGAACTGCGGAAGACTTGAACGGAATCAAAACCGTTTATATTTCTGTAGACAACGGAAATTCATATAATGAGGCCATAGGCGAATTCGGCCACGAAAAAACTAAAGTCAACTGGTCTTATGAATTTGACAGCCGGGTTATTCCTGACGGAGCCCATGTCGTATTCTTGAAAATCGTCGACTGGTACGGAATCGAGGGAATTTATTCATCCTTGATAAATATCGACAACACTTGTCCTGACTTGAAGCTGGAGCTTCCACTTGACGACTCAAAGAGCCGTGGAATGGTTTTCTTTTCCGGCCAGACTACTGACAATATCGGTTTGACAGACTTGTACATAACAGTCCGGTCTTTGGAGGGTAAATCCGTAGGGGCTGGTCTTTCAAAAATTCCTCTTGTTCCGGGGCAGATTATCAGTCAGGCGGTCGACTTTTCCAGCCTGCAGGATGGATTCTACAACATCGAGCTGACTGGAATCGATGCGGCGCAAAATGTTTCAAGGGTCAGCCGCAACATCACATTGGACAGAAATACTCCGGCGGCTGAGGTTTCTTTGCTTTACCCCCTTAACGGTGAGCACGTGCAGGGTGTCTTTAACATTTATGGAACTGCTTCTAGCGAAGGAAAAATCGCCCACGTTGAACTTTATGTTGACGACAAAATGCTTGCTGACTCAAATTTATCGGAGGCTGGGTATTATAAATTTGCTGTTGATCCGACCATGATTTCTGACGGAAAGCACAAGATTTCTTCCCGAGCGGTTTTAGAAGATGGTTCTACAATTTTGTCAAACGACCAATATTTGCTTTACACGGCTGTCGGCCCATGGGTGACGATTGACAATTTTACTTACGGTGACTTTGCCTTTGACCGGCCATTCATCAAGGGGAACGCAGGCTATGCAATTTCTGAGGAAGAGCTTTTGGCGGCTAAGTCAAAAGATGGAACAAAGGAAATGCGGGCTGTCATCAAGGAAAAGGCCGTTGACTGTATTGAAGTTTCTTTTGATAACGGAAAGTCTTTCAAAAAAGTCTCCACAAGCGGAAAATGGCGTTACCGTGTTGAAAATGAGGACATAGAGGACGGCTACCACTTCCTTTTGGTGCGGGCCGTAATGAAAAACGGAGAAAAGGCTATAACCCGCGTGATTGTCCAAGTTGACAAGAACAAGCCTGAGTTAAAGTTGATTTCTCCGGGTGAAGGCGGCCATTACAACCAGGAATTGGAATTCTCCGGTTTGGCCAGCGATGACGTTGCCCTTAGAAATGTCAGCCTGTTTTTGCGCAAGGGCGACAAGTCCAGCTACGAAGTTCCTGCCTTTATTCAGGGCTTGTACTTTGACTGGCAGTTCTGGGGGGCGACCCTCTTTAACGTTGGCGTAGGACTTACATTTTTTGACGACAACGTAAAGCTTCAGGCTCAGTTCGGACAGTTTACGCAGGAACAGAGAGACATGTTTGACAAGACGAACCTTCGTTACGGCGGAAATGTTTTTGGCGGAAAAATTCTCGCAAACGTCGCCTACATTCCTTTTGGTTCGTTTATGGGGCGCGACTGGGATTGGTTGAGTGCGAATGTCGCTTTGGGCGCAAACTTTTCCTACTTTACGGAATCCGGCGCAGGCAAGGCTCAGATTTTGAGTGCGGTTTTGGGTCAGCTTGAATTCCCGCGAGTTACTTTTGAAAAGCAGAAATTGTTTAGGACAATTTCTTTCTATACAGAAGGTCAGGTTTGGTTCATACCGAGCGATGTTTCTGGCTCAAGTGACACAATTAAAAATGTCATTCCACAGGTTTCGTTCGGTATGCGTGTGAGCGTCTTTTAACACTTCTAACGGGGGAAGAGGCTTATGTTATTTATAAAAGTTGTCAGTATTATGAAAAGGTTTTTTAATATTTTTGTTACTTTGGCGGTTTTGTTTTCCGCAATTTCTTGTGAAGTTGGTTTGGGTGAATCTGTTGATACGGATGCTCCTACAGTTACTATTTCTTATCCGCCGTCTTCTGCCGCAATCATGGGAACTTTCACTTTTGCCGGTACTTGTGCCGATGACAAAGATGTTACGGCAGTCTCAGTCTCGGTAAAAAATACTGATTCCGGGGCACTTTTGGAAACGAAGTCAGCTACGGTTGCCGGAGGTTCTTGGTCAGTTTCATTGAACTCATATTCAGAAGGCTCCGGTTACAATGGGTGGAAATATCCTGATGGAAATTATGAAATCAGCGTAACTGCAAGGGATGAGGCCGGACATTCTTCTGGAACTTCTTCCCGTGCCTTTACGATTGACAATACCCCTCCAGTTCTCGTAATCACCAATCCGGTGTCAGTCGGTTCTGATACAGCGGAAGCCTTCGGTCGTAAAGTCCAGCTTACAGGAACATTCAGCGAGCAGACTAACAGCAAAATTGACTCTCTTGTAGTTGATTTTTACAACGAAGACGGAACTTTTGCTTGCGAAAGCTCTTTTTCAAACATTACGGACATGACTTCTGCAAGTCCTCTGTCAATCGCCGAATATTATGCAACCGAAGAGCCGGCTACAAACGAAGAAAAAAATTATCTGGCTCTCTACGGGGCTACGAATATGCAAAATCCAGCCTCGGCTGGAACTGTAGTCCATTATTTTACGGTAACTGCGTATGATGGGGCACGCAATTATACAAGTCCTGGAAGCGGTGCAAGCGGCAAGGGAAATGCCACAAAGGTTTTCTACCGGGGAACAAAAGTCCTCTCAAATTTAATTGACTCAAGTTTTGCGGAGGCCCCGTCTTTTACCGTAACGACTTTGCGCAATTATCTTAATAAAACATCATCTGATTATTCTGCGGACTCCACTTTTACGGATTCTGACGGAGCTTATACCCTTCAAGACATTCTTGATGGTGCAAAAACAATCTCTGTGGCGGAAACTTCAATCACCCAGTACACAAGCAATACCTCCACGACTGACGTTTCTGGAAATCCTACTCCGGTTTATCCGAAATTCTCAATGAACCCCAACAACAACCCGACTTATGCAATCGGAGGATTTGGTTTGGGCAAGGCCTCGTCTGGCAGTGGCACACTCAATTCGTCAGACTCTTTCTATTACACGAATTATTATGACGGCAATCCGCTCAACTTGACTCTTTCACCCGGACTTGACAACAAGAATCTCGATACAAGCACGATTACAGTCTACTATTATGATTTGGCAAATCCGGCCACAAAATATGTCTTGTGGACATGGAACGAAAGCGTTGCCCTTGCATACGCAAAATTAATGAACCCAGACTTATCTGACTCAGCTGCCTTGACTGCAATTAATGGCGACCCGGCAACTTATCACTATACTAAGACTACGGCTGGAGCAAGCAACTCATCTTTGGCCGTGGAAAGCAAAATTGAATCCTCTGTGTTCAAGGGCGGTCACTATTATGCCTTCTCGGTTGAAGGCCATGATATTGCAAAAAATGAAATAGCTTCTGCCTCGGACTTTGGCTACGGCTTCTATGCAAAAATCAATGCGGAAGCCCCGACTGTCGAAATTACTTCCGGTAAAGAGGATTTTGCTGTTGTTTCAAAAGACGACTTCTGCTCTGGCAATTTTGCATGGGAAATTAAAGCTATAAGTTCCAAGACCGAGCTTTCTGACTTCTATTCTGACATCGCAATTAAGAAAAACGGGTCTAGTGCTTCTGAGAATTTCCATGATGAACTTTTGACCTCTGCGACAAAGACATCCTCTGGCGGAGAACATTCATACACGGGCAAGGTAACAATTCCAACAGCCCGCTCAAGTATTTTCACAGAAGAAGGTCTTTATTCTGTCACGCTGACTGTAACGGCTACAAATTCCGGCGGAACGACCTCAACAACCCGCAAGATTTACGTTGACACTGCAAGTCCGTCAATCAAAAACATGTCTTTGGAAGGCTACAAGGTTTCTGACGAGACAAAAGCGTCGGAGGGTGTTTCAGCTTCGACAGTAATGATCGGCGGCAAGGCGGAAACTCTTTACTACGTCAACAATTCTGCGGCCTACAACTTTACCCTTTCTGGAGTCTCAACTGACAACTACACGCTCGACTCAACGACCTTCGTCCTAAACGGGGCTGCCTCTAAAGTTCTAACCCCACTTGCTGATGTTAATGACGACATGACTTGGAGCTTTACGATTACTGGCAGCGACTTGGCGACCTTTGCCACTCAGTCTGGCGACTATGATGCGAGCCTCACCGTGACTACAAAGGATTCTGCCGGAAACACTGGCGAGTCAACTGTCTACTTGAAATTCGACACAACTGTCCCGACTGCAAAACATGCTTTTGACAAAAACGGCAAGGACATGGTTTTCCGCATGGGCACAAGCGACAATGAAAGCGAGGAATTGACTGCCGCTGGCCTTACATGGGACGATGCTGCTGATAAGGATGTCGGTGGCAAGTACCATGTCGGAACTTGGGGTAACAGCCAGACGATCACAATTCGCGGTGACTGGAAAGAGGATGGTTCCGGTCTTGCCATGATTTACTATAAGTCTTATCCGACTCTGCCGACTTCAGATGACCTTTCTGCCTTCCTTTCGGACTACGCTGGTCAGGCTGATGGAAAATTTGCCCCTCTCAACGAGCCTATTACCCGCA
Organism: uncultured Treponema sp.; assembly: GCA_946615905.1. Lineage (GTDB taxonomy): Bacteria > Spirochaetota > Spirochaetia > Treponematales > Treponemataceae > Treponema_D. The sequence goes on along the minus strand of CAMOIE010000019.1, from coordinate 40,337 downwards.
GGGTTTCATACACGAATTCAAGCGGAGCCAAAGTCTTTGCCAACGTAGATTCTTCTTATAAGACGACGATCACAGGCTTGACCATCGGCAACAACTATTTGGCCCTTGTCGCGGTGGATAAAGTTGGAAACGCTGGCTTGGATTCACTTTACGCAAAAGACTACAATAATTCTTCCGCTGGGGAAAATATCACATGGAACAATTCAATTCCTGCATACTCTCTCAACGTTGATACTGAAAGTCCTATTTTGTCCTCAAACAAGAGCGGTCAGCAGTACACGAACGGAGTCAGCCCTGTAACTGTTTCTGGAACCGCGACCGACAATGCTTCTGGGGTTTCTTCCGTGACGATTTCTGTAAACGGCAGGTCTCTTGTAGCCCCCTTGGCTTCGGTTTCGACATCAGTAACATGGTCAGTTGAAATCGGTGCCGACATATTGTCAACTCTCGAAGACGGCAGGTCATATCCGGTGACGGCCTCAATTTCTGACTTGGCGGGCAACGTTTCATCATCATCTGTATTTACCTTGTCAAAGGATGTTACTGCCCCTGATGCTGCAATTTCTACGGTTTTGACCCACGAAACTTCTTCTGTCTTGCCGTCTGACTCTCTGAACGGCAACATAGACATTAGCGGAAAAGTCACCTCAAGCGGGGCGGAACCGGCCGCATTTACACTTTACTATTCTCTTGTAAAACCGACTTCATCAATAACGATTGACAATTTGACGGCAATCGGGTCTGTCGAAGATATCTCAAAAATTTACTCATGGAATTTTGAAGAATTTGATGTGAATACAGCTGCCGGACTTTCAGAGTCTGCTCCTAAAAAGCAGATATACCTGGTTCCTGTTGTAACTGACACGGCTGGCAACTGCAACATCTATAAGGACACTATTTCCGGCTCCACATTGACAAGAACCTATTCATACAAAGAAGGAACGGGGGCGAATTATTTTGCCTATACTGTCGACTTGGATGCTGACCGGCCTGTAATTTCTCTTTCAAACGTAAAGTCTTCCGGCGGAACTTTGACCGTCACGACTGTTTACGGGTCTGTAACGGACGATGATGGTACTGTTGCAAATGGCGATTTCCAGATTTCAGAAAACAACGGGGAGACTTGGAATCTTCCGACGACTTATCAGAACGGCTCTTGGACTTACGTTTTGCAAAACACTGACCAGTCAACGGCGGTGGAAGCACTCAAGACCCTGCTTTTTAAGGTCAAGGATGCGGCGGGAACGACATTTACCTCAAATAAAGGCTCTTTGTCAACTTTGACTCAGCCGAAAGTCCGTGGAGCATCATATTCAACTGATCCTGATGACAGCTCAACTTATGCCCAGTTCACTTTGGACACGAATCCGCCTGAAATCAGTACGGTTTTGGTCGATTATGACGGAAATCGCAAGGCCCTTTCTAACGGAACAGTCTATGGAAACTCAACGGCAACAGCCAAAAAGACCATAAAACTTCACATTCTGACAAAGGACACTTCCGGCATCCAAGGCGTTACCGCAAGTTTTGGTGATTCTGACCCTATTGACGCCCTTAATGAGTCCGCTCCTGCGATTCTCACCTATAAGGATAATTCCGGCAACGATCTTTCTGTCGATACTGCCGGCTGGGATTATTGGACTGCCACCTTGGACGTTCCTACAGGAAAGATTAGTGCGCTTGAGTCAATCAAAGTTGTCTCAACCGACAAAAACTCCTCAAGCCAGACCTTCTCCCGTGATGTAATCGTTGACAACAAGGCACCGACAGCCTCTTCTTTGTATCCTGCAAGCGGAACCCAGGTGACAGGCTCTGTCGAAATGCGGGGAGTCACAAGCGATGGCGATGACTCATCCGGCGTAAAGAGCGTAAAATTCTATATTCCTTCAAACAACGATGTTGCGGCATGGAATTCAAATTCAACTTATGCGGAAAGCTCCTCCGTTTCTTGGACAGAACTGACGGGAACTGTTTCTTGGTCGATTCCCTTTACTGCAACTGAAACAAGTTCTGTTTATTGTCAGCCTGGACTAAGGTATTTCCATTCAGAAATTGACTCTGACGGAAATGCAACTTGGTACAACTATCCTCAGGGCGGCTCTGAAAGCGTGACTTACGGAACTGAAATCTCAGAAGGAATCTACGCCCTGCCGATTTACCTCCGTCTTGAGGACTCTGCTGGAAACATCGGCTATGTGACAGATTATGTTCTCAACGTTGACCCTGACGGCGACAGACCTTCCGTAACTGTAACGACCCCTTCCTCAAAAGAAGCGGTAAGAAATATTTTGGGCGGAACGATAAATATTTACGGTTCTGCGACAGACAATGTTAGCGTCCAGGCTGTCCACATTCAGATTCAAAAGCAGACCGACTCTAACACTTATGCTGACGCTTCCGGCTATTCTGACGTGACTGTGAACGGCTCTTCAAGCTGGAATTATTCTTTCAAGAGTGGAGATCTTGTTCCTGCGGGGTCTGAACTCGACTTGCTCCGTTTCCGTGTTTGGGCGGAAGACAACAATGGCTTGCTCGGCGCAAAGTCTGATTGGTATTACATTAAGGTTGACCAGGACACGCCAAAAATCGGCTCGGCAAAAGCCCTGACTTTGGTTCGCTATGTGGAGAACGATGCGGGTTCAGGAGATATTATTTCTAAACAGACATATACCGATGGCATGTGGATTTCCGGCACTTGGTGGCTTACATTCTCACTTGAGGACACAAACGGAATAGACATCGCAAGCGACAAAACTTATGTTGAGTCTGCGACCCTTGTCGAAGGAACTGCCACGGTTGATTCTTTTGACTTAGGCGATGCTACTGCTTCAACGGACGGAAGCCATAATAATTATCTTGAGGCGAAAGTAAAAATCTCTACGGTGGGAACCGGTTCCCTGACTTCTCAGATTTTTGTCACGGACAACTCTGACCCGGTTAGAACGTCCTATAAGGATATTTCATTTAAATTCGACAATACCGCCCCTGAGCAAAAGATAATCACAAATTCTAGCGGAACGAAAATCGGCTTGGAATCTGCTGATGGCTCCACGACTACAATTGAGCAGAGTAATTTATCCTTCTCAATAAAATCATCTGTGACAGAAAGCGGTTCCGGCCTTTCTTTTGCGGCTGTTTACTTGCAGCGCAAGCGTTCATCTGCTAGCGACACAATCTATCAGCCTTATTATTCATCTGGCGCATGGAATGTAAAAGAAATCACAGTCGATGGTACGAACGTAAAAATCGACTCAAGCAAGGTAACGAACAACGGACTTCCTTACAGAACTTATTCATGCACAAGGGATGAAGACGACAGCCTGATTTTACCTGCCGAAGATCCATACATCACTAAGGGCAGCATAATCAAACTGGCAGGAATTTACAGGACTGTCTCATCTGTAAGTGGCAGTGAAATCTCATTTACACCGGCTGACACAACTCGGTCAACAAGCGTGGATGTAATCTACGCCATGGTCGTGGACAACGCAAAAACGGAGACTTTGACTAACGGCGTTTTGGGTTCTAATGACGATGGCGATGACATTTATGACCATATTGAGGATGATGACTGGGTTCTCGGATTTGACTCAAGCGTGATTCCAGATGGCCCCCTCTTTGTAAATTATCTGGCTACTGACAAGGCGGGTAACGTTTCCGACTTGAAGTCAGAAGCGACTTTCGTAACGAACAACAGACCAAGAATCGCCCAAATTTATTTGGCAACTGACTTGTCTGGCGACGGTAACTTTACAGACGGCAGCAACGGTTCAATCAACGAAATTTCAAGATACTCAACTTTGGAAGAAGACCCCATCCGCGGCTGGATGGGCGTATCCGAGGCGAAAGTAAACGCTCTTGGAAACTCAAGCAATTCCGCATACTCAAAATTTATCGCCAAAGCTGATTCCCAGATGCGCTTTGAGATTACCGGTGGAAACGGCGATATGTACTACCAGTGGACATCAAAAAATGCGACCGCTGCAAGCGATTCTTACACAGTCGGAAGTCAAACTGCAACCAAGGGATTGATAAAATTTGATTCCCATGAAGAGTCTTCTATTACTGTTGACAAGACGACCTTTAATACAAAAGTCTACGCTATTCCTCTTGCCATCGATTCTTCTGCCGGAGTTGGCAATGAAATTTTGGCCGGAATCGGTAATGGCGGGGCGGAATTCATTGTAAAACTTTGGGATTCTGCTGACGAAACAACTCCCGGCTCCGACTCTCTTTCTGCAACTGCAAAAGTCGCATTCAATATAGCAGTTCAGGACAAAAACAAGCCGCACGCTGGAATCTATCCATTCTTCTGGAATTCCGCAAATAACAATTCCCTCTACAATAACAGCAGGGAGAACGGCCATATAGAGCTTGAGAAGGACTTGGAGACAATTTCGGACACATGGACGTCTCCCTTCACTGAGACTTCCGGCGAGATGGACAAAGACCCCAAGGTTTCAGGAAAAATTTCCTTCCATGGAATCGCCTACGATGACCAACGAATTACCGCTCTCTACATGGCAATCGTCGCGAAAGATGGAACTACTGGTAACTTTACGTTTACTGGCAATGCGGGTGACGATAAAACAAAGACGGAAGGCGGAGCGACCTTCTATAAAATCGCAGACTTCTCAGGTGACTGGACGACATACGGCTCTATGGAAGATGACGGTGACGGCTGGCACTCATCTGTAATCAACAATTACCTGACCATGTACGGGCACTCTGCAAGCTGGCAGGTTGACTGGGATTCTGCAAAACTGACTGGCATTGTCGGCACGGACAAAATGGTTCGTATTTTCGCAGTCGACAAGGGAGGAAATATCAGCTCTCTTTCAACGAGTGCAAGCGAGACAGTCGCTGAAAATGCTGCAGTTCCAGTTTACACCGAGGGTGGAACCGCCGTCGCGGCGACATTCAAGCCTTATTACAGAATTGACGTTGTGCCTTATGTCGTCAGAATCGGAACCTCTTTGGATTCTCTCAATTCAAATGACCCGACGAAATACTCACGCACGGCTTTGGGACACTATCCAGTTTACACCCATGCAGACTCAACTACGGACGGTAGCATGAATACTTCTTATGAAAAGGTTAAAGTCTACGGCTTTAACTTGACCAATGCATATTACTCAACTTCTGGCGACATGTCTGCATCTTCTACGACGAGCGAATATTATGATGTTCTCGACTTTACGATTCCTTCAACGCTCTCAAGCGGCGAGATTGAGTTCACCAACGGCTCTTGCAAGACACTCAACAACCTGAACAACGACGAGGCGATGGGTGATTATGTTACGACTTTGACTTCTTCAACAACAGAAAAGGACAAGGGGACGATTTACGCAAACTACTACAACCGCCAGCCCAATAATTCTAACAACAATAACCTCACTGACTTGCTCTACATCGACGTATGGCAGTTCAACTCTTCAGCTGTCGTGCCGATTAGCGGCAAGGTTAAGTTGCCTGTAATGAAGATTGTTCCGGGCAAAACTGACGGTCAGTTGGGCTTCGCCTTTGCTGACGGCCCGCTTTACTTCGACATGTACAACGATGGATATTCTTACATATATTCAACGGCATCTTTCGATGAGATGGACGGAATTGGACTTACGTTTACCTCAAACGGAAAAGCCTTTGCGACTGTGAACGGCGGAGACACGAACTCTTCTGAGGCGGATAAATTCGTTCTTATGTCTTCACAATGGGGAAAAGGTTTTAACAGTACTGGAACCAATAGGCGTTACAGCACCTACTATGGCTCTAATAGTATCCGTATTGGTGCAATCGGACGCTTGAATAGCGATACAAATACAGACATTGACTTTGATACGGAGGGATTCCGCTCTCCGAGTCTTGTCACCCATCCGGGAGCTAATTCAACGACAGATGTCTACTTGGCCTATTATGACCGCCTGAATGACGAAATCCGTCTCAAATACGGCTCTCTTTCAGAAACTTCTACGGGGCATGAAGCGTTTGGAATGTTCCAAACAACAGAGAATGCCAATGCGCCTAAGCATTACAACGACAACGCAAAACAGGTTTACGTTGTCGCGGACAAAAACCGTTCAGGCGCGGCTTCCGGCGAATATGTCTGTCTCGGAGTTGTTCCTTCAAACACGGCGGGAGGCGAAAAACTCGTCATCGTCTGGTACGATTCTTACAGCAACAAAATGCTCTACTCATACAATTCCTCTCCGACCTCAAAAATCAATCCGGGGCACTGGAACGGAAACACAACTTGGAAGAATCCTACCAGCAATCTTACGGAGACGGTTGACAACTGGTCATCGGCCGATGCGTGGACAAGTCAGGGCTGGTCAGCTCCTGAGTCAATATTCACCGGCGGAGAATACTGTCAGGTTGCGGTTGACCAGAATGGCGGAATCCACATGGCGGGCTACAACGGCACAAGCGGAAACCTCCTCTACGCTTACAAGAGCAGTGTAACAGGCACAACGCAGACTTGTATTGTTGACTCCGCTGACATCGTAGGAACGGACATCACGCTTGATGTTGCCATCGACACAGAGACAAACAAACCTGTCCCATATATCAGCTACTTCTCAATGTCTCAGCAGAAGCCGAAATTCGCATACTTGCCGGGCGGTGTTTCATCATCCGTAAGTGAGGGTGCCTCAAGCGACTACTTTACGGGCAAGTGGGAAGTCAGCCTTGTTCCGACAACATCTACTATTCCGCAAGGAAAGATTTCTTCTGGCGTTTGGAAAGACTCTAACGGAAAGCTCTCACAACCGAGCGGAACTGTCGGCAGCTCTTACTATAAGCACACGCCAAACAGTTATTCTTCGACGAACTACGGTCAGGTTTACGCCAACGGAACGAATAATGCGGTTCTAGCCTATGCGCGAAAAGTCTCCGGCTCTTCAAGTTATATCGAAACCGCCCAGAAAAAATAATTCACCATCAGCCCCCGCCCACACGGGGGCTGGTTTTTTGTCCAGTCCCCTTACCGTGGCGGAATCCCAGAATCTGTGCTATAGTGTGTGAGGGGGAAAAATCTATGCCAGCATTAAGCATGTTCTATGGGATTGTTGTCAGAATGCAAAATGAACATGGTGGAAAACATCATGTTCCGCATCTTCATGCCATTTTTGGTGAGAATGAAGTCGTTATGGATTTTGAAGGTAACATTCTTGAAGGCTCTCTTCCAAGTAATAAACAAAAACTTCTTGATGCATGGATTGTATTGCACAAAGATGAGTTGGAAGCTAACTGGAATTTGTTGAGTAACGGTGAGCAGCCGTTTAAAATTATTCCCTTGCAATAAGAGGTTAATATGCTTAGACCAACCGCAAAAGAAGTTCAGAGCCTTGAAAATTATACATTAAGAATTTCCTTTGATGATGGCGAAGTTGGAATTTTTGATGTAAAGCCGTATATTTTAGGTTCGTGGTTTGAAGAGCTAAAGAATAAGAATTATTTTTCTCTGGTAAAAACGAACGGCTTCTCTGTTGAATGGCCGAACGGTCAAGATATTTGCCCTGATGATTTGTATTATAATTCAATAAAAATAAATCTTTCTGACCGCATCGAAACCGCCCAGATGAAGTAATTCATCATCAGCCCCCGCCCACGCGGGGGCTGTTTTTTTGTTATCTTACTAGCAATTTAGCAGAACGTAAGACTCTTTGCTGTTTGATGCCGTGATTTTCAAGTTCATTCCCAAATCTTTTATGTAGTCAATCAGGGTTGAAATTTTCATGTCCTTGCGTTTTTCAAGTTTTGAGACCGCGCTTTGGCTGAAATTTGCCATTTTATCTTGAGGAACGCCCGCAACCTCGCGCAATTCAGCAAGTCGGAGAGAAAGAGAGTCTTTATTGTAAAGCTCGTTTGACAGTTTAATTTCCTCGGCAGTCATAGAGCTTTCCATTGAATCAAGCGCGTTCGTGAATTGTGTCATTTTTTTCCCCCGTCAAGAATGTGGTATTTATTGAGAATCGCCATTGAGTCATCTATTAGTTTCTTATAGAAAACTTTCTCATTTTTGCCTTTTTTGTCACCTGCCGTAAGAAGTATGCCGTTGCGTTCAGAATCAAAAATAAAAGAAATTCTGTAAAGGTGAGAAGATGTCTTTATTCTCAGTTCTTTAAGGTTTGGTATTTTTGTACCCTTCAATGTGTCAGCATACGGACGTGGCAAGTTAGGTCCCTTTTCTTTCAGTAAAAGGACTTTCGCACGTATGTTGATTTTTGAGTCGCTGTCCAATCCCTTAAACCATTCGTTGTATTCTGGTGTTGATTTTATTTCCCACACGCTTTCATTATGAACTGCACTTCATAATTCGTCAATAGTATTTGCAGTGTAAATTCCCCCGCCCACACGGGGGCTGGTTTTTGTCCATTTCCCTTATCGTGGCGGAATCTCGTGGATTTTTAAAATGCGCTGGTTGCGGGAGCCGCGAAAATTGAGGGTTAGGTCTCTCTCCTCAATGATGAAGGGACCGTCAACAAGGGTGTCTATGCAGGCAAGCATACGGTCTGTGTAGGCCGTGTGTTTTTTGCCGTCCGGCGGAAGAATATCCCTGTCGTAGATGTAGCCCGTCCAGCACCAGATGTCTTTTTGCGGGTATGCCTTTTTGATTTTTTCCAAAAGCGGAGCAAGGACTTCCTGATTTTCTGGCTCGAAAGGTTCTCCTCCCAAAAGCGAGAATCCTGAAATCTGCGGAGCGGACAAGGCCTCAAGAATTTCTTTTTCGCTTTCCGCCGTAAATTCCTGACCGTAGTCAAAATCCCAGGTGACATGGTTCTGGCAGCCCGGGCAGTGAACCCTGCAGCCGGAGACAAATAGTGAGACCCGGACTCCAAGTCCATCAGCGATGTCGTATTTTTTGATTGTTCCGTAATTCATAAATTTTCAAGTCTGCGTTAGCGATGGGAGCCATGCCGTCAGGCAGACTCGCAGGGCGAGGCCGGAGCGACAGCGGAGTGGCGGACGCAGCGCCCCGCCGACAGGCGGGGAACGCCAAACGAATGCTCGGCCTGTGGCTTCACATTCGTTCCACAGAAAACTTCGTTTTCTGTCATATCGTCCATCCGGCAGCGTTTTACAAATGAAGGACCCTTTCCTTGATTTCCTGGGTGCGGCCCTGGTTCCAGTACTGGGTGCCGATATAACCGCATGTGCGGCGGGCAACGTTCATTGTGGACTGGTCGCGGTTTCCGCAGTTGGGGCATTCCCAGACCAGCTTGTTCTCGCCGTCAGTGACGATTTGAATCTGACCTGTATAGCCGCATTTTTGGCAGCAGTCGGACTTTGTGTTCAGCTCGGCGTAGAGAATCGTGTTGTAAATGTGCTTGAGCAGTGCCATCACCGCCGGAATGTTGTTCTCCATGTTTGGAACCTCAACGTAGCTGACAGCTCCTCCCGGACTCAGCTCCTGGAACTGGCTCTCGAATGTCAGTTTTGAGAATGCGTCAATCTGCTCTGTGACGTTCACATGATAAGAGTTTGTGATGTAGTTTTTGTCGGTCACGCCCTCGATTTCGCCGAAGCGTTTTTTAAGGCATTTTGCGAATTTGTATGTCGTTGACTCAAGCGGGGTTCCGTAGATTGAGAAGTCGATGTTGGTCTTGTTCTTCCATTCGCTTGTGCGCTCGTTGAGTTTTTTCATGATGTCCAGCGCAAATGGAGTAGCGGAGGGATCCGTGTGGGATTTTCCGGTCATATAGCGGACACACTCGCACAAACCTGCGTAACCAAGCGAAATCGTTGAATATCCGCCGAAAAGCAGCTTGTCGATTTTCTCACCCTTCTCAAGGCGGGCAAGAGCGCCGTTCTGCCAGAGAATCGGGGCAACATCTGAAAGCGTTCCCATAAGGCGGTTGTGGCGGGCCATAAGGGCGCGGTAGCAGAGGTCGAGGCGGTCGTCCAAAATCTTCCAGAACAAATCCCTGTCGCGGTTTGAGGAGCAGGCAACGTCAACCAAGTTGATTGTCACAACCCCCTGATTAAAGCGGCCGTAGTATTTTGATTCGCCGGGCTTCCAGTTCAAGGCGCGGGCGACGTTGTTGTAGCCGTTTGCAGTCTTGTCCGGAGTGAGGAAAGACCGGCAGCCCATGCAGGGGTAAACGTTTCCCCGTCCCTGACCGTCCTTTTTAAGCTCCAGCATTTTTTTCTCTGAGATATAGTCGGGAACCATGCGGCGGGCAGTGCATTTTGCGGCCAGCTGGGTAAGTCCGTAGTAAGCCCCGCCTTCCTCGATGTTGTCTTCTTCAAGAACGTAAATAAGTTTTGGGAAAGCCGGAGTGACCCAGTAGCCCTTCTCGTTTTTAACGCCCTGATAACGCTGACGGAGAACTTCCTCGATTACGAGCGCCAAATCGGCCTTTTCCTGATCATTTTTGGCCTCGTTCAAATACATAAAGACGGTGACAAATGGGGACTGTCCGTTTGTCGTCATCAAGGTGACAACCTGATACTGAATCGTCTGGACTCCGCGCTTTATTTCATCAGCAAGGCGGCGGCGGACGATAGCGGCAAACTGCTCCTGTGTGAATTTTACGCCGGTCTCTTCCTCAGTCTCGTGCAGCTCTTTTGCGATTTTCTGCCTTGAGACATCGACAAAGGGGGCAAGATGAGCCAAAGAAATTGACTGTCCTCCGTACTGGCAGGAAGCGACCTGGGCGATAATCTGCGTCGCGATGTTACAGGCTGTGGAGAAAGAGTGGGGCCGGTCGATTTTTGTGCCGGAAATCACGGTTCCGTTTTGCAGCATGTCGTCAAGGTTAACGAGGTCGCAGTTGTGCATGTGCTGGGCAAAATAGTCCGCGTCATGAAAGTGAATCAAGCCGTCATTGTGGGCTTTAACGATGTCCTCATCGAGCAAAAAGCGTTTCGTGATGTCCTTGGAAACTTCGCCAGCCATGTAGTCGCGCTGGACAGAGACGACCGTAGAATTCTTGTTGGAATTCTCCTGCTTGACCTCCTCGTTGTTGCATTCGAGAAGGGAAAGAATCTGGCTGTCAGTTGAGTTGGCCTTGCGCATAAGGGCGTGCTGGTAGCGGTAAGTGATGTAGAGTTTTGCGACGGAAAAAGAGCCGGCCTTCATGATTGCCTTTTCGACCAAATCCTGAATGGCCTCCACGTTCATCTCGTGGTTTTCTTGACGGCACTGGTGCTCAATGTCGGATGCGATTTTGTTGATTGTTGAGTCGGGGAGCTGTTCGGCGGCCGGAACTTCCCGGTTTGCCTTGGAAATTGCTTTTACGATTTTGTTTGAGTCAAAGTCGACTTCCACACCGTTGCGCTTGATAATTTTCATTTCCCACTCCCGCACGCGACCAAAAATTCAGTCCGTATGCTTTCTTTTTATAATTCGTTGTCTAGTATGCTTTTAGCTTTTTTACCGTCAAAAAACGCTATATCTAGTGTTTTTGACGCTTTCAAATATACTATCGGTAGAGTTTTTGGTCAATATTAGAAGATGTGGAAAATAAAATAATTTTTTTTAACTGATTTTGGGCGCATCCCGCCGTGCCTGTCCTTGGATGGGCAGGCATGGCGGGTCGGCAGTTCCACCCTTCGCTAACGCTCATTGGCGGCAACAAGCTGCCGCCAACTTTCGGGGTTCCATTGCCTTGCGCGTTTTCCAAATTTTTATCGTCGCTCTGGCGGTCTTGCAGGGGCAAGACCGAGACTCGCTAAAATTGCTCCCATAGTCGCAATTTTCCGGCTTTTGCAAAGCCCGCACCGTCGCTCTGGCGGTCTTGCAGGGGCAAGACCGAGACTCGCTAAAATTGCTCCCATAGTCGCGATTTTCCGGCTTTTGCAAAGCCGTCGCTCCCTATCTTGCGCGATTAAAAACCTTTGAGTTCTCTCTTTAAAAGGCGGGCTTCGGCATTTTGCGGGTCGATTGTGATTGCATATTCAAGCGAGATAATGGCTCCGTGCAAGTCACCGGTCGCCTTTTGAATTAAGGCTTCACGGTAAAGAATCTGAGACTTTAAATGCCCATCTTTTATGCGCCCGGCGACCAGTCCGTAGAGGGCAAGTGCTTTTTTTCTTTCCCCAGTTGAAGAATAAATCATCGCCAAGTTGATTGCTGAAGAGTCGCCCGCCATCGGCGAAATTGCCGTCATCTTTGAGGCATCCGCCAAGTCCACATTGTGAACTCCACCCGTCTCAAAAAGAACGTATTCGTAGAGGCGTTTTGCTGCGTCGGAATTTTTATCAAGGAGGGTAAAATATGCGGCACACTCACATTCCCAGACGGAAAGTCCGTGTGTAAACTGGGCTGCCCGGTCTCCAAATGCGGATTTTACAACGTATTCTGGAACTTCCTGTTTGGGCCTTATAATTTGGCCGCCAAAAATGTCCGTCTCGGTCTTTTCCTTTTGAGATGCGGCTGCCTTTTCCCCCTTCAAATCGTAGCGGGAATCAAGATAATTCGTAAAAAGAGAGCGGGCCTCGTCAGTTTTTCTCGCCAACAAAAGCTCGTGTACTGCGTATTGAACTAAAAGCGGCTGATAGACGTTCTTGTCGATTTCGTTCTGCTCAAGAACCTTCCAAATGGCAGCTTGGCGGGATTTTTCGTTCAAATTCTTTTCTGTATTCAAATAAAGGTTCAGGCGCTCAACAATAAGGCGGCCGTCTCCGCTTTCACCGCGCTTGGCCTGAGCCATAATGGCCTGTTGCATTTTTTGCAAGGCGTCAGAAACCAAATATTTGGGTCTGTCATCATAAACCTGCATGGCATCGGTTCTCAAATCGCTTTCCCAGAGGGAAGCTTCAAGAGGAGTCATTTCTTTAGGAAGAGAATCCATGTAGGCGAATTTTCCGTAAGTCAAAAGAGCGGGAACATATTCTGGCTGGCTGTTAAGAACTTCCATCAAAAGTTTGTAGCCCCTTGTGTACTGTCCCTTTTCCTGTGCCCAAATCGCAGAGTTGACTTTGATTGACGGGGCGACTTTCAGGGATTTGTCGTTTTTTGCCTTTTCAAGGACTTTTGCCCTGGCTTCTTCCGCCTGGTCGCTTTCGTCCAGAATTTGAAAGGCATCTGAGGCTAATACTGCCGCTTTCGATGCCAGTTTTTCGTCAGTTATGTTCGCAAGATTTTCTACGCATACATCGTAATTCCCGGAATCATATTGGAGCAAGGCCCAGAAAAAGGCTTCCTTGTCGCTAGAAAAATTGCGCTCCTGCAAGCTGGCGGCATTTTTATAGTCACCGGCGTACATGTTTGTCACTGCGGAATTAATCAGCCACCGGTTATTTTTTGTGCCGGAAAAAGCATCGTAGTAAACGGTTGCAAGGTCAGAGTTTAAAAGAAGTCTTTTTTCTTCCGCGGAGGAATAATCTCTGCCCTCGCTGATTTTTTTTAGTTTCGCCTCTGAATAAAGAGAGCCATACTGACTGCCCCTTAGGCCTTCCGCCTCTTTTAGAGCATCGTCATTGCGGCCCTGTCGGAGTAAAAACTGACTGTAAATTGCTAGCAAAGTCCTTTCGTTGGGAAGATTTTTTAAGCCCTTGACCAAAACTTTTTCAGCCCGCTTAGTCTCGCCTAAAGTCATGTACCGCTTGTAAATACCGATCCTTGCAGGGGCGGAAAAGGCTTTTTTCTCTGCCTGTTTGAGAACTTTTAGGGCGTCATCTGGCTGGCCTGTTCTTATATATGTGTCGATTGTGTCAAGTTGGGATGTAAAAGAAAGTTCTGCCTTGGAGCGGGAGCAGGAAGCGGTGGCCAGCAAGGCCGTCATCACAAAAATGGAATAGACCGCCTGTCGGACGGACTTTTTTGAGATGCGCTTCATTGCTCCCTCCTAATTTTAATTGCTATTCTCTTCTTTTTCGGCAGTTTTATTGATTTTATCAAGAACAGCGTTGACGAATTTGTAAGAATCGTCCGGACCGAATTCCTTTGCGATATCTACAGCTTCATCAATTACGATTTTTGCCGGAATATCCTTTTGGAAGAGCAGGGAATAAACGCTCATCCTGAGAATTGCGATTGTGACCTTATTTATACGGTTGAATTCCCAACCGCTTAAATTCTTTGTGATTAATTCGTCCACAACCCCTGAATTGTCGATTGTGCCTGAAATCAAAAGACGGGCAAATGCCGCTCCCTCTTCATCAAGAGCTTTTTCCTTTGCCCAGTCAAGTTTTAATACGTCTTCTTTGGAACTTTTTCCTACATCCCAAGAATACAGGCCTTGAAATGCAAGAATTCTGCCTTTGCGTCGTGACATTACTTTTCCTTACCAGTTTAACAATTTATCCAAGTCTGCGCCGGTCTTTTTGCGATCAACGTTTGCAGGCGTATCCAATTCTGCTGTTACATCTTCAATTGCTTTCAGCAAATACTGGCTCTGCTTCTGCTGTGTAAGATTCTGCTTGATGTAGTCGTAAACCGTGACAGTTGTTTCCGGCTGAACTATATCGCTCAAATTCAGCATTTTTGCCGCATATTTTGCACGGACGACATAAAACTGAAAATCAGTGTTTGTCTCATTCAGGGTTGAGATATAACCGATGTTTTTGGCGAACAAGTCAATCAATTCCTGATATGAAATATTGAGCTGCTGGGCATGCTGGGCTGTTTTTGCGATGAGGAGGTCTCCGCTCTGGTAGGTGGAATCCTTTGCCATGTCAGCCTTGATTTGTGTGTCTGACCGCTTTTTGTCTTTTACATCGTTCAGAAGTTTGTTTGCCTTTACACGAGCACCTTCGACATCCTTGCCTTTTGGAACGATGACCAAAAAGAGCTTTACCATATCGTTCTGGACGAATGAAGCCTTGTTGATTTCGTAGAATGCACGGATTTCCTCATCTGTCGGGGCCGCAGACTGAATTTCTGACCTTTTGAGTTGGATTACGTACTGTTGAGCCGTAAGCTGGTTCTTGAGATGAGCCTTGTATTCCTTGACATTCATTCCAACCTGATTTTGAAGCTCTTCATCAAGTGTATGACCTGTCTCTGTCTTTACGATTTCGGCAAGCTCTGCTTCTGTCACTTGGTGACCTATGCGCTGGCTGAAACTGCTCAAAAAATACTGGTTGACCTGTGTGTCTGTTATAGAAAATCCAGCTTTCGCCGCAGCCTGAAGAACCAACTTTTCGTCAATCATTGTTTGAAGAATTTCTTTTTTCTGGTCAACAGTGAATGAAGCGATATTGTTCTGTTTTTGATACAACTCAACGCGGTTTTTAAGTTGCTTAAGAGTAATTGTTTCTGTCTTGTTCAGTTTGACGATGACAAGCGGTGTCAAATCATTTGCTGCAAAGGCTGCAATTGCCGTCATCAAAAAAACTGTAATTCCTAAAGCAAAACGTTTCATTTTTTTCCTCTAAAATAAATTTGCTCATTACCAGCAAACTTATAACACTTTAATTAAATATAAGTTACAAATTATTTGTCCAATGGAAGACCGCCGGAAATCACCGCGCGGATTCTTCTTACACCGGCAGAAGATGACTGTTCCTTGGTGATTTTAAAGTCACCGATTTGGGCAGTGTGCTGTACGTGCGGGCCGCCGCAGACTTCCTTGCTGAACCAGTCGTTTTTCGGGTCTTTGCCGATTGTGTAGACTTTGACTTCCTCGCCGTACTTGCTTGCGAAGAGGGCTTTTGCACCTTCTTTTTTAGCTTCCTCAAGCGGCATGACTTGCATGGTCACGGGGAGGTCTTCCTTGATTTTCTCGTTTACAATGTCCTCGACTTTTTTGACTTCCTCTGGAGTCATAGCGCGGCTGAATGTAAAGTCAAATCTCATGCGCTCGTTGTTGATGTTGGAGCCTTTCTGGGCAACTTCATCGCCGAGAACGTCAATCAAAGCCTGCTGCAAGAGGTGGGTCGCCGTGTGATATTTTGTAGTGACTTCGCTCTGCTCTGCAAGACCGCCCTTGGCCTTTCCTGCGTCCAAAGTCTTTGAGGCTTCCTGGTGTTTCTTTTCCGCCTCTTTAAAGCCCTCGATGTCAACTGTAAAGCCGTTCTCCGCGCCGAGTTCCTGAGTAAGCTCCAGCGGATAGCCGAATGTGTCGTAGAGTCTGAATGCGACTTTTCCAGAGATGACCTTTTTGGGATTCTTCATCAAATTGGGAAGAAGTTTCTGGAATTCAGCCTCGCCGTTTTTGAGGGTGACGCGGAATTTGTTCTCTTCGGCAGTGAGTTCCTTTGCGATTTTCTCTCTGTTCTGCTCAAGTTCCGGGTATGCGTTTTTGAAGTTCTCGATTACGACAGCTGAGATTTCAGCCATGAAATTCTTGTCGATTCCGAGTTTCATTCCGTGGCGGACAGCGCGGCGAATCAGGCGGCGGAGAACATAGCCTGCTCCGAGGTTTGACGGAGTTACGCCCTTCTGGTCGCCCAGAATGAATGTTGCGGCGCGGCAGTGGTCAGCGATGATGCGGATTGACCTGTCAGTGTCCTCTGTGTCACCGTATTTTTTGCCTGAGATTTCTTCGATTTTCGCAATAATCGGCTGGAAAACCTCTGTAAGATAAACAGATGTTTTTCCCTGCAAAATGCAGTTTGTGCGCTCCAGACCCATTCCTGTGTCAACGTTTTTCTTGGGAAGGGGGATGAGAGTCTTTTCGTCCTTGCGTTCGAACTGCATAAAGACGTTGTTCCAGATTTCCATCCAGTTGGCGGAGTCTGTGCCCTTGTTGCTTCCTTCCGGAGGAAGTCCCTCTCCGACCCAGTAGAAAATCTCAGTGTCTGGACCACAGGGACCAGTCGGACCGGCAGCCCACCAGTTGTCGCTTGCGGGCAGGTAGGCGATTTTGTCTTCCGGCATTCCGTTTTTAATCCATTCGGAAGCGGCTTCCTCGTCGCGGGGGGCGTTTTCGTCACCGGCAAAAACAGTCACGGAAATCTTGCGGGGATCGAGTCCCAGCCATTTTGGAGAAGTCAAAAATTCATAGGAGAAGGCGATTGATTCCTTTTTGAAATAGTCGCCGAGAGACCAGTTGCCCAGCATCTCAAAGCATGTCAGGTGGCTTGGGTCCCCAACTTCATCGATGTCGCCTGTGCGGACGCATTTCTGATAGTCAGTCAGGCGGGTGCCGGAAGGATGCTTTTCACCCAGCAAATAAGGAACGAGCGGATGCATACCGGCGGTTGTGAACAAAACTGAAGGATCGTTTTCAGGAATTAAAGACTGGCCTGAGATTTCTGTGTGGCCTTTTGATTTGAAAAATTCAATGTATTTAGAACGTAATTCGTTAGCTGTCATAGTTGGATATTTTAGTAATACGTGGGGCGGCTGTCAATTATCGGCCTTTTTTAGGGCTGTCCTCTTCAATACAATCGGACGTGACTCGGTGGCGTAAAAGCCGTCGGGATTGACTATAACCGGTTGCAGGAGAATCGTGTTTTTATCCAAAGTCTGGTCATCGGAGGATTTCCCGTCAGAAGAGTTTGACCGATGCTCGTAGGCGATTGAGTATGCCCCTGAAAAGTAGGGATTTTCTGCCGTTGGCCTGAACTGAATCAGTTGATTTTTAGAAATGGTAAAAAGATTGTACTGGCCGAATTCGCTTTCGCTCCCGTTCTGCCGGGTAAATGTATTTTTTGAGAAAACTATGTAGCTGCCGTCTGAGCCTGTCCAGGCGGGGCCCTTGCGCAAATCTTCAAAAATTTCCGAATTTTTGACTTTTTCTGCCTTTGCGGTGACGGAAGACATGCTCATTTTTTTGTAGTTGCCGTCCCAGAGGTTGCTTTCTGAGATTATCATGCGGACGTCATCTTGAATCCGGAGCCTAATTTCGTCGATTCCCAAAAGTGAGATGTCACAGCGGCGCTGGAGGTTTTCGATTGACTGGTTCACTGAGGAGAAATACATTCCGTTGCGGCGGATTCTGCGGTTGTTCCAGAGGTAGACTTCCTCGCTGTCCTGGTACTCAAATACGACTTCGCCTGCGGTGTTGTCAAAAAAGACGTAGCGGATTCCCCCGGCTGAATTGTCGACCTTGTACCAAAGTCCGTCCAGGAATTTCGAAAAAGTTTCTACTGTTCCGTCCTGAATCCTCTCAAGCTCTTTTGCGGCTAGACGGCTGCCTGTCACACGGATTATGCGGCTTGCAAGGTATTTTTTTTCTTTTTCGGAATAAACGTATTCTGTCTGAATTTGGTCGGTTCCTGCGGAATTGGGGTCAGAAGAATAAACCCAAACCGGGAATGACTCTCCCTTCGCCTGGGAAAGGGAGTAGGACTCATCGCGGTCAGTCTGCTGGATAAAAGCCGTTCCATCGGTGTCAAAATCGCCGATAAGCTCCAGTTCGAAATTTCCCTTCCGCGTTTTTTTACAAGTGTATATTTTCAAAACTTGATGACCATTTTCTGCGCTTCCCTGATAAAGAATCGCATTCGTATGGTTGCCGATTACATCAAGGCTGGTGCAGACGAAAGTCCTTGACTGCGTGATGTTCGTCTCGATTCTGGCGGCGCGCTCATATTCTGACTTTTCTGGATTATAGAGGGCAAAAATCAGCTGTACATAAGGAGAAGTTGACGTTTTTACTATATTGATTTGGTCGTCATAGCCGTCCGCATCGATGTCCATTCCAACAACGTTTAAAAGGGTCTCGTTGTGGGACAGTCGGATGAATGAAGTCTGGGCGGAATCCTCGTAGTCGTGCCTGTCCTGCAGCTTATCTTCTTCCCCAGAATTAACGACAGGGGTTACGACTTTTGCACGGGAAAGCTCCTGTTTCGGCTGCAAGGCTTTCTGGCTCAAGGCAAAATATGCGAGCAAAGCGGCGACGATAACAAATACTGCGGGAATAATCCGTTTCATGTGTGTAAGTTTATATGATTTATAGGGGATTTTCAACGATGGGGGCCGTGTCAAAAAAATCCTTCCATAAGTTAGGCTGATTCGCTATTATAATTGTAAACCAAAATAATTAAAAAGAGGTAGACAATTAAAATGGACATGCTTGACTTGGCTGGAAGGATAATAAACGGAAAAAGGCTGACAAAAGAGGACGACCTGACTTTCTTCTTTGACTGCGACCTGAGCGAGCTTTGCGAGGGCGCGGACATAATAAGGCAGCACTTCGTCGGTGACAAGGTTGACCTCTGCTCAATCATCAACGGAAGGAGCGGAAGGTGCCCTGAGGACTGCAAGTACTGCGCCCAGTCAGCCCACAACCACACAAACTGCGAGGTCTACGACTTTCTCCCCAAGGATAAGATTTTGGAGGCCTGCCGCTTCAACGAGAGCCAGGGAATAGACCGTTTCTCAATCGTTACGGCCGGAAGGGCTTTGTCCGGTTCCGAATTTGACAAGGCACTCGACGCTTACAGGACAATGAAGTCTGAGTGCAAAATCGACCTCTGCGCCTCCATGGGCTTTTTGACGCGTGACCAGCTGCACGCATTGCACGAGGCCGGAGTCACAAGCTACCACCATAATATAGAAACTTCCAGAAGAAATTTCCCCAACATCTGCACGACCCACACTTACGAGCAAAAGCTTGCTACCCTTAAAATGGTCAAGGAAGAGGGAATGTGGGCCTGTTCTGGCGGAATAATCGGCATGGGGGAGACCTGGCAGGACAGGTTGGACATGGCTCTTGACCTGGCGGAGGCCGGTGTGGACTCTATCCCGATTAACGCACTTATGCCTATAAAAGGAACACCCCTTGAGAACGCAAAGCCCCTGACCGAGGATGAGATTTTGCGGACTGTGGCAATGTTCCGCTACATAAATCCCAAGGCTGATATAAGGCTTGCCGCCGGACGCGCCCTGCTTTCCAATGACGGGGAGAAAGCCTTCAAGTCTGGAGCCTCTGCCACAATCACCGGCAACATGCTGACTACGGTCGCCTGCGCCACAATCAAAAGCGACAAGGAGATGCTTAGGGCTATGGGCAGGGACGTAACCCCGGACTACCAGAAGTAGAAGAAACTCTGCGGAAGCGTCCAAAAGCAAAGAGTCACCTTTACATAAAATCCCATCTGCGATATACTAATTTCTGAACAAATACTAAAGTTGTTTTAGTAAAATTAAAACTTAAACAGAGGTAATCCAGATGGGTGAAAATTATTTCAATTCAATCCCGTGGCGTGAAGCCCGCCTTCAGTTGGGACACTGCCGGTCAATGGCTAAAGAAGAATTCGCTGACGGTGTTAACGCACTTAAAGGCAAGAAAATCGTAATCGTCGGCTGTGGCGCACAGGGCTTGAACCAGGGCCTCTGCCTCCGCGACTCAGGTTTGGATGTTTCTTATGCACTCCGCGAGGCTGCAATCACCGAAAAACGCCAGTCATGGAAAAACGCGACCGAGAATGGTTTTAAAGTCGGCACTTATGATGAGCTTATCCCGACCGCTGACCTCGTTGGAAATCTCACCCCTGACAAGCAGCACACTGCCGTAATCACAGAAGTAATGAAGAGAATGAAGAAAGGCTCTGCCCTCTGGTATTCACACGGATTCAACATGATTGAAGAGGGAATGCAGATTCGCCCCGATATCACAGTCGTCATGTGTGCCCCCAAAGGACCAGGAACAGAAGTCTGGCACGAGTTTGAGCGCGGATTTGGAGTCCCCGACCTTATCGCTGTCCACCCGGTAAACGACCCTGAGGGAAAGGGCTGGGCTTACGCGAAGGCCTTAGCCGTCGGAATGGGCGGAAGCAAGGCCGGCGTTCTTGAGTCATCTTTCGTTGCCGAAGTAAAATCAGACTTGATGGGCGAGCAGACAATCCTCTGCGGTATGTTGCAGGCAGGAACAATCGTCTGCTACGACAAAATGGTCTCCGAGGGAATCGCCCCTGAGTATGCCACAAAACTTTTAATGCACGGCTGGAACGTTGTCTCCGAGGCCCTTAAGTGGGGTGGAATCACCAACATGATGGACCGCCTCTCAAATCCGGCCAAAATCAAGGCGAACGAGCTTTCAAAAGAAATCAAAAAGCTCCTCGCCCCCCTCTACCAGAAGCACATGGACGACATCATCTCCGGCAAATTCTCAAGCACGATGATGAAGGATTGGGCCAACAAGGACCACGACCTTCTCACTTGGCGCGAGGAAACCGGTGCTTTGCCCTTCGAGAAAAACGAGGAGTCAAAAGAAGAAATCTCCGAGCAGGAATACTTTGACAAGGGAATCCTGATGGTCGCGATGGTAAAAGCCGGTTGTGAGCTTGCATTCGAGACAATGGTTGACGCAGGAATCAAGGAAGAGTCCGCTTATTATGAGTCACTTCACGAGGTTCCGCTGATTGCAAACCTGATTGACCGCAAACGCCTCTATGAGATGAACCGCGTAATCTCAGACACTGCTGAGTACGGCTGCTACCTCTTCGCCCGCGTTGCCGCCCCGATGATGGCAAAAGACCTTATGCCCAAGCTCCACACTGATGTAATCGGAAAGGGACTGGACGTGAAGGACTGCTCTGTGTCAAATACACAGCTGGTTGCCGTAAACGCTGAAATCCGCAACCACCCGATTGAGGTCGTTGGAAGAAAGTTAAGAGCATATATGACGGCTATGAAGCCCATCGATGCGACAAAATAAAAGAGATTGCTGATTGAGCAGTGAATAATCTAACTGGCGGACATTTTGCTCCGCCAGTTTTTTTTATCTGATTACAGACCAGACGCCGGCCCCTGCATTTGAGATGACTGTTGCTTTTGCTTCTAGGGCAGATTCTGCTGTGTAGGAGTAGGGCGGCGAGAAAGGTGCGGAATCTGCCAGCGTTGAGTTTTTCTGGCTGGAAGTGTAGAAGCTGCCTGTGTCGTAGACTGTTCCGTCGTCATCCTTGAAGGCATACTTTATTTCTGGGCCAAAATAGTTGCATTCTGAGTAAATGAGGGCGTTCTTTCTATTGCCGATTGCATACTGCTGGCTGTAGGGAGCGGAAGAATCTTTGTCAAAAAAGTTGTTTACGATATGAATTGTTGTCAGGCGAACCATTGGCAACCTCTGTCCGCAGTTATAGAAATAATTGTTTGCCAATGTGATGTGGCGGTCTGAATTTTTAACAGCAACATTGTTTACTTTTTCGCTGTCGCTTGAGCCAATCAGCATGGTTTTGTCGTGGTTCATGAATTTGCAATATGAAACAGTTATGTTCTCTGCGTAATTTTTCATGTCCAATAGGCCGTCATAAGTCTGCCATTTTTCATCGTCCTTGCCTTCTGTATTTACATGGGCAAGAGTCATTGTGTCCTTGAGAGTGCAGTGGTCAATCCAGACGTTTTTTCCTCCGTCTTGAATGCAGATGCAATCAAATTGGGCGTTGTAACCGTCACCTGATTCGTGATGGGGGAAGGGGTCGTAGGCGTATTGAATCGTCAGGTTCCTAATGATTACCCCGGAAGCTGTTATTGTAATCGCTCCGCCATTGATTCCGCTGCTGCTTGTGAGGCCAATAAGGGTTGTCGGTTTTTTTATGCTTATCTGAATTCCTTGCCAGCCTGAGACATAGGAGTCTAGATTGTTCTTCCATGCGTTATTCAATTTCCAGAGGGTGTCGTATAAAGAGCTTTTGCTTGTTGACTTTGAATTTCCGTCTTCGGTCGTCGTTGTGCAAGCGTTTGCATAGGCGGTCTTCCATGCGGAATAACTTGTATATGCACCGCCAGTTACTGTGTTTACGAATGAATCAAGTCCTGCCGTAGAACCGCCGCCACTTGAAGGTAACATTCCATCGGTCATATCAATCATGCCATTTACATAAATGAGTCCGCCGTTTGAGATTGCGGTTAAAAGTTCCGTCTTTGTGGAGACTGTTGTTCCAGATCCGCTTGTGACATAACCTGTACCAAGGCTTGCGTAATGGGTCGGCGCATCGCTGGCGGAAATCTGGCCGGAAGTGCCTGCCGTGTATGCTGTTGGAGATGATTGTGTGTCTGGGTTGGAGCTGTCTCCGCCGCCACCGCCAGAGGCATTTGAGCAGGCTGTAAAAAATAGTCCGCCGAATGCAAGAATGCTTGAGGTAAGAATGAAAAAATGAATCCGGCTTTGCTTTTTCATAAAAGGCTCCTGATAATTTTTCGTAAAGTAACTGAGAAAATTATCCTTTTGTTTTGTTAAAATAAAGTTTAAATTTTGGATAAAAAATCATATTTTATAAAAAAATGGGCAGTTTTTGTATAAAATATAGTCATGGAACGGTAAAAATATAAAATTCAGTGATTTCGTAAAAAGGACTCTTATTCACTCTCAGGGCCTAAATCGCTATAATCAGCGCATGAAATTTAAGAATTTGCTAGCCCGGATTTGCGGGGCTTTTTTTGTGTTTTTTATGCTTTCTTCCTGCTCCCAGTCGCTTGGTTGGGGGGTCGTCCTCTGGACTGATGTGGAGCACGGAATCTACGATGGGGAGCTTGTCCGCGTTTATATCAAGTCAAACATCATGAAAAAATACGTCGTCTCAAAAGACAAGGGCGGCGAAAAAATAGAACTTCCCATTTGGCAGGTCTCTGAACCGCAGAGCTTGGGAAAAGCAAAAAAAACGGCCACCAGCCTTGCTGACTATGCGCATACCTATGCTTCCGTTAAATTGGACGGTCTTCCTATCCGTGAAGAGTCCGTGAATACCTCAAAACAGATTTACCGCCTGCGCAAGGGGGAGGTAATCCGCGTTTTGCTCAAGGGACAGGGGGAAACTGTTTCAAACGGCAAGGGAAACATGGAGGGGGATTGGCTCAGGGTTTTGACTTCAAACGGAACTGAAGGCTGGTGTTTTTCCCACAATCTTTCGCTTTTTAAGGCCGGAATTGATGGAAAGCCTGTGAACGGCAGCGATTTGCAAACCGCCCAGGTTACGACTGACTCAGACCTTGACGAAATGACTGCTAAAAAATGGTATCCGGAAACTTTCCGAAAAATGATTCGTGACAAGCATATTGACCCGCTTGCAATGCAGGAGACTTACGGCTTTGACTTTGGCAAGGAGTCTGGGACTGTCACTCTTAAAACTGATTCAGTGGAAAAAGAATGGCCCTTTGGTGAAATCAAGAAAATCGGACGCGGAAAGTATGAATTCAAGGATATAGGAATTCAAATTACAGCCCACGGGGCTGACTCAATCACTGTGCGCTACATGGACTCAGATGGAAAGACCAAGGACGCAGGATTCGTTACCCTGGAGGAAAATGTCGCTGACTTGGTTTCGGCGGAAATGAACGCAAGAAAGACTGCCCTTTCAAAAATCAAGGCGGCAGGCCCGGACTTCAGGAGCGAAAGCTACGGTCAGATTTCTTTTGAAAGTGAGTCTTCCCTTTATTGGTCTGGCTTTAACCTGCTTGTTCCGAACGTGATTCCTTCCGGGGCGAAAAATCATGCGCAAATTTCTATTACGAACTTTATTTCAGACCAACTCAAAAAGTCATACGATGGAATTCTTACTTTTGAATTTGACGGTCTGTCTGAAAAGGTTTACTTCCTTTATAAGTTGACCGGAGAAGGAATCCGCCTTGAAAGCACTGCAAAGTCTGCAATCCGCGATGGTGTTTTGACGGCCAGGGCTTCAAGTCCGACGGTCATGTTCTTCTCAAGTCAGGTGGGAAATTAATTTATGGCTTCGATAGAACAGGCATTTGTACAGTTTTCACAGGTTTCTCTTGCATTCGGTGACAGGGACATCCTTAAAAACGTCTCGGTAAATCTCGCCACCGGCACAAAGGCCGCTTTGACCGGAGCGAACGGGGCGGGAAAGTCCACTCTGATTAAAATTATGGCGGGACTGACCCAGCCGGATTCTGGAAAGCGGGTCGCCTCAAAAAACGCGAGGATTTCCTATCTTCCCCAGTCAGGTCTTACCCACAAGGGCTGTTCTTTGATTGAGGAGGCCGACAAGGCTTTTTCATTCGGCTATGAGCTTACGGCGGAACTTGAGAAAATCGGCGACGAGCTAAAAAACAATCCTCCGAACACAAAGGCTTTGCTAGAACGCCATGACGCGATTTTGACGGAGCTTGAGTCTTCCGGCTGGAACAGACGGCGGGCAGAGGCTGAGAAAATCCTTTTGGGTCTTGGCTTTAAGCACGAAGATTTGGAGAGAAAGTGCGAGGAATTTTCCGGCGGCTGGCAGATGAGAATCGCGCTGGCAAAAGCCCTCATGGTGAACCCTGACATCCTCCTCCTTGACGAGCCGACCAACTATCTGGATATTGAGGCCCGCGAGTGGCTTGAGAAATTTTTGAACAATTATTCAGGCGGATTTTTGCTTGTCTCCCATGACCGCTATTTTCTCGACCACACGATAAACGTTGTCTACGAGCTTTTCGGCGGGGACTTGCACCGCTATCCGGGGAATTTCACCCACTACGAGGAAGTCCGAAAAGTAGAACTGGAATCGCTGATAAAAAAATACGAGGAGCAGCAGGCAGAAATCGCCAAGCTTGAGGACTTTATCAGACGTTTCGGGGCAAAGGCCACAAAGGCGGCACAGGCTCAAGAAAGGCAGAAAATGCTGGACAAAATTGAGCGGATTGAAATTCCTGAGTCGCTTAAAAAGATTCATTTTACATTTCCCAAGGCTCCTCATTCCGGCAACATCGTCCTGACGGTCTCCGGTCTCTGTAAATCTTATGACGGGGCGAATAATGTTCTCGACAATCTTGAATTCCAGCTTGAAAAAGGCGAGCGCATGATAATTTCCGGCCACAACGGGGCGGGAAAGTCTACTTTGCTCAGAATCATCGCGGGAGACGACAAGAATTTCACTGGAAACGTCAATTTTGGAAGCGGTGTCTCAATCGGCTATTTTTCTCAGGACAACGCTGAAAGTCTTACAGACGGCCAGACCATTCTGGAGACAATCGAAAACGAGGCTCCGCTGGAGCTTGTACCAAAAGTCCGCGACATGCTGGGTGCCTTTCTTTTTAGGGGAGATGATGTTTTTAAGAAAATCGATGTGCTTTCTGGCGGCGAGAAATCAAGGGTCGCACTTTTAAAACTTTTGCTTCATCCGGTTAATCTTTTGATTTTGGACGAGCCGACAAACCACTTGGACATGCACTCAAAGGACGTTCTTCTTGAAGCTCTCAAGGATTTTGGCGGGACTGTGATTTTCGTAAGCCACGACCGGGGCTTTAACGAGGCTCTTTCGACCCGCGTTCTGGAGCTTTCACCCGGACATTTCAGGCTTTACCCCGGAACTTACGCCGAGTACATGCAGCGGCTGGAGGCTGAGGCGGCGGGAATCGTTCCGACTGACACGAGCAATTTAAAATCTAGCCAGACCGCCCCAAAAGAAGCTGCGGAGCAAATCAGCGAGACAAAGCTTGACTGGCAGGAGCAGAAAAAACAGGCCGCGGAAAGAAAAAAAATTGAGCGTCTTGTCGCAAGCCTTGAGGAAAAAATTGCGGCGACTGAGGAAGAGCTAAAGGCGGAAGAAAATAAAATGGCTGACCCGGCCGTTTATTCTGACGGGGAGAAGGCAAAGTCTGTTCAAGCGAAAATCTCTGAGTTGCAGGCGACTTTGGACAAACTCAATTCCGACTGGGAAGAGGCTGCGGAAAAGCTGATTTAGCTTGGAGCCGGAAGCGGCAGCGATGTGTAGCCCGGAGTTCGCGGCGGCAGGGACTCCTGACGTGCTGCCCGAATTCCCTGTAAAAAAATCTGCCTTCGTGGTAGAATCGGGCTGTTAAGGAAGAAAAATTTTAATCTTTATTTGGAGATTTATATGAAAGTTTTGGTTATCGGCGGTGCCGGATATATCGGCAGTCATGTTGTAAAGGAATTGATGGCAAAGGGACACAAGGTCACTGTTTTTGACAACCTGAGCAGCGGACTTTTGCAGAACCTTTTTAAGGAAAATGATTTTATCGCGGGCGACATCCTGCACCCGGAGGACTTGGACAAGGCTTTTGAGCGGGGATTCGATGCATTTATCCACCTTGCTGCATTCAAGGCCGCCGGCGAGTCGATGATTAAGCCGGAAAAATACTCAATCAACAATATCAACGGCACGATCAACATTTTGAATTCCGCGGTCAATCACGGCTGCCTGAACATGGTCTTCTCATCAAGCGCGGCGGTTTTCGGAGAGCCTGAATATCTGCCGATTGACGAAGCCCACCCGAAAAATCCTGAAAACTACTACGGCTTTACAAAGCTTAAAATCGAAGAATTCATGAAATGGTACGAGCAGCTCAAAGGCCTTAAATTCGCCGCCCTCCGCTACTTCAACGCGGCAGGCTATGACCCAGAGGGCGTTCTTTACGGACTTGAGCGGAACCCGGCCAACCTTCTTCCTGTGATTATGGAAACCGCATGTGGCAAGCGCGACAAGCTCAAGATTTTCGGAAACGACTACAAAACCCGCGACGGCACCTGCATCCGCGACTACGTTCACGTGACCGACCTTGCCGCAGCCCATGTCCTTGCCCTTGACTACATCACGAAAAACAAAAAGTCCCTCACCGTCAACCTTGGAAGCGAGAAGGGGGTCACAGTCACAGAAATGCTGGAGGCCGCCCGCAGAATCACAGGCAAGGAAATTCCGGCTGACTACGTTGAGCGCCGCCCAGGAGACCCGGCAGAGCTGTATGCGACTTCAAAATTCGCCCGTGAGACTTTGGGCTGGGTTCCAAAGTATTCCGACGTTGACACCCTGCTTGAGTCAACTTGGAAGGCCTACAAAAAATACTTCAATATATAAAAAACTTTTATAAAAAAATCCTGTTGCCCGCTTGCAATTAGTTGTTTTTAATTGCAAACGGACGCAGGAAAATCCAATGAAGAAGAATTATCGAAAAAAAGTATTTCCATTTTTTGCTTTTATGGTTTTCTGCGGATTTGCCCACTCTCAATCTGCGGATAAAAAAAATCCTGCTCCTGCCCCGTCATTTTTGGACGAGCATTTAGCGGATGTGAATTCTCCCGGTCTTGAAAAACTTCTTTCCGGCTATCTTGAAAACGACCTTGACCTTCAAAAATACATTCTGACCGCAAAATCAAAGGCCCTAAGCCTCGACTCCACAAAAATCGACAACGGCTTTGACATCCAGCTTGAAAGCGGCACTGTAAAAATCACTTCCTCAGCGGATAAGACAAAAATCACCCTGAGTCCTGGAGGAAAAATCTCGCTTCCGGCGGCGAGGGGACTGGAAATTTCAGCTGACTTTCCGCTCACAATCGAGGACGGCGAAAAGACACTTGAGGACGGAACAATCTCCTCGTCAATAGAAATAGTCGGAAACACCGCCGCAAAACGGAAGGTAGAGCTTTTAAAGGCCGAGCGGGAGCTTTTGGAGGCGAGGAGAAATGCCCAGGACAGGGCAGTCGAGGCGGAGAAGGATTTTTACACGGAGCTGAAAAATTTGTACGGCTATGCGGTCACAGTCCTCGAAAAAAGGGCCGACTTGTACGATGACACAAAGGAGCTTGAAAAACTGATTTCGCAGGGCTACGCAAAGACTTCCTCCAGCTACAGGAGGGCGGATTTGGCTGTCCAGAGTGATAGAAGAGACATAGAGGAAAACGTCCGCAAACTTGAGCGGGAAACTGCGGTTTTCGCAAAAAAATGCGGGCTTGACTATTCAGCCTACAAAAAGGAAAAAATGGAAGAAAGCGAGAGGCGGCGGCCGATTCCGGCTGTGGAATTCCTTCCAAATTCGATTCCCTCTGTGGAAGCCCTTGACGTGAAGTCTTTTGACTCTGACTCATACACAAAGAGCGAGAGCGCGGCCTGGGATTCTTACATCGGGGATTTGGAGCGAAAATCTGACTCCTCGACGGCGTTAAAGGCCAAGGGCGGCTACACTTTCAATAATTCATTTTCTGACTCTGACACTGTTGACTCTGGTCTTTCCCTTGAATGGCGCGGGCTTACAGCCTCGGCTGGCGTTTCTTTTCCCGTGGACTCTGACTTCAAGCCCTTTTACACGCTTTCACTCGCGATTGACCCGAACGAATTCCGCAAGGCTTCAATCGACAAAAAGCAGGACAAACTCAACGAGGAGCTTGAGAGGGTCGCGGTAAAGTCCGCCGCGCTTTCTTATGAGACTGACACTCTCGACAAGCAGACTTCATTGAGCGACATTCAGTGGGCTGCAAAATCCTACGCCGAGGAATACGAGATGTACAAGGATTTGGAAAGCGATCTGGCATCCTGGTACGAGCAGGGAATTGTCACAGAGTCTGACTGGCTGGACGCGAGGAACAACCGGGACAAGGCGAGGCTGAACATGCTGATTGAGGCCATCAAGCTGATAATCTATAACGACGAGACAAAACTTCTTTTCCATAATGATTCAGGACTGACTCAAAATGGAGCCGGGGGAAAGTGAAAAAATGAAAAGTGAGAAAAATCAAAAAATCGGTGCGGCTTTTCGTGCGGCCGGATTTGTCAAAAAACACAAAAAACTGCTGACGGCTCTTTTAATCTCGGCTGGAGCATTGATTTTGATTTTTGCGGGGCTTTCTGTCGCACGGACTGCAATCGCCTCATCAAAGGCAAAAAACACGACCTACACGGTGAAGTCCGAGGTCTATGAGAACGTGATTGAGGTGGCGGGAACTGTCTCCGCCGCAAGGGAGCAGTCTCTTGAGGCTTTGAACGACGGCACTGTTGTCGGTGTCTACGTGAAAGAGGGCGACTTTGTTAAAAAGGGCGACCTGATTCTCCAGGAGGACGACACTGAGCAGGTCTACAACCTTGCAAAGCTCGACTACGACATAGCCTCAGCAAAAGTCACCGGGGCCAGGAGGCAGATAGAGCTTTACGAAACCCAGCGGACTTCCCTTTTGCAGAAGATTAAAGACAGGAAAATCGTCGCGACTTTTGACGGGGTAATCGCTGACTTGGACGTTGACCCAGGCGACTACCTTGAGGCCAAGGATGAGATCGGCACTCTGGTCGACAAGTCCTATCTTCTTGCTGAGGTTGAAATTGCCGAGACTGATGTCTCAAAACTTGAGGCCGGTCAGACAGTTGAATTCACATTTCCTGCGTATTCTGGCGGAAAAGTCACAGGCTACGTTGTGGGCTGGCCTGCAATCGGCAAGGTCACTGACAGGGGGGCTACGGTCGTGAATGCGAAGCTCCGAATCGATGACTACCCTGAGGAAATCCTCCCGAATTATTCTTTCAGCGGAAAAATCAAAATCGCCCCGGACGAAAAATACCTTTTGGTCAGCAAGTACGCGGTCGGACGCGAGAAGGGCGGGGCTTTTGTCGTAAAAGCCGGGGAGTCTGAGAAAATCCCGGTCAAAGTCCAGCCCTACGATTCAGACTACGTTAAAATCCTTGAGGGGAAAGTGTCAGACGGCGATATTTTGCAGGCTCAAAGCGTGCAGGCCTCAAGCGGTCGGAACAGACGGGGCCCGGCTGAGCGGAATGGTGGAATGCCGGGAGCAGGCGGACCACCACCCTTTTGATTGAAAATGAAAAATTGGGGGTTCCCCGCCTTCGGCGGGTCGGGCTATCCGGGGTTTCGGTGCCCTCATTCGGCTGCCGCCGAACGCTCCGCGCCCCTACTATCCCTAACCCAAGGAGAATTTTATGCCGGAATTAGTGATAAATATGGAGGGGGTCACCCGCGAGTACGTCATGGGCGACCAGACTGTCAAAGCCCTGCGGGGAATTTCTTTCGAGGTCTCTCAGGGGGAATTTGTCACGATTATGGGACCTTCTGGCTCCGGGAAATCCACCTGCATGAACATGATTGGCTGCCTGGACAGGCCTTCCGGCGGAATAGTGAAAATCAACGGCCGAGAAACCTCCAAAATGTCAGAGAAAGAGCTGGCTTTTTTGCGCAACAAGACAATCGGCTTTGTTTTCCAGCAGTATTTTCTCCTTCCCTCGATGACGGTTTTAGAAAACGTCATGCTGCCCCTACGCTACGCAGGAATTGACCGCAGGGAGCGGATTGAAAGGGCAAAAAGCGCATTGGCAAAGGTCGGTCTTGCTGACAGAATCAGCCACCATCCAAGCGAGCTTTCAGGCGGGCAAAAACAGAGGGTTGCAATCGCGCGGGCGACTGTCACGGAGCCTAAAATCATCTTGGCCGACGAGCCGACCGGAGCCTTGGACTCTGAGACGGGCAGGGCCGTTATGAATCTTTTTTGGGAGATAAACAAGACCGGCACGACCGTTGTAATCGTAACCCACGACCCAAGAGTCGGTGCCGCCAGCAACCGCTGCATCCGCATATTCGACGGCCTGATTCAGTCTGACCAAAAGCAGATACCAGTTCCGTTCTCAAAGGAAGAGGAGTCTGTATGTTAGAAGATTTTTTGAACGCACTCTCGAATTTCCGCCGCAACAAGCTGCGCACTATTCTTTCGCTTTTGGGAATCATCATCGGAGTCGCGTCGGTAATAATCATCATGTCGATGGGAGAATCCTCCAAGCAGGAAATTTCAAGTCAATTCGGCACGGCGGGACTGGACATGGTTCAGATTTCCTCTGGCTGGTTCCGCCGCAGACGCGATGCCGTCAGCCTTAAATTCGACGAAAGCTTCCGCGAGGATTTGTTCGCCTCAGTTGAGAACATCAAAAAAGTCTGGTACAAGAACTCCCTCTCGGCCACGATTTCCTATGGGGATTCTTCCGCCTCGTCATCCTGTTCTGCCGTGGAGAGTGACTACATGCAGACTTTCGGAATGCAGCTGGACTCCGGCCGCTTTTTCACTGTGACTGACAACGTTGCCGGAAACCAAAAAATAATTTTGGGCAGTGAAATCGCTTCCTCCCTTTTTCCGAACGGTGACGCTGTTGGAAAGAGGATTCTTTTGGTAACATCAAAAGTTCCCTTTAATTTTGAAATTATCGGCGTTTTAAAAGAGCAGACCAGCGGTATGGAGTCAACTTCGACTTCCTGCTTTATCCCACGCGGATTCTACGCAAAAAAGGTCAAACCCAATCCGACCGCTGACACCGTTATGGTTCAGGCGGTCTCCACGGACAAGGCTTCCGCCCTGGCTGAGAAAGTCGAGGATTTTTGCGAGAAAAAGTCCGGCACCGAGGGAAGTGTTAACGTCATGTCCATGCAGTCGATGATTGAGCAGGTTTCATCGGTTTTGAACACGGTCTCAATCATGCTCTCTGCAATCGCGGCGATTTCACTTTTGGTCGGCGGAATCGGAATCATGAACATAATGATTGTCACCGTCACGGAGCGGCGGCAGGAAATCGGAATCAGAAAGGCACTTGGTGCAAGCCCATCCGTAATCAGGAGGCAGTTTTTAATCGAGTCGGCCGCAATCACTGTAATCGGCGGCAGCGTGGGCATTTTGCTCGGCTCCTTGATTTCCGTCGCGATTGAATTTGTCCGAGAGCTGTCCCCCGTGGTCAGTCTGCCTTCGTGCGTGATTGCTTTTTTCTTTTCGGTCTTTGTCGGAATTTTCTTCGGCTTGAGTCCGGCTTCCAGGGCTGCAAAACTTGACCCGGTTGAGGCACTGGCCAGCTGACGGATTTTCCCATAATTTTTGTTTATCTATTAAATTTATCTTTAAAAGTTCTCATTTTCTACCTATTATATTTATAAGGAACGGAGGTCAAAATGGAAATCTCTTTTTCCCAGTGGATTGGTCTGAAAACCATGGATAAGGGCGTGGACGAATACCTCAGCGAGTCTAATGTACGCACCGGAATCTTCGTGACTTCCATTTTGCTGGCAGAAGTTCTGATAATCGCCTTTATCCGCAAGTTGCTGCCCCGTCCTGGTCAACTTGAGATTTTTTTGACTGCCGCAAGTTTTTCCTCGCTTTTTGAGCAATATTTTCCCCGCCTGCTTTTAATCGCCTTGTCTGTCTTCTTCCTCTGCTATTTTATCCTGCGCTACAGGGGAATAATCTGCAACTCGAAATATGATTCTTTGATGGTTTTTATTTTTTCGCTGACCGTGACTTTTTGCGGGGCTTTTATGACCGCGACTGACTTTAGGGCAAATAACCTTGTCTTCACATTTTTTTCCTTTGTGGTCATGGGGGCCTGCATTTTTGTCATGAAGCCTCTTGTCTCCTTTTTCTATCTTTCACTTTCATTTTTATTCATGCGGGGGATTATGACCCTTTACCTCCCCGTCGATCTGCTCATGTCTGCCCAGTTTTTCACAATCTACCTGCTTGTAGTCGCCGTCTCCTTTGCCCGCTATGCGGAAAAACTACGGACTGCCCTGCGTGAAATGGAGCTTTCCGCCCTTTCATTGCGGGACGGACTGACAGGACTTAAAAACCGGCATTCCTTGCGGGCTGATTTTTCTAATTTTCTTGGGCGGTCTGTTCACGTCATTATGGCGGATGTCGACAAGTTCAAGACTTTTAACGACTCGTACGGACACGCTACCGGGGATGCCGTGTTAAAGTCTTTGGCGGGAATTTTCATGGAGTCGTTCGGGTCTGAAAATTGTTACCGCTACGGCGGAGACGAGTTTTTAGTCCTCTGCGACACTGAGTCAAAGGAATTTGAGCGCAGACTTGAGAAATTCAGGGAACTCGCAAAATCTCTGACAGTCCAGACTCCAGCCGGTCAGACTTTGAAAATCGGAACTTCAACCGGCCTTGCGGAAGGGACGTTAAAATCAAACGAAAGCCTCAGACTTTTGATTCAGACTGCTGACAAAAATTTATATGCCGCAAAGAAAAATAAAAACGAAAATTTAAAATTCTTTAAACTATATTGATTTTGCGCTATAATATCACTTATGGTAGCTATTTCTCTAAAGGTAAAATATACATTTTTTATCTCACTTTTTTTTGCTGTTGCTTTTTCGATTTCTACGTTTGTTTCGGTTCAGTCCGCGGTGAACGGTACGATTGCAACATTTGTTGAAAATGGAACACCTCTTGTCCAGCAGGGGGCTGATGCGATTGACGGGGAAGCCTTTATGCGAATCATCAATTCGATGGATGCAGAATCAGAGGAGTATGAAGACATTCGCCAAAAACTTTTTGCCTTGCGGGCAACTTCCTCCGCAAGATACTATTACACGATGGTTCCATCCGGTCCTGACGAGTACATGTATGTTGTTGACGCTTCCTGCGAGCCGAGCGACACAGAGAATTTTTCTCCCCTCGGTACAAAAGAAACCGCTGATAACTACGGAAAGCCCGCGATAAAATGTATGGAAAGCGGAACTATTCAGATTTCAAAAATGGAAAATCAGGATGGCTGGGGCTGGCTTATTACCGTGTTCGCCCCGATAAAAATAAACGGCCGTGGAATCGGCTTTGTCGCCGCAGACTACGACGCTGCGATTCTCCGCGCTTCAATCGTGGCTATCATCATCAAGGGAATAGTGGTTGCCGCCGTCCTGCTGCTTTTGGCGATTTTCTCGGTTTCGTATTTTTTGAAAAGACTTTTTGACCGCATGAATAAAGTCTCTGAGTCAATCGGAGCAATCGCAAGCGGCAAGGCTGACCTTTCCCAGAAAATTCCTGTAAAAGCTGATGACGAAATCGGCCGTCTAGTTAAAAACTGTAACTATCTGACAGACAGCCTTTTCAAGATGATTCGCTCCATAAAGGAATCCGTGACCTTGTTGAGCCAGTCCGGCAAAGATTTGAACGACCGGACGGACGCAACGATTCGTTCTATTGACTCGGCGATGCAGGCTGTCACGAATATTGACGGTCGTGCAACAGTCCAGACTAAGACTGCGGATTCGCTTTCTGAGTCCGGCTCCAAAGTTCAGGATGCGATTAACCTTTTGAACAGCAAAATCTCAACCCAGGCGGACGCTATTTCAAAAATTTCGTTGAACGTAAAAGAAATCTCTGGAAATATCGAGAATATCGAGTCTAATGTCCAGCAAATTTCTCAAAAATACGGGCAGCTGGTCAATGACTCCGAAGAAGGTCAAAGAGACCAAAAAACGGTGGCTGAAAAAGTCGCCATTATACAAACTCAGGCCTCCGACTTGTTCAAGGCCAATGCGACGATTGAGGATATTTCCGCCCAGACCAATCTTTTGGCGATGAACGCTTCTATTGAGGCTGCCCATGCGGGCGAGGCTGGAAAAGGTTTTGCAGTTGTCGCCGGTGAAATTCGCACTCTGGCGGAAAATTCTGCCAAGCAGTCAAAGTCAATCGGCGACCTCGTTAGGACGATTACGGATGCGATTTCCGGCATTGTTGATGCGTCAAAACTTTCTCTTGCATCGTTTGAAAGTGTCGGAATGAGAATTGCCGAAATCCAAAAAATGCTTGAGGATGTTTCAGCCTCCGTTGACGAGCAGGAGCGGGGAACGAAAAATCTTCTTGATTCGGTCGGCCTTGTGAATTCTTCGTCTCAGACAATTGAAACTGCTTCCAATGTGATGAAGCAGCAGTCAGATTCTATGTTTGGTCAGATTGCAGAGCTGAAAAAAGCGGCTGCGGAAATTTCAACTTTGTCGGCAAATACTCAAAACTCTATGAAAGACATTGCAGAACAAGCCGGAAATTCTTCCACCGCAGCCAAACAAAATCTTGAAACGAGCGCGAATGTCTATAAAATCGTCGAGAGTTTTAAAGTCTAATCCTTTTGGAGGCACAATGATAAAATCAAGAACCCTATTTTTGCCTGCAATTTTGTCAGTTTTTCTTTTGTTTTCTTGTAGTAAAGAAAATGAGGCTGGAAAGATATCAGAAGCAAATAAAAAGGACTTTTTGGTTGTAAAAACAACGTATGCCGGAACGGATTCAAATGCCCGTAACTACCAGAATTATATAAAGGTTTGGCAGGAAGCTACTGGAATCTCCGTTTTAGATACATCGGAAAACTCCAGCGAGGAATTCAAGGCCAAGGTCAAAGATGATTTTAAACACGGCCGGGAGCCTGATGTCCTCTTCTTTTTTACAGGCGCAGACTCCAGTCCTTTTATCGAGAAAAAACAGGTTGTCCCGATTGATGAAATCCGCTCAAAATACCCGGACTATGCCTCTAACATGAATGAAATTTACCTGCCCATGAGTCTTGCTGACGGCAAAAAATACGCGGTTCCTGTCAATGGCTACTGGGAGGGATTGTATTACAATTCTGAAATCTTAAAAAAAGCCGGAGCCGAGATTCCCGATGAGAATACTACGATTCCTGAATTTATCGGAATCTGCAAAAAAGTCAGAGCCGCAGGTTTTATACCGGTTGCCGCCGCTTTAGGGGAGATTCCTCATTACTGGTGGGAATTTATGATTTTCAATGCACAGACTCCAACGACCCATAATTTTATTCCCCGCTCAGCCGGGGACTCGGCCGGCAAAGCTTGGACAAGGGGGCTTTCCGCCTTAAAAGAATTGTACGAGGCGGGGTGCTTTGAGGATGACACGCTGACCGTATCTGATTCTGAGATTTTCCAGAATTTTACTTCCGGCAAGGCGGCATTTTTGCTTCAGGGCAGCTGGAAATGCGGTGGAATTGCCCGCGCCTGTTCGACTCCAGAAGAACTTGAGAAATTCGGCGTGACTTTCTTTCCAAAAAGCGAAAGTCGCAGGGCTACGGATTTGATTGGCGGGGTTTCGATGGGTTATTTCATTACAAGAAAAGCCTGGCAGGACGACAAAAAACGAGAGGCCGCAGTCAAATTCATCTCTTACATGACAAGCGATGCTGTTGTCTCCATTTTTGCGGAGCATACGATGACGGCGCTTAAAAACGGTGCCACGGTTGACCCGAAGACTTTGAATTCTCTGCAAATCAAGGCTGTCGAAATGACTAAGCGGGCGACTTCAATTACGGGAGCCTTGCAAGATTTGTATCAGGGTGAATGCCGAAAATCGACTTTTGACGGAATGCCGGACTTGCTTACCGGGAAAAAGAATATTCAGGCCGCGGTTCAGGAAGGTTTGGATATTTACTACAAAAAATAAGACTTTAAAATCACCATTAGGCTATTAAAGTCTCGTATTAATAAAAAATATCGGCCTTGTATGAAGACCGACATTTTTTTGCAGATTTGTATTATTGCTTATATTATGGGAAGTTCTTCTAAAAATTCCTCAGGGTGCGGTATCGGGGTGTTCTTGCGAATTTCTTCTTCCTCTCTCTGTCGGGCGGCATTTTCTATCTGCTTTGTAAAGAAATCTTCTACGTTTTGAACGAGAATTGCAGGAGCCGTGGATTTAAGAATGTATCCATCAGGTTTTGCCTCGATGATGTCCATGACAGTCTTTTTGTCATCTGCACCGGTCAAGAAAATTACTGGGATTGAAGCCGTGCTTGGCTCCGAGCGCAAGACTTGCAGTATATCAAGACCGGAGAGGGCCGGCATTTTGTAATCCAAAAGAATCAAGTCTACAGCCCGGTGCTTTAAGAATGAAATCGTGTCCATTCCAGAATTTACGACAAAGGTGTTGAATTTTTTTGAGAACCACCGCTGCATGGCGTGCAACTGCACGATGTCGTCATCAACAATAAGGATTGTCTTTTTGCTTGCGTCAATCATACTTTCTTCCGCTGCAAGCAGATTTTCCTTTTCATCGTATTTGTACTCAATCGAAAGTTTTTTAATCTGCAAAATCATGTCATCTGTATTTACAGGGCGCTCAAAGACGTGTGTGACAAAACTCTGCGGAATCATCCTGTAGGCGGCATTGATTTCGACTGGGTTTCCAATCAAAAAGAGGTTCCTTTTATGTCCTTTTTCAACCATCAGCTGTTTGATATATGAGTATGCCCGGTCAGAAGAAGACTCGTAGCCCTCAAAATAGATTACAAAAATGTCCGGCAAAATCTTCTGCCGTTCAAAGCGGGAAATTTGGTAAACATCTGGCATACAAAATTGAACTGCATATCCTGCATCTCGCAGGCTTTTAATCATTGCGCGTACCAAAAAGTTCTGCTCGTTGTCTCCTATAAATAAAATTGAATCACTTGACATGTTTTAGCCCCTATTGATTTTCTCTGTTATCTAATACTAAGTCCTTATTCTTAGTATATACGGCGGTTTTTATTTTATCAAATTTTGTTTTCGCTTCCTGATTGATTTTAAAAGTCGAAATCATCGAGATGATATTTTCTGCTGCGGTAAAGTCGTCCGCACTTATACATTCCTTTACTGACTGCAAAGCCTCCTCAAATTGGGTGTCTGTAAGCGTCTGCTCTTGTTTTTCAGTTTCAAATTTTCCGGAAATTATGCTTTCCAATGGGGAAAGATAAGATCTGTACAGTTTAAGCAGTTCCGGAGTTTTTGCCTTAACCAGAATCTCGTTTTTTTCACTGGAAGCGGCTTCCATAGCCTTTGCCTTTTCTGAAAGTTCTCTCAGACCGAGGAACCTTGCGGAACTTTTTAGACTGTGGACTAAAATCTGATAGTTATCAAAATCACTTGTCTTTTGATAGCTGTCGATCAAGTATGCGTTTTTTTCAATTGCGTCATAAAAGTCGTAGACGGCACTTTTCAATACACTTTCTTCGCCACAATATTCCATCGCCTTTTCAAAGTCGACCCCGTGAATCTGCTTGAATTTTGAGATGAAAACGTTGTCTTCCGCAGTCACAGTTGAGCTAGGTGTTTCTCCAGTCACGCGATGAATAAGGTCTTTCGGCAAGTATTGGCCCAGCATCTGCTCAAAACGCTTGTAGTCAATGGGTTTTGTAATGTAGTCGACAAAGCCGCAGCGGAGGAACATTTCCCTTGCCCCGGAGATGGCGTTCGCAGTAAAGGCAATGCAGGGGACACTTGAATTTGGATTGTCGCTCAGTTCCTTGATTTCCTTGAGGGTTTCGATTCCATCTTTGCCAGGCATCCTGTGGTCGATAAATATGATGTCGTACTTGTTGCGCTTTACAAGATTCAGCGCATCATCGCAGTTTGTCGAAGTATCGATTTGAATTTCCGTCTTTTTGAGCAAGCCACGCATAATTGTGAGGTTGATTTTCGCATCATCGATTATGAGAATCTTTGCTTCCGGGGCGTGGAAAAGCTCAACGTAGGTTTCGATTGACTCCTCCTGTTTTGAAAGTCTTGCCTCGTAGTTTCCGATTGGCGCCCTGTTTGTAATCTTTTGCTTGACCTCGAATGAGAACGTTGACCCCTGGCCGAATTCGCTCTGGACTGTAATCGCCGACCCCATCTTCATCAAAAGCGACCTGGTGATGGAAAGGCCAAGTCCGGTTCCTTCGATAGTCTGCAATTTCTGTTCCTCAAGACGGTCAAAGGCCGAGAATAGCTTGGACATATTTTCCTTTTTGATCCCGATTCCAGTGTCCTTGACGGAATAGCAGAGGGCGATTGTCTCTTCGTCAATGTACTTCCAGCCAACGGTGAATGTGACGGCTCCTTCATTCGTATATTTTGCGGCGTTCGTAAGCAGGTTCATTACGCATTGCTTGAGTCTCAACTCGTCGCCAAAAAGGCCTGAGGGAATCTTCGGGTCAACATTGATTATGAGTTGCAGCCCCCTCTCCTTTATTCTCGGCGTAATCATGTTAACCAAGTCGTTCAGGGAAGATGTCAACTCGTACTGAACCGGAACGATTTCGATTTTTCCGGCCTCGATTTTTGAAAAGTCAAGGATGTCGCTGATGATGGCCTTCAGATTGTTGCTGGCTGACTGAATTTCTGCCGCATATTTTTTTATGTTCGAGTCTTTGCTTTCACGCAAAATCATTTCGTTAAAGCCGATTACCGCATTTATAGGGGTCCTGATTTCATGGGACATGTTTGCCAAAAAAGAAGTTTTCGCCTCGCTTTTTGCCTTGAGAATTTCCATCTCGCGGTCATGCTCGTGGGCTTTGAAATCAGCGTAGCGAAGGTAGCGGCGGCGGAAAAAGTCGCTCATTATAATTCCGACGATACTGAAAATTATGCAGTTTACGCAGTCTGTTACAAAAGTTCCGACTTCCTTGAAGTAATATGCAACGACCAGTGCTATTGCCGTCACGGCCGAATTCAGCATGATGATGCGGCGGGTCTTGTCCATGATGCACATGGGGAAGAGGAGCAAAAAACAGATGAACTGAGTGTAGGTTCCCGGCGAATGCTTTTCCATCGTCTGCGTGATGGCAAAGGCGTGCATTGAAAGCGTGTAAAAATAGTAAAGGGGCAGGGGGTGGTTGGAAACGAATTTCCGCATTGTAAAAGTCAGAACGAAAATTCCTGTAAAAACTATTGCAAAAGTGATGTAAAAATAGTGGTAGCGGGGGATGTTAAAATAAACGTTCCAGGACATGTAGGACATGATCAAAAGTCCAAACATGATGACAACACCTGAAATAGAAAAAACGCAAAGTCCCTTGTAATTGTAAGAAGCGAGATTTTTTTCGTTTTCTTTTAAGAGGCGGTTGTTTTCTGAAACATACTTTTTGAGACACTCCAGATACTTTTTCACGATTTAATTATATCTTAAATGTCCAAAAAATCTAACGATATGTAGAGAAGTCTTTGTTATAAGTTTTTGGGCGCCCCCTCACTTGCGTTCGGTCGGCAGTTTGAACTGAACCCATTTTATTGGACAGTTTACGCAACCAATATTTTAGCTTTT
>CAMOIE010000018.1 GCA_946615905.1 uncultured Treponema sp. | reverse complement strand
AAAAGCTAAAATATTGGTTGCGTAAACTGTCCAATAAAATGGGTTCAGTTCAAACGCCCGACGGCACGAAGTGCCGTGCCGCCCAATTGAATAAATTACAACTTAATATCTTTGATGTCGTCGTATCTGACACCGCACAATCGGTACGGTTCTTTGCGCATGACATCATAAGGGATTTCGGCGGCTTTGAGTTCTTCGAGGAAGGCATTGACATAATCTTCGCTTGCAAACGATCTGGACAACGCAAGGAAAAAGCAATGGTTGATGCAAGAGACCTCGCAGAGGACGTCGGTTGTTGTCGGTATTTCCAAGCAGCGCCTTGTGGTCTACAGCAACGAGCGAAGTGACCGTTTTATCTGACTCCGGGTCTATTCTGCGCACTGCACGGGGACAAGATCGTTTCCTTCTACAGCGGCTTTGACATAAAAGTAGGGGAAGCGTTCGCGAAGTTCTTCGACCGTGGCACGCAAAATGTCTCCGTCGATTGGTTCTGTCAGCGTTGCTGTTATACCCATCGTGTTAGAAAAATCTTCCGTGCACATATAAAGAATCGGGTCATAGTATTCCATAATTGTTCTATCCTGTTTGATGTTTACAGATCTGATAAAAACTCCGCCAATGCGTCCGCAAAGCACTTGTGGGCGGCTGGGGTAAAGTGGCATCCGTCTGAGCCGAGTTCGTGGACGAAGAGGTTTGTGTCAAAAAAGGCTAGACCCCGCCGTTCTGCAAGCTCGGCGATTTCTTTTGCGCAGAGTTTTGAGTTTTCGATGGCGGCCCCGTCAAATTCTGCGTCACTTTCCACGCCTTTTTGCAAAATGACGGCAGAGGCGAGGATAATTTGTGCTTTCGGGGCGAGTGTGTGCGTCACGCTCACAAGTGCATCGAGATTTTTTGCCGTGTCGCCACTCTGCCAGCGATTTGCGCGCTTTAGGTCGTTTGTTCCGAGCATGATGAAGACGATATCGACTGGAAGGCTCGCGAACAGGATTGAAGGAAAAAGCGTCTGCGCGTCGGCGTTGAAGCACATGCTTTTGATTTTCGCTCCGCTTTCACAGCCGCACAGTCCGAACTCGATGACCGTGTGCGTGTCGGAAAGTCTTTGCTGCAAAAGCATCGGCCAGCGGGCCTTTTCGTCATAGCGGGAGAGCGTGGGCTGGTTTGGAATGTAGCCCCATGTGTTTGAGTCTCCGAAGCAAAGTATCCGCTTTTTTGTCATAGGCTCCTCCTGAACGCCAATCGGCAGCTTCCTGTATTGCATGAAAGCATTATAGCACGGAATGGCATTTTCTACTATTTTATGCGCTTATGTGCCGCCCTGGTTCCTCATTCGCACACTGACTTCTATACTATACTGTGCATGGAAATCTCTTGAAGAAAAAAAATAAATTTTTGTTGACTCTGGAACAAAAGTATAGTATAATTTTTAACATGGATGATTTAACAGAAGAGAAAAACATCGCGGTCTTGATTGACGCGGACAATACCTCATATAAAAAGCTGCGGGCTATTTTGCAGGAAATTGCGGTTCACGGCCATATAATCACAAAGCGGGCTTACGGGGACTTTTCCCGCCTGGCTTTTTGGAAGGACGGGCTTAACGACAACGCTGTGATTCCGGTCCAGCAGTTCGCCTACACCCAGGGGAAGAATTCCTCGGACTCAGCCATGATTATCGACGCGATGGACTTGCTCTACACGGACAAGTACGACTCAATCGCCCTCGTGACTTCGGATTCTGACTTTACAAAGCTTGCCACCCGCCTGCGCGAGAGTCAGATTTTCGTCTTCGGTGTTGGGGAGAAGAAAACCCCTCAGTCCTTTGTCTCAGCCTGCGATGACTTCATTTATATAGAAAATTTGCAGTCGGAGGACGAGCAGCCTGATGACGACGAGAAGCTTTCCGAGGCACGCAAGAAGGTTCACAAGCCTTCAAAAATCGGCAGGGCTGTCAAGGGGCTTTTGAAGAAGAATCCAAACGGCGAGGTCATGACCGACCGCCAGTTCAGAAAGATTTACAAGCTTTTGAACACGGCCTACGACAAGTACGCGGACGATGCGGGCTGGGCTGATGTCAGTGCGGCTGGCTCTTTTTTCAAGAGGCAGGATCCCGGATTTGACACCGTTGACTACGGCTTTCGCAAGCTGACTGACTTAATCGAATACTTTGACGATGACTTTGAGCTTCAGCGCGAGCAGCGTGGCCGCAGGGGTGTCTTCTTCTACCGGCCGAAGAATAACTAGTCTAGAATTGCGGAGGATTTTTGCCGTTTTTTCTAAAATCAGCATACCCCTCCGCTTTCGTTCGGTAGGCACTTCTGCTTACGAGATATCCACGTCTGGATTGGCGTTGACTGTGTAGCCGGGGTAAAGACCCTCTATTTCGCGGCGGATTTCTTCGATTGCCTGCATCTGGTCGCACTCGAACGAGAGAACAACATCGAAGGACATTTTCTTTGCCTCGGTGTCAACATAGAAGCCGTGCAGCTGCATTGAGTATTCGTGGGACATCACGGTCTCAAGGACATGCCTGCGGATTTTTCCGGCCTCATCGTCCTGGCTGTTGACAGAGTAGAGTCCGATTCCAGTCAGGATTACACCGTGCTTTACGAAGACGTTTGCCTGAATCCGCCTGTTCATCGCGTCAATCTGGCTGGCCGTCATCGTGTCGTCAACCTCAACGTGGACGGAGCCGTATTCTTTGTCCGGCCCGTAATTATATAGGTAGAGGTCAAAGGCTCCGTGAACGTCCGGGTCCTCGCAGATTGTCTTTTTGATTTCCTTTACGAAAGCCTTGTCGCTCCGCTTTCCGAGAATGTCGTCCAGGGTCTCCCGCATCATCTCGATTCCGGATTTTACGATGAAAATTGAGATTACAAGTCCGACCCAGGCTTCAAGTGAAAGTCCTGTCGTCAAAAAAATCACTGCGGATGCCAGGACTGAGAGAGAGAGAATCGCGTCAAAAGATGCGTCCGCGCCTGAGGCAACAAGGGAGGCCGAGTTGACTTTTTTACCGGCCGCCTTGACGTATTTCCCCAAAAGGCGCTTTACAAGCACTGCGGCCGCGATAATCAGCAGTGACAACTTTGTGTACTGGGCTTTTTGCGGCCAAATGATTTTTTTCACGGACTCCGTTGCGGATGTGATTCCGGCATATAATACGATTCCTGAGACTATCATCGCAGTCAGGTACTCAATCCTGCCGTAGCCCAAGGGGTGTTTTTTATCCGGCTGCTTCCCGGCCAGTTTTGTCCCCACGATTGTGATTACGGACGAGAGGGCGTCGCTTAAATTGTTCACCGCGTCAAGAATCACCGCGATTGAGTTTGCCGCAAGCCCCACGAAGGCCTTGAATCCTGCGAGCGCAAGGTTTGCCAAGATTCCAACCGCGCTGACCCGGACAATAGTCTTTTCGCGGGTCAGGCTTGCCGTCTTTAGATCTTCCGCCTCTTTGTTTTTGTTTTCCATAAAGAAAGTCCCCGGATAAATTTATCATGAATATTATAACATCAAAATGCGACATGTGTTATAATGTTGCGTATAGAAACGCCTCTCTAGAAAAACGGGGCACAGGGGATTTTTATGAATGATATACGACGGTCTGGAATTTTGATGCATGTCTCTTCACTGCCGGGTTCGGCGGGAATCGGTACTTTCGGAAAGCCATGCTTTGACTTTATCGACTTTTTGAAGGAAACCGGGCAGACTCTCTGGCAGGTTCTTCCGCTGGGGCCTACAGGCTACGGGGACTCCCCCTACCAGAGCTTTTCTACATTCGCCCTGAATCCCCTCTTCGTTGATTTTGACGACTTGCTTGAGCGGGGCTGGGCGGACGCAGATGAGGTGACCGTTCCGAAATACATTAAAAAATCCGGTCCTGTCGATTACGGCTCCGTGGTCTGGTGGAAAACTCCGGCACTCGCTTCATGCGCAGACTTTTTCCTTGCCAACGCCGACGCAGGTGACATGGGACTCTACAAGGACTTCTGTGACGAGAGCAAGGACTGGCTGGACGACTACGCGACTTTCATGTCCATAAAATCATTCTATGACAAAAAGGCAGAGGAGGAGCGGGAGGCGGCATATAAAAAGGCCGAGCTTGCCGCTGACTCCCTTGTGAAAAACGGCGAGGATGCGAAGACTGCCGCAGAAAAAGCCAGGACTGACGTGAAAATCGATGGACGGTGGAATGTCTATTGGCCGAAAGAGCTTGCCAAAAAAGAAAAGGCCGCTGTTGCCGCGTGGAAAAAGTCTCATAAGGATGAGATTGAGAGGACGAAAGTCATTCAGTTTTTCGCCTTTACCCAGTGGACTGCCGTTTTGGCCTATGCCCGCGAAAATAATGTGAATGTTGTCGGCGACATCCCTATTTTCGTCTCCCCTGATTCAAGCGATGTATGGGCCAACCAGAATTGCTTCCAGTTTGACGAGAATGGAGAGTATTCTGCCGTGGCGGGTGTTCCCCCGGATTATTTC
This sequence comes from uncultured Treponema sp., assembly GCA_946615905.1. Classification (GTDB taxonomy): domain Bacteria; phylum Spirochaetota; class Spirochaetia; order Treponematales; family Treponemataceae; genus Treponema_D. The sequence goes on along the minus strand of CAMOIE010000018.1, from coordinate 56,838 downwards.
AGCCCACAGGGACAGCTTTGGGGAAATCCCCTTTACGACTGGGAGGCTGTCAAAAAATCCGGCTGGAAGTGGTGGATTAACCGCGTGAACGGGATGCTAAAGCTCTGCGACATCATCAGAATTGACCACTTCCGGGGCTTTGAGGCCTATTGGGCAGTTCCTTTCGGCTCCAAGACAGCAGAGAGCGGCAAGTGGATGCCGGGACCTGGAAAGGCTCTTTTTGACGCGATTAAAAAGAAGCTCGGAGAACTTCCGCTGATTGCCGAGGATTTGGGAGTAATTACAGACGGGGTTCGGGACTTGCGGGACGGCTGCGGACTTCCGGGAATGAAGATTTTGCAGTTCTCATTTGACCAGAACGAATTTAAAAACGGGGCGATGAAAAACGCCTACCTGCCCCACGAATATGCAAGCTCCAGCTGCGTTGTCTATACCGGAACCCACGATAACGACACGACTTCTGGTTGGCTTGATTCAATCGATGACGGAACCCTTGTGACGGCCGCCTCTTATTTGACCGGTGAAGTCCAGACGCTTGAGAAGGCTAAAAGCCTGCGCAAAAACGGAAGTCTTTTAAAACTGATGGTAAAGGCGGCTCTCTCTTCGAGCGCGGTCTATGCGGTTATTCCGATGCAGGACATTCTTGGCGTTGGAGCGGAGGGAAGAATGAACACACCGGCCGTGGCAAGCGGCAACTGGTCATGGAGGATGAAATCATCTGACTTTGACGGCGCGAAAATCGAGAAGATGAAAAAGCTCCTCGCCGACTCTAACCTTTTGTATGACAGAAATAAAACTTCAAATATGAATTAAATTTGTCACACGGATTTGCTCAGTCCTAACGGACTTCGCTTTTCTTTTGAAAGTGAGCGACGTTAGTCGCGAACCAATCCGTGTGATATAGTAAAATATGGCTTATACGATTTACGATTTGGCGGAGGAATGCGGGGTCTCGGTGGCGACGATTTCCCGTGTGATTAACAATTCTTCTTCCGTGAGGGCAAAAACCCGTGAAAAAGTCCTTTCCGCGATGAGGGCGCATGATTATTCTCCCAACGTGATGGCGCGCGGCATGAACAAGATGAGCGTGAACATTATCGGTGTGCTGATTTCTGACATTGGGAACCCTTTTTTTTCGGAAATCGTGAAATCCATCGACGAAATCTGCCAGAAATTCGAGTACAAGATAATCCTCTGTTCGACCGAGAATGATACAAAAAAAGAGGAGAGGGAGCTTGACTTGATGCAGAAAAAGCAGGTTGACGGTCTGATTTTAGCAGGAAGCCGCCCTGTTGACGACAAAAACGCCCCGGCAATCCGGGAAATCAGCAGGAAAATTCCGGTCGTCATGATAAACAGCTTTATCGAATCTGCCGATGACGAAATGCTTTATTCTGTAATGGTGGACGAGAGGCAGGCTGCTTTGGATTCCCTCCGGGTGATGGTCGACCGGGGCTACAGGGACTTGTACTTGGTCGGAGACCCCGGCTGGAAGACGACACATGACAAATTCGAGGCCTTGAAAAGCATCTGCGCGGAAAAAAATCTTGACTTGAGCGGTGAGAGGCTGATTTATTCGTCTTTTGGCTATGAGAGCGGCGGAGGGGCGGCGGAAAAACTTCTGGAGCTTAAAAAAAATAAGGCGGACGGGCCGATTCTGGCCTTTTGCGCCTCTGACTTGATTGCGGTCTCCTTGGAAAAAGAACTGATCCGGCGGGGAGTGAGGATTCCAGAGGAAATCGGGATTTTGGGTTACTCGAACATGAGCATCACGAGCCTTGTCACCCCAGAGATTACGACTGTCGACCAGAAGATGAAACTTTTGGGCGAGCAGGCCGCGAACATCTTTATGTCTGTCCACAACGGCTTAAAAAGTCTGGACAAAAAAATACTCTCGCCCTACGAACTTGTAGAGCGGGAGTCGACAAGATTAAATTAAAGCTTGATTGCCTTCAAGTCCTCTTTAGAGGCTTCCTTGCCGTTTACGAAAATCTTGCGGTTTTCTGTCGGCTGGAAGTGGAGGGCGACTGTCTTGTATGGCAGGTTGAATTTTCCCTCCTTTTTGAGGCTGACTTTGACTGACTTTTCATCCCATTCCATTGAGACTTTGACAGTGGCGAAAATTCCATCTTTGTAGGCCTGGCTCTCGCCATCGTCCTCGAAAAGGTCGTAGGAAGATTTTCCATTTCCGTGCGGGGCGGGGTAGAGCAAAAATCCTCGCTCGTCATTTGCTTTTGTCTCGAATGTGATTTCTGCGTCGTTCACCGGAATGATGGAGCCGCCGCGAACCAAGAGGGGATTGTACTGGATCGGAGCGGGGACTTTGACTGTCTGGCCGCCCTCGTACCAGATTCCTGTGTGGAAGTCTGTCCAGCCCAATTCATTTTTCGGCAGGTAGACTTCGCGCTCGAACTGACCCTTGTTCACGACTGACGCAACGAGCAGCGAGTCTCCGACCATAAAGTCATCGTTTTCTTTGAAAGTCTCTTCGTCGTCCTCGAAGTTGTAGAAAGTCGGGCGGATTACGGGCTTGTAGTCCTTGTGGGCCTTGTAGAGCTGGTCGTAGAAGAAGGGAATCAGTTTTGCACGGAGGAGCATGGTCTTGCGTACAAGGTCAGTGTATTCCGGGTACATCCAGGGCACGTTGACGGTCTTGTCGTCGTTCCATGAGTGGATTGTAAAGCGGGGCGTGAAAGTTCCGTTTTGAACCCAGCGGACTAAAAGCTCTGGCTCCGGCGCGTCACCGGCAAAGCCTCCGATGTCGTGGCCTATATTATACATTCCTGAGAGTGAGAGTCCCAAGCCCATTTTGATGTTGTACTTGAGGGTCTTCCATGAGGTCCTGTTGTCTCCAGACCATGTTTGAACGTAACGCTGCATTCCTGGGCAACCTGACCGGCTGATTAGATATGGGCGTTTTTTTCCGTCAAAGGCTGTCTGCGCGTCAAAAGAGGCCTTCATCATAAGAAGGGTCTCAATCGGACGAATCTGGCCTATGTTGACAGGCTTTCCGAATCCGGCCGCCTTTGCGTCCCCGTCCCAAATCTCAAACTCATTGTTGTCGTTCCAAGTTGAGTCGATTCCGTATTCCAAAAGCTGCTTTGTCACCTGACCCTTCCACCAGTCGTAGGCCTCCGGGTTTGTGAAGTCGATGTAGGAGCCTACGTCGTCCCAGAACTGGGCAAGCTCGCTCACATTGCCATTCGCGTCCTTCACGAAAAGCTTTTTGGAGTCAACGTCCTTGTACATTGGGTGGTCGACCAAGAGGGCGGGCTTTATGTTTGCGCAGAGTCGGACTCCCTTTGCGTGGAAGGAGGCGGCGAACGCCTTGGGATCCGGGAATTTATCGTAGTTCCAGTTGAAGACGTAGCGCTTGCCGTTAATCGAAGTGTAGCCGGAGGAAAGCTGGAAAGAGTCACAGGGAATTCCGTTTTCTGAGCATTCACGGATGAATTCCTGCAGCTGCTCCTGGGCGTTGTCTGCGTCGGTGTATGTCATCGTGGAGCCTGAGTAGCCCAAAGACCATTTTGGCATGAATATTGACTGGCCTGTCAGCCATGAAAAGCGTGGTGTGATGTCGGAGATTGCGGGGCCTGCGATAAAATAGTAGTCAAGGTCCCCGTCCTCCCCGTGGTATGAGCGGAAGAATCCGTGGTAGTTGTCAATCTGCTTTCCCATGTCGAATTCAGACGTTGAGAGGTTGTCGTAGAAAATTCCGAATGAGATTCCGGTCTCTGAGTTGCGCGTAATATAGAAGGGGTAGTGCTTGTAGAGGGGGTCTGAGGTCTCCGCGTCGTAGCCCATGGGGTCGAGGCTCATCATCTTGAAAGAGCGGCCGGTGCGCTCCAAATTTCCGGCTTTCTCGCCAAGTCCGTAGACCTGCTCTTTTTTTGACCTCTCCATGTAGTGCCAGATGCCTTTTCCTAGGGAGCCTTCAAAGGAATATGCCTGGGTCTGCCGGTCTCGTCCTACGAAGATGTCGCCTTTTTCGCTCTTGTAGTACCAGGAGATTTTAAATCCGTCTAGCTTGATTTCCGCCTTGATTTTCCCGGTCTCGATGGTGCAGATTCCGTCCTCGACCTTGTGGCTGAATTTTGGCAGGCTGAATGGAGAGATGTCCAGCCTGTCTCTGCCCTCGCGGGGAATGTCGCTCATGCCGGGGGCGACAAGCCATGTTCGGTCAAGTTTCAATTCGCCCGTGCTGAAAAGGACACGGATTATGTCGTCCTCAAGGACGAAGAGGCGGACTTTTGTCTTTGTGTCCTTGCTTTCAAAAGTGAGGGTATTGTTATCGCAGTCTGTCAGCTCAAAGTTTACGTGGGAAAGAATCATAGAATCTCCTTGAAATGAGAAAAGATTTCATCGGTTTAAAATGTAACCGGTTACATTTTAAAGATTATACGTCTTTTTATGAATTGTAAAGCAAATACTTTGTTATTTTTTGAAAATTCGCAGATTCTAACTTTTAATGGAAAGATTTGTTATAAGGCTGACAGCTTTTTTTTTTAACGGTAAAATATTTTACGACTTTCTACGGGAGATTTTTATGAAGAAATTTTTAGTTCTTGTATGCGTGGCATTGATTTCTATCAGCGCATTTTCTTTTGAGACTACAGAATTGACAGCAAGTCCCGGCGCAAGTGTGCTGACTGGCGGCTGGGCTGACCTTGCCAATATGGCTTACATGAAAGCCGACATCACATTGATTGACGATGCGACTTACCCGGAAGCAAAAAAGAAGCGGGAGGCTTTTACAAGGGCTATCTCTTCAAGTCGGCCTGTCTTTGTCGTCCTTTCTGGTGACGTTGACTTGAGCGATGGAAAAATATCTGATACTGACCATTCATATTTTGACGAATTTTCTTCTTCCGGCGAAAGAAAGCACGGTGACACTGTTTATGAGGTTGGTTCCAACACGACTTTAATCGGAATAAACAATGCGAGGGTCATGTTCGGAGGACTTCACATCAACGGCAAAAAAAACATAATCATCCGCAATGTGACTTTTTACGATGCCCACGGCTCCACGGAAAAAAACACAAAGAAATTCAAAAATTCAAAGGCTTCGATTGACGCAATCAACGTTGAGGGGGGGAGTTCCGCTATTTGGATCGACCACTGCTCTTTTACTGACGGAACGTGCATCGACTTGCAGAGAAACTTCAATCACGATGGCCAGCTGGACTTCAAGGACGGAAAGAACATCACGGTTTCTTACTGCGAGTTTACGAACCACGACAAAGTTATGCTTATCCGTCCAGGCGACTCTTTGACGAATCCAAAGGAAGCGTTGATTACACTCCACCACAATTATTTCCACGGGGCGATTCAACGTATGCCGAGAAGCCGAGGCTGCCAGCTCCACATTTACAACAATTTTTACGACCAGATTGGAATTCCAGAGAACTCCGGCTCTTCTCTGGGGCCTGGAGTCGGCTCCATGTACGTTGTTGAGAACAACTGTTTCGGCCGCCATCAGGAGACAATCATAAAATACTATGACTCTTCTGCGAGTGCAAAGGCCAAGACATTTTCAAAAATCTACCAGTCTGGCAATATTCCAGAATTGAAGTCCGCGACTTTCGACAAGGTTGACAAGACCAAAAATTTCAAGGCTCACCTTGTGACTGAAAAGCCCTTTGAGATTCCTTATGAATATACTCTTGAGGATGCCGCTTCGATAAAGGCTTCTCTCCCGGCTGCCGCAGGTGCGAATAAAAAAATGACAGTTGAAGGCTTGAACTAAAATGCTTAAAAAACTTTTTGAATTGTTCACGGCCTTTTTCAAGGTCGGAATCTGCACGTTCGGCGGCGGAATCGCAATGCTGCCGATTTTGGAGCGGGAGCTTGGCGACAAGCGTGGCTGGGTTACTTCTGACGAGCTGCTCGACTATTTTGCAATCGGCCAGTCCACGCCAGGAATCATCGCGGTGAACGTCGCGACATTCGTTGGCTACAAGCGGGCGGGGACTATTGGCGGAATAATCGCGACTTTCGGTGTTGTCTGCCCCTCTGTCATAATCATTACGATAATCGCGCTTTTCATTTCGAATTTTGCGGACATTCCATGGGTTCAAAAAGCCCTCAAGGGAATCAACGTCTCGGTGGCCGCCTTGCTGACTTATGCGGTTTTCAACTTCGCAAAAAAGTCAGTGAAGAGCATTTTGGGCTTTGCCCTCTTTGTGATTTCATTCCTGCTGATTTTCGTCTGGAACGTCTCGACAATCTGGATAATAGTCGGCTCTTGTGCAATCGGCGTTCTTCTTGCCGGTGCGCGGGGGCAGCTTTCGAATGAAAAATCTGGGGGCGAAAAATGACTGGCGACACTGTTTCTTTGTTTTTTTTGTTCTGTCTTTTCTTTTATATCGGGCTGATTACGATTGGTGGCGGCCTTGTCGGGCTGACTATCATGCAGCAGCTTTTGGTTGACCGCTTTCACCTGATTACGCCGGAATTCTTTTATTCAATGGTCGCCGTCTCTGAGTCGACTCCGGGTCCGATAGGCGTTAACATGGCGACCTACATCGGGACCGAGCTTTACGGCCCTGGCGGTGGAATAATCACGACTTTGGGGCAAGTTCTTCCGTCAATCATCTGCATTCTGATTATCGCCCGTTTTTTCGGCAAATTCAGCGACCGGGCGGGGGTAAAGGCTGCCTTTTCTACATTGCGTCCTGCTGTGACCGGGGTTATCGCTGTCGCAGCGGCCAAGATTTTTGTGATTGCCCTTTTGACTTTACCTTCTGGCGGAATCTCAGCCTTGGATTCATTGAAGAATACGCAGGTCTGGCTCGGACTCTTTAACTTTCAGAACATATTTTTTTACGTCTTAGCCTGCATAATCCTCTTCAAGACCAAAATCCACCCCCTCTTTGTCGTGATGATGGGCGGATTTTACGGGGTCTTGTTTTTGTAGAAGATTCTGTATTCGACTTGTGCGATTATTCCCCCTGCCTGTATTTTGCGGGACTGACACCCATCTTCCTGCGGAACATGGCGGAAAAACTCTCTCCGTCCGAATAGCCCAGAAGTGTTGCTATCTCCTCGGTTGAGAGCCGCTTTTCTTTGAGCATCTGGCAGGCCTGTGTCAGGCGGATTCTGCCGGAAATCTCTGCGAACGAAAATCCCGTCTCCTTTTTGATGAGCGCGGAAAGATAGTTCGGATGCATGTTGAAGTGGTCTGCTGTTTCCGCAAGGCTTGCGCGGTCCGGCTTGTGGGCAATATAGCTGACGATTCTCTGGATTTTAGGCGAAAAGGAGCTTGCGTGTTCCGGGGCTGACTGCAAAATTTCGGCAAAAAAGAGAATCAAAAGGCTCCTGATTTTAAGCAGAGCATAGCTGTCGTTTTTAATGTATTCGGAGCAAAGCCTGTCAACAAGGGAGTCGCAGTAGTCGCCGGGTTTTGCGGCGATTGCGATGGAATTTCTCACGGAAGGCAGACCAAGCACAGTATTCACGAAAAAATCCCCGATTACAGCCGCGTCCGACAGAAACGACATGAAAGTGGATGTAAAAAGACTTTTTTCAATTTGAATGTTTATGACGATTGAGTCATCCGAGCCTAGGGCGCATTTATGCCGTTCCCCCGGTGCTATTATACAAAGATGGCCTTTTTTGAGGGTGATTTTTTCCCCGCTTTCAAGTATATGGTCAAAAGTTCCCTCCGCGATATACGAAAGCTCAAAAGACTCGTGGCTGTGCAGCGAAAGCCCCTCGTTTTTTTTCTGCAAAAAGATTTTTATAGGAAGATTCTTTTCCTCCGTCTTTTTGAGCGCGAAAATGACTGCCGTCTCCATACTATGCCCCTGAATTTTCTCTGATTTTAAAAGTTAGATTTTTTCCGTTACTTTTAAGTGATTTTACTAGCAAAATATTAATTTTTAAAGGAAAATCCGTTAACTATTAATATTACGGAATGTCGCAAGCTTGATTATAGTAACGTCATAAGACAAAAACACAGGAGGCTTACAATGAAAGCAAAGAAAGTCTTAAATTTTTCATTTACGGCATTGGCTGCGGCCACTCTTTTTACGGCCTGCACATCTTCAAAAGTAGCTCCAGCGGCAGATTCAGCTTCAAGGGAGGCAAAAGTGGACACAAGCATCGATTTGAGCCACGCGAAAAATGAGTACGGGACTTCAGTTGCCCCGAACGACACGGTTTCCATAAAGGCGGACACATCAACTTCACTCATCATGGATTTGAGAAGCGAAGAAAGCATTGGAGAGTCAAGCGCGAATTATGCGGAAGAAAATACGGTCTACAAGACGACAGTCTACGCCGACGGCAATCACAAGGGGGAACTCTTGGAACTCAAGGCGAAAGTCCTCTATCACCCGGAGGCAAAAAAGGCAAGCCCGGCAGTTCTGGTGATTCCGGGCGGTGGCTTTATGCGGTGTTCCACGGAATCCCTCCCCGTGACCCGCAACTACCTTGCGAACAAGGGTTATGCGGTGATTTCAGTTGAATACCGCCTTGTCGGAACTGGAACCTACAAGGATGCAATCGCAGATGCCCACGACGCTATCCGCTGGGTGCGCGCCAACGCCGCAAAATACAATCTTGATTCGGACAATATCTCATTGCTCGGAAATTCGGCTGGTGGCTACATGGTGGCAATCACGGCTCTTACAAGGGGGCTTCCAGAATACAAGGGCGAAAACAATCTTGGCTATTCGACTGACGTGAACTGCGTGATTGACCTTTACGGGCTTTCCGACCTGACACAAGTCGCAGCCGATTATCCGAAAGATGTTCAGGCTGCCCACGCCCTTCCTACCACAAGCGAGGCTCAGTTTGTCAACGGGGTTTTCAGCGGAAAGTCAGTCTTCGATGATTTAGAGGAGACAAAAAAGGCGAATCCGATTACTTATGCCGGACGAGGAAAAGACATGCACTTCCTTTTGATGCAGGGAGACTCTGACGTAATCGTTTCTCCGAGCCAGACTGTCCTTTTGCACAACGCGCTCAAGGAATCTGGAGTTGACTCAACGCGCTATTCACTGGTTGGCGCAAGCCACGGCGGCAAGGACTTTGACAAAAAGACCGTATTCGAGACGATAATCAGCTTTATCGAGAAAAACAGAAAGTAAAAAAATTGCGGCCGGCCTCCGTGCCGGCTCGTTCAAAAATTGCGGCAGCGATGTGAAACCCCGAAGTATCCGCTGGTTGAGCTTGTCGAAGCCTGCGGATATAGTGGGTGTGGGCATTTCGATGCTTCGACAGGCTCAGCAACCGCAGGCTCAATGACCACACCTCGTGAACTTTCAGATCAGCATCATAGCCCAATTTTCTTCTATTTTATTTTTTGCTCAGATGCTCTTCGAGTGCCTGCATGAGCTTTTTGATGTCAATCGGCTTTGAGATGTGGGCGTTCATTCCAACGTCAAGGCAACGCTGCACGTCCTCGCTGAAGGCATCCGCAGTCATCGCAAGAATCGGGATGTTTGAGTCTCTTCTGCTGAGCCGCCTGATATGCTCGGTGGCCTCGTAGCCGTCCATGACTGGCATTCGCAAATCCATCAAAATCGCGTCGTAATAGCCCTCCGGCATCTCGCTGAATTTCTCGACGGCAAGGCTTCCGTTTTCTGCCCAGTCAATAGTGATTCCCTGGTCTTCAAGAAGCGCCTCCGCGACCTCCTTGTTAATCTCGTTGTCCTCGGCAAGAAGGATTTTAAGCCCCTTGAGTCCGCCGGTGCTTTCTTTTTTGACTTCGATGGCCTCCTCTTTTTTCAGGAAGGGCTTTATTCCGTGGTATAAGGTGGATTTGAAAAGGGGCTTTGAGATAAAGCCTGTGATTCCGGCCTTGCGCGCCTCGCCCTCAAAATCCATCCAGTCGTAGGCCGTTATGAGGATTATCGGAACTTCATTGCCAATCTGGTTTCTAAGCTGCCAGACCGTCTCGATTCCGTTCATGCCTGGGAGCATCCAGTCCATCAGAATCAGCTTGTAGTCATTTCCCTTTTTGTGGCGTTCCATGGCAAGCTCTATCGAAGACTCGCCGTCCAGCGTTGACTCCGGGTTCAGGCCGAATTCTCGCAGGACTTCCATCGCACTCTCGCAAAGCTCCTTGTCGTCATCGACAACAAGAACGTCTCCGCCGTCAAATTTCATGACCTCGTTGTCGTTTGACGGGGCTTTTTCAAGGTCAACTTTCACGCAGAAGTCAGTCCCCTTGCCAAGCTCGCTTTCAAATGTGACTTCTCCCTCCATCTTGTCCACGATGTAGCGGGTAATCGCCATTCCAAGTCCGCTTCCCTGAATCTTGTGGACTCTTGAGTTGTCCTCTCTCGTGAATGCTTCCCAGATGGAATCCTTGAATTTGGGGTCGATTCCGATTCCGGTGTCAACGACGTGAATAATCACGGTGACGAAATTGTCACCCTTTTTTGAAGGGCTTTGCGTCATTGAGATTGTGATTTTTCCTTCTTCCGGCGTGAATTTAATCGCGTTGCTCATAAGATTTAAAATCACCTGGTTCAGGCGAACCGCGTCGCAGTAGACGTACTCGGAGATTATGTTCCTGATGAAAATCTCAAAGCGCTGGTTTTTCACCTTCATCTGGGGCTGGGCGATTCCCACGATGCTGTCCATTATGTCTCGGAGGGAGGCGCGGTCTATGTTCAGGCTCATCTTGCCGCTCTCGATTTTTGACATATCCAAAATGTCGTTTATAAGGCCCAAAAGGTGGCGGCCTGCAAGTGAGATTTTTGCCAGGCAGTGCTTCACCTGGTCTGTGTTGTCAAGGTGGGCGGTGGCGATTGCGGTCATTCCCTGAATCGCGTTCATCGGGGTGCGGATGTCGTGGCTCATGTTGGAAAGGAATTCGCTCTTTGCCTTGTTTGCGCGAATCGCCTCGTTCCGTGCCTTCTCAACTTCTATCAGCTGCTGCTTGTTTATCCAGAGGTAGACTTCAAGAATCAGAATCAAAACGCCTATGATTATCAGGATTGTGACGATTTCGGCCACGGAGTTCTGGGAATTTATGGAGCTGACAGCGTTGTTCAAGGTGCCATAAGGGAGGACTGAAACAAAATACCACTCGGAGTCGGCAATAGAGCGGCAGAAAATGTACTGGGAGTCGTCTTTTTTTGAGATGACGGAGCCGAAGTCCTTTCTTTTTTCCATGGCGTCTTTGAGCGTGGAGATAAAGTCCTCGACCTCACTGCTGTTTCCTACGTCGGTCTTCCTCATGTAGTCGTAGTAGCTCTCTACTCCCTCGCGCTCTTTTCGGAGAACAAAGTTTCCCTCACGGTTCACAATCATTATGTCAACGATGTTGTTGTCCACGTTCATAAGGAGTGCGGAAAGGAATTTCTCGGCCGGGATTGTGGCGGCAAGTCCAACTGCGTTAGCTCCGTTTTGCATTTTGTATGAGGCAGGAATACCGAATACAATCTGCCGCTTTCCGCTAGTGTGCGGGTCTCCTGCTGCGGCCATCCTTCTTCCGGCCTTAAGCTCCGAGCGAAAGAGAAGGTTTATCGACTCGCTCAGGCAGAGGGTAAGCTCCTCGCCAACAAGAATCTCTGTGTTTCCATCCTCGTCAATCAGGGCGACGTTCTCAAAGCCCAGAAAGCCGTTGATTTTCCTTATGCGCTCCCGTATGTTGTCCGTGGAGGTGGACTTGTCCTCGTCAACGGAAGTCAGCGTCTGAGCCTGGACAAAATACAAGTCCATCAGAGATGTGAGCTGCCGGGTCATCTGGCTCGAAAGACCCTTCATGTAAATCTCAGAGATTATAAGGCTCTCTTTTTTGCTCTGGTGGTTTATGAAAAGCCCCAGCAAAATCAGCACACCCAAAATCACGGTCAGCGAAAAAGCCATCACCGAAACAAGCAAGCGTCTTCTTTTTTTGTTGATCATAGTAAAATCTCCCCTTTTTAGAATTGTCCTTTATCTGTTATTCCCCGTCCAGTCCACTTATAGCGGCCAGGACTTTCTCATGCTCGGCGCGGATTGACTCAAAAAGCGGCTCCAAATTGTCGCATTGCTTTGCGCGCAAAAGTTCTGTCATCTCGGACGTGCATTTTGCAAGTGCGTCAAAGCCCAAATTCAGCGCGATGCCTTTTAGCGTATGGCATGAGACAAAGGCCTGCTCATAGTCCTTTTTCTCAAGGTCATTTTTTAGCTGCTCGCAGCTCGTGTTGGCAGGATACTTGAGGACCAGTTTTTTAATCAGCTTTTCGCTTGCAAGCCTTTCGAGAAGGGCTGCGTAATCAGAGCCGATTTTCTCATACATTTCCTTAAGCGTCATTTTCACTCTCCGACTTTGTTTATTTCGTATTTGATTTTGTATGTCGAGTCCGGGGACTTTTCGTTCCAGTTTTTCATGATTCTGTCGATTACAATTTTTATTTCATGGGAATTCGCCTTCAAAATCAGGGCCAGGCAGGAATTGTTGCCGTTGAGCGAAATCACGTCGCTCTGCCGCAATGTTTCTTTTAAAATCTGGAAAAAATACTCGGTAACGTCCAAAACCGGGAGGACGCTTTTTTCGGCAGACTCTATCGTAAAGAGAATCAGGCTCGCCTTGTGCTTGTAGTTCGTGATGATTCTGGAAGTAAAGCGGTATACAGTGCGGAACTGGTCGAATCCAAGCTCGTAAGCCCCCTTGCCCTGGTTCCTCTCGCTTAAAATCTGCGTAATCTGGCCAAGCCCCTCTGAAAGATTCTTTTCTTTTGGACTTTCGCCTTCCTCGCTTTTGAAAATGTCAGCCCCGTGCTTTCCGTTCTGCTTGACCGAATAAAGGGCCTTGTCAGCCTTTTTATACAAGTCCGTAAAGTCGATTCCCTCGTCCGGCGAAAAAACGCAGCCCACCGAAACTCCGAGCGGAATGTTCATCTGCTCGCCCATGAAGTCAATCGCGGACTCCAGAATGTGCTTGTTCATGTACTCGGTCTTTTTTTTGATGACCTCAAAGTCGTTCACGTTCTGGCAGAATGCGATGAACTCGTCCCCGCCAAGGCGACCAACGATGTCGTCTGTCCTCATTACCGAACGCAGGATTTCCGCAAAACGAATCAGAACTTTGTCTCCCATCGCGTGACCGTAGATGTCGTTGACCAATTTAAAGCTGTCCAAGTCGATTATCATCAGCGCGCCGGGAATTTTATGGCAGATGTCCGCTATTCTCTCCTGACTTGCGCTCTTGTTAAGGCAGCCTGTCATCGGGTCAGTAAAGGCTGCTGTCTGCAAGCCACGGATTTTCTCCTGGGTCTGGATAATATTCCCGATTCTTTTGAGCAAAACGTCCGCGCGGAAAGGCTTTCTGATAAAGTCCATGGCCCCGCTCTCAAAGCCCTTGCTCTCCTCTTCGATTGAAGTCTCCGCCGTCATGAACATCACCGGAACTATCTCGCTGCTCATGGCCTGAATTTTCTCTTTAAGTTCGTAGCCCGTCATCTTGGGCATGTACAAGTCAGTTAGAACCAGGTCAGGCTTTTCCTCCGCATACAAGTCCAAAGCCTCCTGACCGCTTGAGGCACAGACCGTCTCATAAAATTCCGACAGAATATGGTCGGTCATGCAGAGAGAAATTTCTTCATCATCGACAATCAGTATTTTCTTCATATTGGGCGCATATATTATAACACTGATTGCGGACAAAACGCTAAAAACTTTTAGTTAAATTTAAGCCGTTTAAAAAGTTGATTTTTTTGATTGTTGACTTTTGCAAAAAATATGGTATATTTAAAGAGAAAGGAACACCACAGCTTTGGTCTGTCTCCTTTAAGCTATTGATAAGAGCCTACTCGGAGTTTTGCCAACAAGGGTAGGCTTTATTTTTGCCCTACAAGAATTTAGTCAAGAGAGCGAGTGCTTCTATAAACAAACTGAGTATTGCGATTGCGAGCATCACTTTCTCGTACTTTGTCATATTAGCACTACCTCCTATATTTTAATTAGGAGGCAAACCACCCAAACTGCGGTGTCCCAAATATAGAATATTATAACTTATAAAAATTATACTTGTCAATCTTTCTGTTTCTACTTTCTTTCCCGGAAAAAGCGTGCTATAATCTTTCCATGAGTACACATATCAACGCGCCAGAAGGCGCAATCGCGCCGGCAATTCTTCTGCCGGGAGACCCCTTGAGGGCAAAATTCATCGCTGAGAATTTCTTGAAGGACGCCAAGTGCTACAACGAGGTACGCGGCATGTTCGGCTACACTGGAACCTACAACGGAAAGCCCGTCTCAGTTCAGGGAACCGGAATGGGTCAGCCCTCCCTCTCGATTTACGTCACGGAGCTTTTCAAGTTCTACAACGTACAGACTGCTGTCCGCGTCGGAACCTGCGGAGCAATCACAGAGCAGGCTCAGCTTCGCGACACAATCCTTGTCAACGCCGCCTGCACAGACTCCTGCCTTCAGGAGCAGCGCTTCGGCAACCTCCGCTACGCCCCTGTCGCTGACTTCGGCCTTCTCAAAAAAGCCGACCAGCTGGCTGAGAAAATGGGCATCCGCTACCAGGTAGGCCCTGTCACTTCATCCGACTTTTTCTACGACCTCAACGAGAACTGGAAAAAATGGAAGGAGTACGGAGTCCTCGGAATCGAGATGGAGTCAGCGGAGCTGTTCACCCTTGCCGCCCAGTTCCACCGCAAGGCACTGGCCATCATGACAGTCTCTGACCACATCCTTCTCGGCGGCCAGACAACTGCTGAGGAGCGTCAGACGACTTTCACCAACATGATTAAGCTTGCCCTGGAGACAGTCACGGCTTAATTTTTACTGGAAGCTGTCCAATAACTACAAGAACGGTAGTTGGGCTTGTCGTGGCAAGACCTGCGAGCAGGCTCAATCACCGTTTCCTGCAAACTTTGTGTCTTGCGATTTAAAGATATTTTACAGTATAATTGCTTTATGGTGGACTCACTGAAAGATGTAAAGGTTGTCGCATTTGATATTGACGGAACTTTGTACCCGACAATGGGTCTCTATATCCGCCTTGTTCCATATTTTTTGCGCCATCTCCGCTTTTTTATTCACTGGGGACGGGTCCGCCGCGTAATGCACAGAACTGCCCCCCTGCCGGACTACTATGAATACCAGTCCCGCCTTATGGCTCTTGAATTGAACATCTCTGTCGCCGATGCCCGCGAAAAAATCCAAAAGATTGTCTATGACGGTCTCCGCCCCTATTTTGAGAGAATCAAGCCCTACAAGAACATGGAAAAGACTTTTAAGGTTTTGAAGGACGCAGGCTACAAAATCGCCCTCCTTTCTGATTTTCCACCGAGTCAAAAGGGCAGCCTTTGGGGAATTACCCCCTATTGTTCTTTCATTTTTGGCACTGAGGACTTAGGAGCGCTCAAACCGTCAAAATATCCCTTTGCCCTGATGGCCAAGGCCCTTGAAGAAAAAAGCGAAAATATTCTCTATGTTGGAAATTCTATCAAATATGACGTACTCGGAGCCAAAAATGCTGGAATGAAGTCCGCCTATATTTTACCATTTTGGAGAAAATTGCTGGGAAAGATTCCTAAAGAAGCAGATATTTGCTTTTCTAACTATCGTCAATTCATAGATATTGTGGTAAAATAGACAAGATTTATTTATAATAAAATAATTACTCGATAAAAATGAACTGGGTGGGAAAAAAGTGGTTTCTATTCTAATTTCAGCGGTTGTAGCAGTCGCTGTTGTCGTTGTGTCCCGTGTTATGGACCGTGACAACAATTCAATGGATAAAGTTAAGCGGTACGCAGACAGCCGCATGAATTCTTTTGACGATTATTTTACTGAGCAAAAAAACAAACTGAACGGCCTTTCCGCGGACATGGACACCCGGCAGGCAACGGCGGCCGCGGCGGTCAAGCGACTTGAAAAACAGGTCGCGGACTTTACGCAAATCAGTCAAGGCTTCCAAAAGCAGTTCGCCGAAGTCGACGCAATCGCGAATAAAATCAATTCTTATGAATCTGCCCTCAATGACTTGGCCGAAATGACCGAAAAAGTCGAGGAAAATTTACATCAGCTGCAAAAAGAGTCTCTTGAAATCAACAAAATCCGCGATGCTTTGATTAATCAGAAAAAGTCCGTGGATTCCCTTGAAGTCCGCATTCCCGCCCTCAACAAGGAATTCACTAAGAACAACAACGAGAGCCTCAAATTGATTGGAAACGAGCTTTTGAATCAATATAAAATCCGCGCGGAAAAACTTGAGAAGACGACAGCCGACGCAGAAAAATCTGCCTCCGAGGCTCTTGCAAAAATCGACGCAGGAATCCAGCAGGCATACAATCAGGCCGCCGAAAAAGCCGCCGCCCTTGATGCCCAGGCCTTCAAAAATCTTACTGACGCGGCCGAAGCCCGCAACGCTGACTTTGCCAAAAAGTCCGAGGCCCGCTCTCAGGAGCTTCTTAAAATCCTCGACAAGAAAATCGCCGAAACCCAAAAACTGCTCGACCAGCGGTCAAATCAGTTTGACAACGCCGTTGTTCAGCGGACCAATGCCCTTGCCTCAAACCTCAACGAAAAAACACAGGAATTCTCTGTTTCTCTCGATGACCAAGCAAAGACATTTACGAACCAGATTGCCGACAAGGTCAGCGAGATGGAAAAAGAGCTTAAGGAAAGGTCAGCGGCTCTCGCGGCTCTTGTAAAGTCAAAATCTGACGAGCTGAACAATGAATTTAACAACCGCTCAAACGAATACGAAAAAGCCCTCAAGGAACGGTCAAACGAACTTCACAAGGAGCTGGCGGAGTCTTTGGGAGCCGCAAAGAAAATGTCCGGGGAACTCAAGGCGGAAGTCGAGGGCAACGGAAAGACTTTGGAAAACGTCCGCTCATCGCTGCAAAAACAGATTCAGACGATTCAGCAGCGTTACAAAACCTTGTACATGGCCGCAGTCAACCGGGCGGACTCCAAGGAAACTGCCGCCTACGCAAAATACCAGAATATCTCAGAAAAGCACCTTGCCACATACAAGTCCGACGTTGAGGGGAAAATCAACGCCATGCAAAAAGATGTTTCCGGCAAAGTCGTCGACATGGAAAAAAATCTTTCCGGTCAGGTCTCAAGCCTTGAAAAGAAAGTTGACGATACGGTCACGTCCCTTACGAACGAGGTGGATTCAAAAGTCACGGGCTTGCAAAAGCAGGTTGAGGACACGGTTTCAGCAATGCAGACCGGGCTTTCTGGCCGCGTGAACGGATTTGAGAAAGGAATCACAGACAGGGTTGACTCCCTTGAGAACGGCTTTACGGTCAGAATCGAGGGAATCGAGCAGAAAGTCACTTCTTCGATTGACGGGCTTACGAATTCTGTCAATGGAAAAATCTCTTCTCTTGAGCAGAACGTCGACACAAAAGTTTCTGGCCTGCAGAACGGCACCGGCGAGCGGATTTCCGCAGTCGAAAAGGCTTTTGATGACAAAATCGCTTCTATTGAGCAGAAAGTCGCGGACACTTCGGTCAGCATGAATTCTTCCGTTGACCAAAAACTTGCCGCAATCCGCGATGAGAACGGAGTCAAAATTTCCGGCCTTGAAAGAATTGTCGATGAAAAGGTCAACTCAATTTTGGATGACGTGAGCCACAAAGTCGACTCAATTGAAAACGGCTTTGACCCGAAAATCTCCGCCCTTGAGGAAAAAGTCAATTCCACGGCGGAAAGTCTCACGAACATGGTCAACAACAAGGTCAATTCACTGCAAGACAATGTTTCCGGCCGAGTCTCAGAGCTTGAGAAAAACGTTTCGGGTCAGATTTCTTCAATGAATTCCGGCTTTGACGATGAAATTTCAGCCCTCTCACAAAAAGTCACTTCTTCTACGGCGGATTTGAATACGGCATTTGACCAGAGACTCAGCCAGATTACGGATAAGGTCAACTCAACGACTGAGGATTTGGATTCTTCGGTCAACCAGCGGGTCAAGGAAATCACCGAGAAAGTCTCTTCTGCAACTGACGACTTGACTTCTGCCTTTGACCAGAAAATCAGCCAGATTACAGAGAAGGTTAATTCTTCCACGGCGGATTTGGATTCCTCCGTCAACAATAGAATCAGCGAGCTGACCCAAAAAGTCTCGGATTCTGCCAGCCGCCTTGCCTCTTCCGTTGACGACCGCTTGGCAAATGCCCAGGCCCAGGTTGACGCGAAAGCCTCCGGGGTTGAGCAAAAAGTCGCGGACAGAATCGCCGCCATTGAGCAGGGCTTTACGCCCCAGGTTTCAGCCCTTGAGCAGAAAATTGACGTTGCGCTTTCCGGCTTGCAGAGTCAGCTGGATGAAAATGTCGGCTCCCTCACAGATAAAGTCAACGCTACTGTCGACAGCCTTACTGAAAAAGTCAACTCCACGGTCGAAAATCTTACCGGCAAAGTCGATGAGCAGGTTGGAACACTTTCCACCGATGTTGACGACAAAGTTTCTTCCCTTGAAAAAGAGGTCGCTGACAAAGTTTCTTCTCTTGAAAGCACGGTTCTTGGTCAGACTGAGGATTTGGACACAAAGATTGACAGGACAATTTCCGATGTCGAAAACGCGCTCAAAAGTCAGATTGGGGATGTGGAGAACGCACTTTCTATTTCAATCGATAATTTGGAAAACAAGATTTCTGACAGGGTTGACAACATCGACGGCAATTTGACCGGCCGCGTGGACGACCTCCAGAAAACCGTCGACTCTACGCTCGGCTCTTTGAGCGGTCAGGTTACGGCGAGAGTCACTTCTCTTGAGGACACGGTTAATTCCCAAGTTGACGAATTGCAGTCTTCTTCCGGCGGAAAACTCAAGGCGATTGAGGATAAAGTCTCTTCTGAGGTTGAGAATTTCAAGGCTGACGTTGCAAACTGGGTCACGACGATTCAAAGCCAGGTTGACGATAAATTCGCTGACTGGGAGAACCAGCTTAAAAACCGCGTTGTCAATTTTGAAGGTTCCGCACTCGGAAAAGTCGAGCAGATTCAGCAGGACGTGAATGAAAAACTTGCGAATTTTAAGACTTTGGCGGACACAACGGTCGGTTCAACACAGAGTGAGATGGACTCAAAGGTCGCTGAGATTTCTGACGTTGCCGTTGGCCGCGTGACTGACATCCAGAAGGACGTTTACGCGAAAATCGATGACTTGCAGAAAAAGATGACGACGATTGTCGGTTCCTTGCAGACTGACGTTGACTCAAAGCTCACGACATTGCAGAGCCGTGTCCGTGCCCAGGTTGACTCAATTCAAAACGACGTGAATTCCCGTGTGGGCAAACTTGAGGGCGGAGTCGGTGCTGATGTTGATGATTTGACAAGAAAAATCACTACGACAGTCTCGGATTTGCGCAATCAGGTTACAAGCGCGGTTGACGAGCTGACCACACTTGTTAACACGAAAGTCGGCGGTTTGCAGAACCAGGTTGAGACTCAGGTCGGCGGCTTGCAGAGTCAGGTTGAGGAAAAAGTCGGTGGACTCCAGTCTTCCGTTGACCAGAAAGTGACTGCCTTGCAGAACGACGTTAACCAGAAGGTTTCCGGCTTGCAGGGTGACGTGAACGACAAGGTTTCAAATCTTGAGAACGGAGTGAACGCTACAGTCTCTGGACTTGAGACAGAGGTTTCAAATAAAGTTGACAATTTGCAGGGGGCTGTAAGCCAGGTTGTCGGTGAGTTACAGACAAAGGTCGCGAATACCGTAACAGGTTTGCAGGAAGAGCTGACTTCAAAAGTTGACTCCATTCAGGACAATTTCTCCCGCCGGGTTGGCAATTTGCAGACTGACGTTGAGACAAAAGTCCGCGAGCTTGAGACAAAAGTTGACTCGACTGTCACGAACCTCCACAACGAGGTTGACTCAAAAGTCACTCAGGTCACGTCCGACATCGAGAGAACCCTCAACGAAGTCCAGAACTCTCTTGCGGAGTCCACGCAAAAAGCGGCTTCTACGGCCGAGCGGATTTCCCAGACGACTACGAACGCAAACGCCGAGCTTGACTCATTCCAAAAGCAGGCTGACGAGAAGATGGCTAACATCAACTCTGTCCTCGATGCGACAATCCGCAAGATTCAGCTTACTTACGAGACAAAAGAGACTCAGCTTCTTGAGGCTGTTGACCGCCAGTTGCAGGAATATAGAAAGAACATCGAGTACAAATTCAACAAGCTTGAGGCTTCCGGCGGAGACATTGACGCTATGGAAGGAGCTTTGCGCGGGGCAATCGAAAAGACTCAGAATGATGTCCTTGCGGAATTCAACCAGTTTGCAGCGGCACAGGCCGAGCGACAGAAGAATTTCGCTGAGTCAGTCAAAAAAGACAACGATGACATCACTCATCAGATTGAAGTCCTCGAAAAGAATCTTTACGACATCAAGTCGACAGCTTCTGACAACGTTAGCGCGACCCTCAAGGATTTCGAGCTTCACTTCGGCGAAAACCTCAAAAACCGCAGCGCGAAAATCGACACTGACTTGGCCGCATGGAAGCAGGGCTTTGAGCAGAAAGTCGCGGCCATGGGGGCGAACGCTGAGACTGCCCGCCACGACTTGGAGACAAAATATATAGCCGAGCTGAAAAACAGACTTGCCGCTATGCAGACTTCTTCAAACGAGCAGTCGGCGAAATTCCGCGAGAACATCGAAGCCTATCAGTCTGAGATTCAGGCGAAAATCAACGAGGTTGAGGAAGCCTTGCGTTCATTCACAGCGCAGAGCCGCGAGACTTTGGTGAAAGTCACAAAGGGACAGGATGCCTATATGAAGCAGGCGATTGACTCTTACAACGCCCGCCTTGCAGAGCAGCTTGGAAAATCAGAGAAAGACACTGACGCAAAACTTTCACAGATGGAGCAGACTGTCAAGGCAAAGACCGACTCAAATCAGGCCAACATCGACTCGATGGTCGGGGAATTCAACACTTGGAGAACCCAGCTCAAGCAGCAGTTCGACCAGACAAAATCTTTGTTCACGAACCAGCTTTCCGGTGTCCAGGAGTCCGCAAAACAGAAATTGCAGGAGCTGCAGGACACATTCTCTGACAATTTTGAGAGTTTCAAGGAAAAGACTCTGGCAGAGCAGGGCGATATCTCCGAGAACATCGAGAATTTGCGCAAGCGGGTTCAGGATTCAGTCGCCGACTATCAGTCCAAGTCCGAGGCCATTCTTGCAGAGCAGCAAAAGCTCTACAATGAGATGGTCGCTGAGACTCAAAAACGCATTGAGAGCCAGAGCGGGGACGCTGAGAAAATCCTCCGTGACGTTCGCAATCATATTCAGGAAATCAACGACAAGAACGACGAGCGCGAGGCCAACCTGATTATGAAAATGCAGAACGATGCGACAGAGCTTCAGACCCAGATGAGCGAGATGCAAAAGCAGATTAATTCTTATTCTGCCCAGATGCAGGTTTACCAGCAGGCTGACCAGCTCAAAGCCCAGCTTGACAGTCAGATTGAAGGCCTCAAGGACGACATCGCCCAGCTTGACTCATACAAGGCCGCCGTCAGTGATTTGGAAAAACACTTCAATGAGATTGAGGGGCTTAATTCCGACATCAACGCGAAGCTCACAAGATTCAACAACGAAAAAGCCCACATCGATGACCTTGAGCGTGACTTTAACCGCCTGGTCGCTTTGAGCGGCACTATGGACCAGAAGATTTCTGAGCTGCAGACGACCAGCGATGACTTGCAGTCCCTCCAGCTTGATGTGCGAAAATTCCAGGAGTCCTTGAACGACATTTCTTCCCGCTACGACCGTCTTGAGAAAAAGCAGGACGTGATTGAGCAGGTTTCCGCCGATGTTGACAAGACTTTTGAGGAACTCAAAGACTTGGAGCAGAGGCTTAACGACGCTTCCAAAAAGGCCAACGTTTTGCCCGATGCGCTTGCAAACGTAAAGGCGAATGTTGAGGAACTTATGGAAAATTCCGGAAAAATCAACGATGCGGTTGACAAGATGACTTCTTTGCAGAATCTTTTGGACGAAGCAGACAAGAGAGTTGACCAGATTCAGACTTCCCGCGAGGGAATCGCCCGGAGCGAGACTAGGCTGCAGAATCTCTCAAAGGAAATCGACAACAAGTTTGAGTTGCTTGCGAAAATCACTCAGGCTGATGTCGAGCGCAACCCGATTCAGCAGAACGACCGCCTTTCTCCCCAGGACAGGGAGGCAATCATTCAGCTCAAGCGTCAAGGCTGGACAGTCAGCGAGATTGCCCGCCGCATGAAGCGTTCCGAGGGTGAAGTCGAGCTTGTCCTTGAGATGGGGATTTAGTTTTTGAGGCAGACATCTCGACTGCGCTGACGCTCCGCTCGATGTGACATTTTCTGTCATGTCGAGCCTGTCGAGACATCTGCTCATTGATTTTTGACGGAATTTGTGATATAATAACCAAATATGAGTGATACAACAGAATTCACTGTCGGACAGAAAATTGTTTACCCGAGTCAGGGTGTCGGTGAGATTAAAGAGGTCTTCGAGAAAAAATCTGGAGACAAAGTTACTTCCTATTACAGAATCTACATTGAAGTTTCTGATATGATTGTCATGGTTCCCGTTGCAAACGTTAAAATGCTGGGAATCCGCCCGATTGTAGGCGCAGAAGAAGCCAAAAAAGCTCTCGAAAGCCTCGGTCAGGACACAGGCCCTGTCACATCTGACTGGAAACTCCGCTACCAGATGAACCTTGACCTTCTCAAAAAAGGTTCGATTGAGGACATCGCGTCGATTGTCCGCTGTCTTTACCAGAGGTCAAAGGTCAAGGAGCTGCCGATTCAGGAGCGCAAGCTTTATGACTCCGCAAAAAAACTCCTTGAGGACGAGATTTCTTTTGCCATGGGAATTTCCACAAAAGAAGCCGAGTCCATGCTTCACGCAAAACTGGAGCCGCTTGGACTCGTCCGTGAGAAAAAGCCGATAATCGACCCCAACGATGAGGATGACGATGACGACTTCCTCGATTCTGGATCTTCTGACAAAGACGATGACGATGAAGACGAGGATTCATCAGATTCTGCCGATGCGAATGACGGCGATGACTCAGACGACGACATGGATGATGAAGACTAGAATTAATGCCCTCATTCTGCTTGCGGCGGGTTCGTCCAGCAGGATGGGCGGCGGGATAAAAAAAGAATACCTTCCTTTGTGCGGTGGCACTGTCCTTTCTCAGGCGGCCGCCGCTTTTATTGACGCTCTTGAATTTTCTTTTGTAATCGTAACTATCCAAAATAAAAAAAATCCAGAAGAATTGAAGGCTGTTGAAGAGTCCTGCAAAAAAGCCTATTTTGCAGGACATGAGGAGCTTAAAGCCGTGCCGGTATATTTTTTGCCGGGCGGGGAAAGCCGTCAGGAATCTGTGAAAAAGGCTTTGGAAAAGGCGGCGGAACTTTCTGAAAATCCATCTCAGACTCTTGCCTTTATCCACGACGGGGCCAGACCTTTTGTGAGCGGAGGCATTATCCGTGAATGCGGGGAGGCGGCCTTGAAATACGGGGCGGCCCTGCCTGGCTTGCAGCCGGTGGACACCCAGAAGGAAATCGACTCCGAGGGCTTTATCTGCCGCCATTTGAATAGGTCAAAGCTCACGGCCGTGCAGACTCCGCAGGTTTTTGCCTTGGAGCCACTGCTTGAAGCCCACAGAAAGGCCGCCTGTGACGGAAAGCCCTATACAGACGATTCTGAAATCTGGGACGAATATGCCGCCGGAAAGAAAATTGACGGCTTTGAATGCAGGCGGACTTTTGTCGTCAAAGGCTCTCCAGAAAACAAAAAAATCACATATATCGCAGACGCGGATTTTTCAAAAACTGGGGAAAATTTGGAAAGTCAAAAAGGAAAAGAGATGAAGATTCACACAGGACTTGGCTGGGACCGGCACCTTTTGTCTGCCGGAAGAAAACTGATTCTCGGCGGAGTTGAGATTCCCTCAGAAAAAGGGGAGCTTGGGCATTCAGACGGGGATGTTCTCTTGCACGCCGTTACTGATGCCCTGCTCGGAGCGGCAGGGCTTGGAGACATCGGCTCCTACTTTCCGCCGGAAGAGGCAAAGTGGAAGGGGGCGGACTCTAAAGTTTTGCTTGCAAAATGCTGGGGCGACGTTCAAGCTGCTGGTTGGAAACTCGTGAACCTTGACTGCGTGATTGCCCTTGAAAAGCCGAAATTCTTGCCATTCAGGGAAAATGTCCGCGAGTCGATTGCGGGGATTCTTGGTGTTTCAAAAGAAGATATTTTCGTTAAGGCAAAAACCGGGGAAAAACTCGGCGATGTCGGTCAGGGAAACTGCATTGAGGCCACGGCAGTCTGCCTTTTGGAGAGAGAGGGGTAGCGCTGGGAGGGGCAAGGTAGGGGCTGTACAATTAGTTCGCAGCATGCGGTCATTGAGCCTGTCGAAATGACATTTGCCACTATAGGCGCTGGTTTCGACAAGCTCAACCACCGTTTTCTTGTTAGACAGCCCCTATGAGCGTGAGCGAACCCCGGACATAGCGACGGCGGCTTGCCGCCGGACCCCAAAAAATATTCGTTGTTTTAAGATTAATTTGCAATTATAATTGGCGCATGGGCAGAAAGTACAAGCTTTTTATCTCGCTGACGGTTTTGCTTAGCGTCATTTCTCTTTTTATTGAGCAGACGGAAAATCTGCCGCAAATTTTTAGAATCTGCGGAAAAGTCATCGACTATCTTTTGATGGCTTCGGTTTGGTTTGACACGGCTTGGGGAATCGCCGCAGAAAAATACAAGAGACGCTACTTTCGGGACAACTGGGCTTCTTTTTTGTTCACGCTGATTTTTTCAGGGCTTTTTCTTTTCACAAAAATCGGCTTGAGGTCTGCTTCCGCGTCAGAAATCGCCGTCGGTGCAACGATGGTCCGAAACGTCTTTATGGTTTTGCGCGTCTACTCGCGGGCAAAAAAACTGAGCGGAATCATCGAGAATTTTACGACAAAGCCAGCGCAGACGGTCATGCTTTCTTTTGTCGGCGTGATTTTTGCCGGAACCCTTCTTTTGATGATGGATTTTGCCACGCTTGACGGCCGGGGACTGACTTTTTTGCAGGCCCTTTTTGAGGCGACTTCCTGTGTCTGCGTGACCGGTCTTGTGGTCGTTGACACGGCGACCCATTTCACCTTCTGGGGGCACTTGATTCTAATCGTCCTGATTCAAATCGGCGGTCTTGGAATCATGCTTTTGACTTTTTTCACGATTTACGCGATTCGCCGCAGGGTCTCCCTTTCTGACAAGCTGATGCTAAGCTACATGCTTTCTGAGGACGACACCGCGAACGTCAGCCGTGCGATGGTCAGCATAATAAAAATCACATTTTGCATCGAGGGGACTGGGGCTGTCCTCCTTTTTGCGGCTTTTGCCCGCTACTTCGGTTTTTCTCTGAAAAGTCTTTGGTACGCCATCTTCCATTCGATTTCAGCCTTTTGTAACGCAGGTTTTGCCCTTTATTCTGATTCACTGGAGGCGTTCAGGGGAGACTCTTTTTTGACGCTGACAATCGCCTTTTTGATAATTTTCGGCGGAATCGGCTTTGCCGTGATTTCAAATGTTCTGGGGCTTTTGACCGCAAAGAGGGCGGAAATCACTTCGTCCAGGGCAAAACTGACTTTGAATTCAAAAGTCGCCCTTGCCGGAACGGCTCTTCTGCTGATTTTTGGAACCCTGCTTTTTTACATTCTTGAGTTTGACAATACGATGAAGGATTATTCGGTCGGAAGCCAGTATCTGGCGGCTTTTTTTCAGTCGGTTACATTCAGGACGGCGGGCTTTAACTCCGTTCCGCTCGGCAACTTGAGGCCGCTCACATATTTTATATTCTCGATTTTCATGGTGATTGGGGCGGCTTCCGGCTCTACGGCTGGCGGACTGAAAATCAACACGGTCGCGGTTTTGCTGACGGCGGTGCGGTCATATTTGAAGGGTGAAAAGACTCACAGAATCGGCAATGCTGAAATTGCCCCGGACAAAGTTTTTCAGGCTTCGATTTTGTTCATTGCGGACATAGCCTGTGTGGCTACCGGAGTGATTCTCCTTCTGCTTTTTGAGAGATTCGGTTCCCGTGACCTGTCACTCGAATTCATTTTGTTTGAGGTTTGCTCCGCCTTGGGGACTGCCGGAGTCACGGCCGGAATCACTCCTGATTTGACGGCTTTGTCAAAATTGCTTTTAATCGCGCTGATGTTCTGGGGAAGGGTCGGAGGACTTACGATTCTCTCTTCTGCCCCGACTGACAACAGCGAGGAAAAAATCCGCCGTCCAATAGCGGACATTTCAATCGGATGATTTGCTGACTTTGTGCAATGGGAATGATAGAAGGAGAAATATATGGCTAAAAAGGATTCTAAGGTTTTTGCGGTTTTTGGACTCGGAGTTTTCGGGCAGACGTTGGCTCAAGTTCTTTCTGAGCGGGGAGGGCAGGTCATTGCTGTTTCCAACGACCCGGATGCTGTTGACGGAATAAAAAATCAGGTGGAGGCCGCCCTTTTGATTGACTCGACCGATGAGAAGGCTATGGACAAAGCCCCTCTTGACGATGTTGACACTGCGGTCGTCACAATCGAGGGAATAGAGCCTAGCATAATCACAACGGCCTTGCTCAAAAAGCGGGGAATTCCTTACATCATCTGCCGGGCCATGACAAAAATCCACGGTCAGATTCTCCGCCAGATTGGCGCGAACGAAATCGTCAACTTGCAGGAGGACGAGGGAAAGAGAATCGGCGCGAGACTGATTACGCCTGAAGTCCTTGAGACGATTCCCCTTTCTTCGGACACGTCAATCGGTGAATTTTATCTGCCGGAACTTTTTTACGACAATCCTCTTTCTGCCCTTGCCTTGGAGGAAAAATTCGGACTCCGGGTTGTCGGGATCAAGAGAATTTCTGTGGAGCTTGACTCTGAGGGAAATCCTGTCCGCAACGAAAAGTTTTTTTATCCGAAGGATTCTGACCTGCTGAGAGAGAACGACTTGCTTGTCCTTGTCGGAAAGAATTTCAGTCTGGACAACTTCAAGAATTCGCTCTAGCCAAATATAAGGAAGAAAAAATGCTTTGTATAAGTCTTGCCTTGATTACGGTCTTCTGTATAATCGCAGCCTTTGCCGACATGGTCTTTGGAGTCATGCTTTTTAAAAATCTGATGGCAGCTGGACAGAAAACTAATGCCGAAATCGTCCTTTTTGCTGCCATTTTCTGCGCTCTGATTTTGATGACCGTCTACATAAAAATGCTGACCAGCGGAAAGAAGACCGGCCACGAGCTTGAGAGGATTTTGAGCCGTGCCCAGGCCGGAAACAAAATCAATCCTGACCTTTTTGACAAATTCGGCCTTATGGGAAAAAGCCTGCGGAATTTCTTTGTGCAGACCGAGAAAATCGGTGAAAAACGCGCGCAGAGAATCTCATTTTTGAACGCAGCCCTGCTTGCCTTTATGGAAAAAAGCAAACAGGCCGCAGTTCTTTTGGATCCGACTGGAAGTCTTCTTGCGGCGAGTCCTGACTATCTTGAGAAATTCTGGACCCAGGAAATCGCGGCCTATGGGGCGACAATCGGCCAGCTCCACAAGGAAATCAACTTCGAGCAGATTTGGAATAAAATCATCTCGACTCATGCGGAGGAAATCGTCCAGGCGGAAAAATTCACGGCGACTTTTGTTCCGATTGGAGCCAGTGAGGAAAATGCGGCCGGAGCCATGGTCTTTTTCAAAAAGAACAGCATAATCAGCCAGACTGCCAGCGCAATCAAAAAGACTTCCGAGGAATACCAGAATTCAGAGGAAGCGAAGGAATTGAAAAAGCAGCTGGGGGAAAAAGTCAGACAGACTTTGGACTCTGGAGACAAGAAAAGTCTAGGAAGGAGGATTTTGAAGCTCCTTTCTGGAAAGTGATTCGGGCGGGAGGTAATTTGCGCTTATTTCAAGCAATCTGCGAAAAACGCTAAATTATTCAAAACTATTCGTTTATTTGCTTGAACATTTGACTTTCTTCATATATAGTTCTTTTCACAAGTGGCTGACGGCGCGTTCTCAGTGACGTGCGCTCAGCCTTTAATTTTTTATGCGTGCGTACGCTTTTTTGACCGTGAATGGGTTCTTGCGGTTTCCAAAAGGCAGGCACGCCAGAGGAAACTATGGAAGAAGAAATCTCATTTGCCGACCTTGGCCTTAATGACAAGGTTCTTGCCGCTATCGAAAAAAAAGGTTTTAAGACACCTTCACCGATTCAAACCCTTGCGATTCCCCGCCTTTTGAGCGGAGACGCAAACCTTATTGCAAAAGCCCGCACCGGAACTGGAAAAACCGCTGCGTTCGGACTTCCGATTGTCCAGAACGTCAACGAGGAAAGCGACCATGTTCGCGCCCTGATTTTGGAGCCGACCCGCGAGCTTGCGATTCAGACTTGCACGGAACTCCAGTCATTCACTACTGACAAATATCCCCGCGTCACTGTTTTGTACGGCGGCGCCTCATACTCAACCCAGCTCAAAGACCTCCGCCGTGGCTGCGAAATCGTAGTCGGAACCCCAGGCCGTATTCAGGATCACTTGGAGCGCGGAAGCCTTCAGATTGACAAAATCGACTATTTTATCCTCGATGAAGGTGACGAAATGCTCGACATGGGCTTTGTCGATGACATCGAGAATATTTTTGACCAGGCCAATCCAAACGCGAGAATCCTTTTGTTCTCCGCGACAATGCCCGCCCCGATTCTCAAAATCGCCCAGAAATTCATGGGTGAGTACGAAGTAGTAGAGGAAGAAGGTTTTGTTGAGGAAGCCCTTTTAATCGACCAAAAATACTGGGTTGTCCGCGAGAGCGAGAAAATCGAGGCCCTTGTCCGCCTTATTGACATCTCCCCCGACTTTTACGGTATTGTCTTCACACAGACGAAATTTGACGCTGACAACGTTACCAAAATGCTCGATGAGCGCGGATACGAGGCAGCAGCCCTGCACGGAGACATTCCACAGGGGCAGAGGGAAAAAATCATAGCCCGCTTCCGCTCAAAGAAAACCCGCGTTTTGGTTGCGACAGACGTTGCCGCCCGTGGAATCGACATTTCCGGCTTGAGCCACGTCGTGAACTATTCGCTTCCTTTTGACGCTGCGACTTACGTCCACAGAATCGGACGCACGGGAAGGGCTGGAACTTCCGGTATGGCGGTGACTTTTGTCACTCCGAACGAGAGGCGCAAGCTTGACTTTATGATTAACCGCGTCCGCAAGGCCTCAAAGGGCGATTTGACCGAAGGAAAAATCCCCGGAATCAAGGAAGTCCTCTCCGTAAAACGCAACCGTATGCTTGAAGAATTGAAAATTCAGCTCGGCCTTGCCAAGAATCCTGAGGATGAGGAAGTCGTTTCCCAGAAAGAGGAAAAAGAGACTTCGCCGGAAGTTGACGATGAAATCATTCCGATTGAAGGCTCTGAAGACGGAGAAAATCCCGCAGAGCCGGGCGAGACTGGCGACACTTCCGAGGAAAATCAGACTAATGAAACGCCTGAATTCATTCCGAATCTCAAGACTGCGAAAGAAGTCTACGTAAAGATGGCGGAAAGTCTCTGCCAGACTTTTGATGCTAAGGAAGTTCTTGCCTCCGTTTTGGAAGTCGTCTACGGCTCCAAACTTGACGAAAGCCGCTATGGAGAGGTTTCAAGTCAGGGCGGCGGCGCAAGAAAAGACCAGAAGCGCATTTATGTTCAGCTCGGCCGCCGCGACGGCTACAACGCACGCGGAATCGCAGAATACTTCTCTGACTTGCTCCATATTCCCGGACGCTTGGTTGACAGAATCGATGTTTCAGAGAATTTCTCTCTCGTCAGCCTCCCGATTGCAAACGCAGACGCTGTTCTCAGAATGGCGGAAGAGGGCAGGGGAGGAATTCCCCACATGCACGTGGACTCCAAGGAAGCCGGTGGATTCGGCGGCCGTGGCGGACGCGACCGTGGAAGAAGAGGCGGTTTTGGCGGCGGAAGAGGCTTTGGCCGTGATAGGGACGGAGAAGGCAGGGGCTTTGGAAGACGTGACCGCGACAGAGACTTTGGCGGAAGACGGTCTGGCTTTAGAAACGAGCATGGCAGGGCGCGCCCCCACACAGCGACTGAACGCAGCGGAGCTTCTGCTTACAAAAAATCAAGCAGAAAGAGCAATGAATTCTAATATATAAAAATATCAAGGCGGGCTTTCAAAATCGAATGCCCGCTTTTTTAAGACTGGGAGAATTCTAAATGGCGGAAAATATTAATCAGAATCAGCGGGAAAGTTTGGGAAGTCGCTTGGGCTTTTTGTTCTTGTCTGCCGGTTGTGCAATCGGACTTGGTAATGTTTGGCGATTTCCTTATATTACTGGAAAATACGGTGGTGCGGCCTTTGTTCTGGTTTATCTTTTTTTCCTAGTGATTTTAGGACTGCCAGTCATGATTGCGGAATTTTCCGTAGGCAGGGCAACCCAAAAAGGAATGGGCCAGGCCTTTGAAATTCTTGAGCCGGCGGGAACAAAATGGCACTATTACTCTGTCTTTGCAATCGCTGGAAATTTCTTCCTGATGATGTTCTATACGGTCGTTGCAGGATGGTTTTTGAAGTATTTTTTCAGCATGGCGTCCGGCTCTTTTATCGACATGACCTCTGGTCAAATCGGCGAGGTCTTTAGTCAAACACTCGCAAACCCGGCAAGTCTTATTTTTTGGATGATGGTTGTAATTATCTGCGGATTCGGGGCATGTGCTCTTGGTCTCCAAAGGGGAGTCGAGCGTATTACAAAAATCATGATGTCAGCCCTCTTTGTTATTATGCTGGGACTTGCGATTTACGCCGCATTTTTACCCGGTGCTTGGGTGGGCTACAAGTGGTATTTAAAGCCTGACTTTTCAAATCTCTTAAAAAATGGACTTTGGAAATCGATTTATGCGGCAATGGGTCAGGCCTTTTTTACTCTGAGCCTTGGAATCGGTGCTATGGAGATTTTCGGTTCCTATATCAAAAAAGAATATTCCCTCACAGGTGAATCCCTCCGGGTGATTGGCCTCGACACTTTTGTTGCCTTATTTTCTGGTCTGATAATTTTTCCATCCTGTGCGGCTTTCGGCGTTGAGGCTTCTTCCGGCCCAGGTCTTGTATTTCTCTCTCTGCCAAACGTCTTTGTGTCGATGGGAGCAATTCCCGGAAGAATATTCGGCTCCATGTTTTTTCTTTTTATGTCTTTTGCAGCCCTTTCGACTGTAATTGCGGTTTTTGAGAATATAATCGCATTCCCGATGGATAAATGGGGGTGGCCGAGAATCAAGGCTGTTGCTGTCGCCTTTGTCATGGTATCAATTTTATCTCTGCCATGTGCCCTCGGTTTAAACTTATGGTCAAATGTAAAGATTTTGGGATTTTCAATCGACGGATTTGAGGATTTCATTGTGAGTCAGAATCTCCTTCCTCTTGGCTCACTTGTTTTTCTGATTTTCTGTACCCATAAAAAAGGCTGGGGGTGGAAGAATTTTATTGCGGAAGCTGACTCTGGCAAAGGAATCAAATTTCCTGCCAATAAATTCGTAAGATTCTACGTCAGGTTCATCGCCCCCTTGATAATTTTGACTGTCTTTGTTGCCGGTTATATCGAGCTTTTTGCAAAATAACTTCTATTCGATAAAGTTATGCAGGCTTCCTGAAAAGAGGTCCGCGGATAGCCGTTTTACTCCCCCGTAAAGGTGATTTTTCAAGAGGGGGATGATTGCATTTGAGTCATTTTTGTCGATTATCCCCATCAGCTGCTCGTGTTCCGTAAGGGTGTCTGCGATGTTTCCGCCGTTGCGAATGTCCAGTCTGATGAATCGTGCGTAGTCCGGGTGTGGTTTTTTCAATAAGGTCCAAAGGTAGCTTTTTCCCGTCATTGTGAACCAGTTTTCGTGGATTTTTAAGTCTAGAGTCAGCAGGTCGTTGACTTCTTTAGTTGAGATTTTGCCTTTTTCCGCATTTTGCAGTAGTTTTTTACCCATTTCAGAATGAAGACCGATTGTGTAGCGGATTTTCTCAACATCGGCCGGCTGCTTGCTTGTGATGAAGTCTGAGAGAACCATGGCTTCTACGGCGACACGGTTGTAAATCATCTGGTTTACGATGTTCAGATGGATTCTTGTTATGATGCTGCCCTTGTGTGGAATTATATTGATAAACCCCTCTCCTTGGAGTCTTTGCAGGACTGAGCGGATTGGCGTGCGTGAAAGTCCGAAACGGTCAGAAAGGGAATTTTCGCTCAGGGCGGTTCCCGGTAGAACCTCAAGTTCCGTGATTTCCTTTGTGAGAATATTGTAAACTTCTTCCTGATTGTACTTTTTGTTTTTTCTAACCTTTTCGTCTTCGCTCATAGATGATTCCTTTTAAATTTGGTTGTATACAAGCTATAAAATGCTCGCAGCAGGAATAAAAGCGTTTCTAATTCTATAACATAATTAAAAGCAAGTCAAAAAGAATTAAAAAAATAAAAAAATGCGGAAAAATTGAATTTTTTATTTGCAAAATTTCAGATTCCGAGTGAAAATAAAAATGTAAAAAGAACTTGTATACAAGTTTGGCCATAAAGGAGGCTCTTATGAAAAAAATTATTTCAGCCGCTCTATCAGCGATGCTGATTTTTGCTGTTTCGGGCTGCCAGAAAAAGGAGAATGCTGCTAATTCTTCTTCTGGCAAAAAGGATTTGGGCAATTTCACGATGATGGTCGGCCATGCCCAGCCGCAGGGAAATCCCCGCTTCGTCTCAATGGAGAAATTCGCCAAGGACGTTCAGGAGAAGACCGGCGGACATGTGAAAGTTCAGGTTTTCGGAAACGGCCAGCTCGGAACTGAAAAGGAAATGCTTGAGCAGGTTGTCCAGGGGACTATACAGGGTATGCGCGGCGGTCAGTTCGACTTCAGTCCCCGCCTTCTGATGTTTACAGCTCCCTTCCTTACTGAAAACCGCGCCCAAGTTACGGCCCTTCTTCAGTCAGACTTGGCGAAAAAAGTCTGTGCGGAAGCCGAGGAAAAGACCGGCACTGTAATCATCAATCTTTGCGATGCTGGTGGCTACCGCCAGTTCTCAAACAACAATCACCCGATAAAAAGCCCTGCCGATTTGAAGGGACTCAAAATGCGTACGAACGGAATGAAGACAATAGACCTCACTTTCAAGGCTATGGGGGCATCCACAGTTTCAGTTCCTTATGCAGACCTCTACATGGGACTCAAGACTGGTGTCGCCGATGGTCAGGAAAATCCATGGGTGAACGTGGTCGGAATGAAATTCTATGAAGTTCAGAAATACTTCACACAGGTCAATTACCAGTTCCATCCGGACCCCTTCTATGTCAACGCCGCATGGTGGAAGTCCCTCCCGGAAGAATACCGCAAAATCATCTCTGAGTGCGCCACAGAAATGGGAGCCTACAACGACCAGTTGATTGACCAGAACTCAGAGGACGCAAAGCAGACAATCATCAAGAGCGGTGCCCAGGTTTACGTTCCTACGGCTGACGAGTTAAAGGCTTTCCAGGACGCATCAAAGCCTGTCTATCAGCAGATGGTTAGCGAGGGAATCTGTACTCAGGCTGAGATGGATGAAATGCTGAAAATTTCTGCGGCCGCAAAATAAGGCTCGAGAAAGGAAATGATTTCAAGGCCGCACGGGAAAAACGTGCGGCTTTTTTGAAGGAAAATCGCATGGAAAAATTAAAGAAAATAGGGAAAAGTCTTTTTGACATATATTTCGGAATCGGGGTAGTCGCCATAGGGCTTTTGGCAATTTTGGTATGCTTCGCCGTCATCATGCGCTACTTCTTTTCGATAAGCTGGAAGGAGCTTTCCGAATTCAACGTCACTCTCTTCGCCTTCACGACTTTCTGGGGCTTGGGCGTGAACATATTGAAAAATGAACACGTCATAATTGACATCCTCTTCAATACTTTGAAGGCTCCCGTAAAGAAAATTCTTTCAATCGTGGACTATTTTATCGTCCTGATCGTCGTGGTGGTCTTCACTTATGAAAGCGTAAAATACGTGGCCATGGCCGGTCAGCAGCTATCGATGGGCATGGAGATTCCGATGAAGTACATGTACGGTATCATGCCTGTTTCCGGCGCAATCTGCGCCCTTTGCACAATCATAAAAATCGCAGACCTTTTTACCCGCCCCCTCTCGGCTTTTGAGAACAAAAAGGAGGAAAACTGATTATGGCGATGGTCATTCTTTTAATTTTTCTTATAGTATTCGCCTTTCTTGGAGTTCCGCTGGCATTTTCCATCGGGGCTTCCTGCATAGCCTATATCGAGGCGAGTGGACTTCCGTTTTTGAGCATGATTCCCCAGCGTGTCTGGAACGGCGCATTCAGCGAGCTGATGATAGCCATGCCCCTTTTCATGTTGGCGGGAGAACTGATGAACGTGGGCGGTCTCACCCAGCGTCTCATGAATTTCTGCATGGAGATTCTCCGTCCGATTAACGGCGGACTCGGTGAAGTGAACGTCGTTGCCTCCATGCTTTTCGGCGGAATCTCAGGCTCCTCAGTTGCAGACACTTCCGCGCTCGGCTCCATCGAAATTCCTGCGATGAAGGAGCAGGGCTACCCCGAAGGCCCCTCCACTGGAATTACGGTCGCCTCCTCGACGATGGGAATGATTATCCCCCCGTCAACACCGATGATTGTCTACTCTATGATTTCAGGCGGCTCCGTTGGCGCCTTGTTCCTGGCTGGTGCCCTTCCCGGAGTCTTGATCGGACTTTCCCAGTTGATTTTAGTCTACGCAATTAGCGTCAAAAAGCACTGGCACCCAAAGCGGGGGACGTTCGACTCCAAGCTTTTCTGGAAGCACATCCTTGGCGGACTTCCAGCCCTCATCATGCCTATTTTCATCATCGTCTGCGTTTCAGGCGGAGTCTGCACGGCCTCCGAGAGCGCGGGCGTGGCGGTTTTCTACTCGCTGATAGTCGGCTTCTTCGTCTACCGGGAGCTTACTTGGAAAGATGTCTGGGTCGCATTGAAAAAGACCTTCGTCTCAAGCTCCTCAATCATGATTATCATCGGCTTTACGACGATTTTCACCTGGGTTTTGACCATGCAGAATGTCCCGCAGATAATAGCCGGATTCTTCATGAGCTTGAACATGCCGTCATGGGGAATCGCATTGATTTTCGTCCTGATGATTTTGATGGTCGGAACTTTCATCGACGTGTCTCCCGCCATTTTGCTTTTGACTCCGATTCTCCTCCCCGTCATGCAGGAGTACGGATTCACAACCTTGCAGTTCGGCGCGATGATGATAACTGGCCTCGCGATTGGCCTTGTCACCCCGCCTGTCGGAATGTGCCTCAACGCCTGCAACAAAATCAACGGAATGCCCGTCGTGAAAATCTTCTACCACGCGCTTCCTTATGTCGCCTGCAACGTCATCGTCCTGATTTTGATTTCCGTCATTCCCGCGCTTACGACTTGGCTTCCAGCCTTGTTCGGCTACGGGTTGAACTGACGACTTTTGGAGGAGTGATATCCTGTCGCGCCGCTAACGCGGAGTTTTTTAGGAGGAAAAAAAATGACTTTGAGAGAAAAATTAAAAAAAGGACCGGTATTCGGGATGGCCTGCTTTACCGGGACGACCTGCATAATCGAAAATATCGCGATGTCGGGCTTAGATTTCATCTACCTTGACCTTGAGCACACGAACTACATGTTGGACGAGGCTTTTGAAAAACAGATTATGGCCGCCCGCCTCCATGACATTTCGATTCTTGTCCGAATGGCTGACGATGACGAGGTTGCAATCCGCAAAGTCCTTGAATGGGGGGCTGACGGAGTTGTGATTCCCCACTGCAAGACTGCGGAAATGGCCAGAAGGGCGGTGGAGGCCGCGAAATTTTATCCGCTCGGAAGGCGGGGAGGGGAATCCAACGTAAGGGCCGCCGGATTTGGCTACAAGGATTTTGACTGGAACAAGTACATCGAGCAGCAGAACCGAGACACCCTTGTGATTCCTATGGACGAGGACTTTGAGTTCACCGAGAACATCGACGAGATTCTTGACGTGAAGGGAATTGACGCTGTGAACTTCGGCCCGATTGACTATGCGAACTCGATGGGGCTAAAAATCGGCTATTCGATGGGCGATGAAGTTAAGGCCGCCTACAAAACTTTGGTTGAAAAAGCCCGTGCCAAGGGAATTCACCTTTTGGGGCCTGTCGTTCCACCAACGAAAGAAAATCTTGAGAAAGCCGTAAAAGACGGCTATGACATGATTATCGTCGGCAACGACATGTGGCACTTCCAAAAAGCCTTGAAGGACATGATGGCGAATGCCGTGAACCCTGCCCGCGAGGTCTTGTGCTAGAGAGGGACGGTGACATTCATTTTTCAGGGCGGGTCGGCTTTGCCGCCGGGCTATTCGCACTTCCGCGCTAACCGCGCTCCATTCCTACGCTTACGCTTCGGAACGCCTGCGGCGGTGCTACTATCCCTCCCGCGTGTGTGCTAGAGCCGTACAGGCACATTCATATTCTGCAGATCTGACTTTATGCCGCTGACTGTGTAGCCTTCCGTGTGAACCATGGAGGCAATCAGGGCGGCATCTGCTTTTCCTTCCGTGAGGACATCTGCCAGATGCTCCGGCTTTCCGCCGCCGCCAGAGGCAATCACAGGAACAGGGACAGACTCTGCAATCATTTTTGTCAGAGGAATCTCGTAGCCGTTTTTCATGCCGTCCGCATCAATCGAATTCAAGACGATTTCTCCGGCTCCGAGTTCAACTGCCTTTACAGCCCATTCGCGGGCGTCCAGCTCAGTTTTTACACGACCACCGTTTATGTAGACCCTGTAGCCTGATGGGCAACTTTCATCGCGGGCCGCATCCATTCCGAGGACTATGCACTGATTTCCGAAAATGCGCGCTCCTTCTGAAATCAGTCCAGGATTTTTTACTGCCTGTGAGTTAAGGGAGATTTTTTCTGCCCCGGCGAGAATCGTTGACCTTATGTCCTCGATTGTGCCGATTCCGCCTCCAACGCAAAATGGAATGAAGACCTTTGAGGCGACGCGGGAAATCAGGTCGAGAATAGGTCCCCTTCCACGGGCTGAGGCCATGATGTCATAGAAGACCAGCTCATCGACTCCCTGCTTGTAGTATTCTGCGGCCATTTCAACCGGGTCGCCGATGTCGCGGTTGTTCTGGAATTTCACGCCCTTTGTAGTCCGCCCGTCCTTCACGTCCAAGCATACGATTATTCTTTTTTTCAGCATTTCAAATCACCTTTAACATAATTCTTTAAAATCTGCAGGCCGGACTGACCGGATTTTTCGGGGTGGAACTGGAATGCGGTGACGCTGCCTTTTGAGACGCAGGCGGGAACCTGGCAGCCGTAGTCAGCCGTCGCCTTGATTATTGCCGGGTCTGAGGGCTGAATCAAATATGAGTGGACAAAGTAAAAGTCTGAGTCTTGGCTAACACCGTCAAAAAGCGGGGAAGAGCCGTTTTTATAAGTCAGGTTGTTCCAACCCATGTGGGGAACTTTGAGACCGCCTGAGAAATTCGCGTCTTTCCAAACTGAGTCAAAATGGCGGATTGTGCCGGGCAAAATCCCCAGACAGTCGACATCCCCTTCCTCAGAATGCTCAAAGATAATTTGAGAGCCTAGGCAGATTCCAAGCAAGTCCCTGCCGGCCGCCGCCCAGTCGCGCAAAAATGAGTCAAATCCAGATTTTTTCAGCTGTTCCATTGCATAGGCCGCCTCGCCTACACCGGGGAAAATCAGCCGGTCAACATTTTTTAATTCAGCGGGATTTTTTGAGAGAATGTAGGGCGCCCCCAAAAAAGACAAGGCACGCTCCACGCTCTTAATGTTTCCCGCATTATAGTCTACGATTCCAGTCATAGTTTGATTATATATGGAATCAGAATTAGTGAACAGAGAAAATCAATTGCAGGCTTACTGAAAATGACGGGGTAAATGTTTCCTCCAAAATTTATTTTACCACACCCTTTGCAAGAATTATGTTTCCGTAAAGGCGTGATTCCCCTGTCTGGACAATCGCGTAGCATTCCTGACTCGTTTTGTAAAAGTCGTTGCGGGCGATTTTACCTGTTTTTTTGCCGTCATAACTTTCGCTGACGATTTTTTCAAATATGCCCCAAAGCTCCGGGTCTGCCATTCCGGCCGCCTTGTCCTTAGGCTCCATGTCCATCAAAAGGACGGGGAATTCTGGAACGTGGTCCAGGGGGAAAATGTCGGTGATTGCCTTTAGGAATTCATCCGCGTTGACTCCGGGCAGCTGGATTACCCTCTTTCCGTTTGTAAAAGCCGGGTAGTTTGCGTCCACAATCGCCAGTTTGTCCCCGTGCCCCATGTCGCAGAGAATTTTCAATAAGTCCCCGGTTAAAATTTTGCTGATTTTTGTAAGCATTCTTATTCCTCCAGTTAGAATCGCCTGTCTGAAAAAGGCGAAATTTTCATACGCATTTCAATATACTCCTAAGTTCGGATTTGTTCAAATAAATGTGAATTTTGAAAAATTCTGTTGACTTATTGAAAAAGCGTGGTAAGCTAAAAATATGAACGGTGTTCTGTATTTAAGAACGCCGTTTTGAAACATGAATCCCTTGTTTCTTTTTTGCTTATGGAAAACGAAGGAAAAGTAAAGTCATTACAAAAAGCGTTAAGAGTTCTCGAATTGTTCACTCAGGCCGGAAATTCCCTCGGCGTTTCTGAGATTGCCAGAATGCTGGACTTAAACAAAAGCAACATTTTCAACATTCTTTCGACTTTGGAATTCTGCGGCTACGTCAAAAAAAATAAGGAAACTGAAAAATACGAGCTTGGCTACAAATTGCTGGAATATTCATATACGGTGATGAGTTCTTATCCCTATACAAGTGTAATCCTGCCGATTTTGAAGGATGTCGCGTCAGATTTGAACGTGATTGTTTACTTTGGAATTCCACACGGAAATTCAGTCCTTTACCTTTTTTCAGCTTACCCAAAATCCTACGGGAAAAATATTCCCTACAGGTCAATCCTTGGGGAGACAGCCCCTTTTTACTGCACTGCGATTGGCAAGGCCATGCTTTTCTCAATGGGGGATTATATTGAATTTTCCTGCTTAGGCGATGATTTTCAGAGATTCACGGAGAATACGATTACCGACAGAAAGGCTCTCTTGGCAGACCTCAAAAAAAGTCGTGAGCGCGGCTATTCAATTGATGAGGGCGAACATGAGGAGGGGGTCAGATGCGTCGGTGTTCCTGTCCTGAACAGGGCAGGGGCTTTAATCGGGGGCTTGAGCGCATCCGGCCCGGTCTCCGTTGTCACAGAGGAGTCGGTCGAAGGCATAAGCCAAAAACTGATGACCGCGGCTTTTGAGATTAAGTCGCGGATTTAACCATAACCAAGGCTAAAACTGAAGAAATTCAGAGCTTTCATAATGTTTTTAAAAAGGAGGAACATTTTATGAAAAAAATTATCGCTAGTGTAGCTTGCGCTATTATGGCCTTTGCCCTTGCTTCCTGCGGGGGTGGAGAGAAAAAAGTCAACCTGATTTATTCCGTGAACGCAGTCCCCGGTGACGCCCACTATGACGCGATGATGGAATTCAAGAAGGTTGTTGAGGCTGAGGATGTCGGAATCTCCGTTGAGACATACCACTCAGGCTCCCTCTTCAAGCAGGACCAGGAAGTCGCCGCCGTAAAATCAGGAAAGGCTGACATCGTTTATCTTTCAGCGTCTTGGCTGACAGACGGCTCTCCATGGGTCGGAATGTTCACAGCCGGATATATTTTCAAAAGCTATGACGACATGACAAAGATTCTCAACGGTGAAATCGGTAAAGATGTTTTTGCCCGCATTGAAAAAGAGCAGGGAATCAAACCCTTAAGCTCCTACTACCTCGGAACCCGCCAGGTGAACCTCCGCGAGAACAAGGCTGTAAAGACTCCCGCTGACCTTAACGGCGTGAACCTCCGTATGCCGAACTCCGAGGCTTGGATTACACTCGGAAAAGCCATGGGCGCAAACCCGACACCCCTCGCATTCTCTGAATTGTACATGGCCCTCCAGACAGGAACAGTTGACGGACAGGAAAACCCCCTTCCGACAGACCGGTCTGCAAAATTCTATGAGGTCACAAAGTCAATCTCTTTGACAAACCACCTTGTTGACTCTGTATGGCCCTGCATCAACTCTGCAAGATGGAACAGCCTGTCTGACAAACAGAAGGCCGCTGTCATGAAGGGTGTGGAGGCCGGACGCAAGGTTTGTGACGAGAAGAACCTCAGCACAGAGGCCGAGATTATCGGCTTCTTCAAGGACCAGGGATTGAGCGTCTACGAGGCTGACACAAAGGCATTTGCCGACGCTGTTCTTCCGGCTTATCTGAACAACAAAAACATCACTGGCAAGTGGGACATGGATCTCTTCAACAAGGTTCAGGCGGAGCTTAAATAGTTTTCTGCTGAAAGTCGTATTAGAAAAAAAAGGAGGAGCTTGCCGGAACGATGGCCGTATTGGAATCTTTCGGCGGCTCCCCGGCCTTGCCTGATTATTTTCTCAGGTGGCCGCTTTTCTTGTTAACGATCTGTCCGGGAGATTTTTATGAGATTTAAAGAAATACTGCTGAAACTTCGGGATGTTGCCGAGATTTACATTCCCTGCGCCGCTTTCGCCATGATGTTCATTGTTTTTGTCGCCGAGGTAATTTCAAGGTATGTTTTTAATTATCCGCTTACATGGGCTTACGAAATTACCGTCATGGGCTTCTCCTGGACTGTGATTTTGGGCGCCTGCTATGCGATGAGAAGGCGTACCCATGTGACATTCACGATGATTTATGATGCCGTTCCGCCAAAGGTCGGGGCTGCCCTCTGCCTTGCCGGAAATATTCTGATTATTGTCGCGCTGGTTATTTTGATTCTGCCCAGCTATCATTACGTTCACTTTATGAATTTCCAGAAGACCGCTGTTTTCAGGATTCCGCTTTCGCTGATATTCTGTCCGTTCGTGTATTTTTTGTTTTCGATAGTCGGCTACACGATTACAGATGTGATTGAGGAAATCAAAGTGATTCGCGGGATTAGTCCGTCAGATTCCGCACTTTCAAATGGGGAGGCAAAGGCATGAGTTTGGCTTTAATTGTCGCGCTTATCATATTTATACTGATTTTTATACTCCGTATGCCGATTTCAATCGGAATGTTGGTTTCCGGGGCCTTTTACTTCCTTATAAAAGGAACTTCCCTTGATTCAGTCTGTGACTTCGTGATGAACACATACTACACGAACTACGTGATTATCGCAGTTCCCCTCTTTATTTTCACCGCGAACGTAATGAATTCCGGCAAAGTGACTGAAAAGGTCTTTTCTTTTGCAAATGCGCTTTCCGGTGGCCGTCGTGGTGCCCTAGGCCATGTGAACGTAATCGCCTCACTTGTTTTTTCAGGAATGACAGGCTCTGCAATCGCGGATGCCTCAGGTCTTGGAAAAATGGAAATCGACGCGATGAAAAAAGAAGGCTATGACGACGGATTTTCCTGCGCGATTACTGCGGCTTCCGCCACAATCGGCCCGATTTTCCCGCCTTCGATTCCTCTTGTAATGTACGCCATGTTCGCAGGAACTTCGGTCGGCGCCCTCTTTTTGGGCGGAATGATTCCGGCCCTGCTAGTTGCTGCCGCCCTTATGGTCTATGTGTCATTGATGGCACATGCGCGAAACTATCCTCGTGCGGCAAAAATTCCCTTCGCTGAATTTGTCCACCAGTCACTCGGTGCAATTCCGGCTCTTTTGACTCCGGTCATCTTGCTTGCAGGAATCTACACCGGCGTAATGACACCGACCGAGGCCGGAGCAATTGCAGGTCTCTATGCGATTGTGGTCTCCTTCCTCTGCTACAAGGCTTTGAAATGGAAGGGCTTGTGGGAAATCATCAAGGAAACTGTGGCCGGAACAGGCTCCGTCAGCCTTATGATTGGCGCGGCTTCAGTAATTTCGTATATCGTTGCCCGCGAGCAGATAGCCAACAACCTCGGCCAGTTCATAATCGATTTGAACCTTGGAAAGACCGGATTTTTGGTTCTGACAAACGTAATCATCCTGATTCTCGGAATGTTCATGGACACTTCAACGATTCAGCTGGTTTTCGTTCCGATTCTGATTCCAGTCGCCGCCGCTTTGGGAATCGACCTGCTGCATTTTGGCCTTGTCGTAACCCTCAACATGATGATTGGGCTTTCAACACCTCCTTTCGGAATGCTTTTGTTCATCACGGCGAACATTTCAGACACTCCGCTAAAGAAGGTCATGCAGGAGATTTTGCTTCCGATTGTATTCCTTCTTGTGGTTCTTGCGGTCATCACTTTTGTGCCCCAGATTGTCCTCTTCCTGCCTAAGCTTGTGGGAATGATTTAACTTGCTAAAAAAAAGAGGTTTTTATGTCTAAGATTTACAAAGGCTGTTGGCCTACGATGATCACTCCGTTTACGGCTGACAATAAAATTGACTATGAGGCGGTCAAAAAACTCGTTGACTGGTATGTTATGCGCGGTTCATCGGGAATTTTCGCCGTCTGTCAAAGCTCCGAGATGTTCTATCTGTCAGAACAGGAAAAAATTGACCTTGCAAAGGCTGTCGTCGAGCAGGCCGCCGGAAGAATCAAGGTAATCGCGTCCGGTCATACGGCCGACGACCATTCAAAGCAGATTGAAGAACTTGGAAAAATGAGCGAGACAGGCGTTGATGCCGTTGTCCTTGTCTCAAACCGCTTCGCCAAAAAGGACGAGGGGGAGGATGTCTTCAGAAAGAACGCGGACGACGTGTTCCGCCAGCTTCCGAACGTGACTTTTGGTCTTTATGAGTGCCCGGCTCCCTACCTCCGACTTTTGACGGATGATTTCCTTGCCGACTGCGCTAAGACAGGAAAGCTTGTTTTCTTGAAGGACGTTTCCTGCGCCCGTGAAATCCAAAAACGAAGGATCAAGCTTGTTGAGGGAACCAACCTTTCACTTTTCAACGCAAATACGGCGACTTTGCTCGACTCTCTGATTGACGGCTATGACGGCTACAACGGAGTAATGGCAAACTGCCACATCGACTTGTACGTATGGCTATACAACAACTTCAAGAAAGAGCCTGAACTTGCCCGTGAGCTTATGGACTTTTTGACTTTGTGCGGCGTTATCGAAGCCCGCTGCTACCCCGTGAGCGCAAAATGGCACCAGAACGAGTATGACGTTCCGATGACGCTTGTGACAAGAAGCAAGGATCCTGCCCTTCTGAACGAAAACGGCCGGATTGAGCTGCAGAGCCTCCACCGCATGGAAGTTGCCTGGAGAAAGCGCCTAGGCCTGCCGGAATAAGAGGCGGTGAATATATGAGAAAGCCAAAGATTTTAGTCGTCGGAAGTTTTGTCATGGATCAGATTGCCACGACCTCTGTCTTTCCGAAGGAAGGACAGACTGTTTTGGGCGATTCTTTCAGCAAGGCTCCGGGCGGAAAGGGAGCGAATCAGGCCGTGCAGGCCGCCCGGCTTGGTGCTGAGGTCACGATGGTCGGAAAGCTGGGGCGCGATTCAAACGCCGAGGAGATGATAAAAGTCCTTAAAGAAGACGGCGTTGACGTAAGTCATGTCGCCTTTGACGAAAAAGAGCCTTCCGGCTGCTCAGTGATTATTCTGGAGCAAAAGCCAGGTCAGGATACAAGGAACAGGATTATCGTCCTTTCAGGAACAAACATGAAAATCACGCCGCAGGATGTCGCCTTCCTCAAGGACTCGATTTCTGACTACGACATGGTGAT
Source organism: uncultured Treponema sp. (assembly GCA_946615905.1). Classification (GTDB taxonomy): domain Bacteria; phylum Spirochaetota; class Spirochaetia; order Treponematales; family Treponemataceae; genus Treponema_D. The sequence goes on along the minus strand of CAMOIE010000018.1, from coordinate 13,118 downwards.
TTTGCAGCTTGAGATTCCTATGGAGATAAACTGCCTTGTTGCAAAATATGCCCATGACGCGGGCGTTCCCGTAATGCTCAATCCGGCTCCGAGCGCGCCTCTCCCGGACGAGCTTTTGGCCAACATAACTTATATTTCGCCCAACGAGCATGAGGCCGCCGACCTGACCGGAATAAAAATCGACCACGACGGGGCTGACTTCAACAGGAATCAGGCCAAGGAAGCCGCAAAAAAACTCTTTGAGAAGGGCGTGAAAAATGTCCTGATTACGATGGGAACGGCCGGGGCTGTTTTGATGAGCGAAAATGAAGTCTTCTTTAGCCCGACAATCAGCGAGATAAAGGCTGTTGATCCGACTGCGGCCGGTGACTCTTTCGTCTCGTCGTTCTGCACGGGGCTTTGCGCCGGCTGGGGCGTTCAGGACGCGCTGGACTTTTCAAACTGCGTGGCGACGCTTACTGTCTCTGAAAAAGGAGCCATGCCGTCGCTTCCGACATTGGAGAAGGTTGAGAAATTCAACAGGGAACATAATTTCAAAATTCCTGACACGGAGGTTTTAAAATGAGCAAGGAAATTGATGCAATCAAACAATTCATAGAAATTTCAAAGAAAGAGACGAACGGCTTTCTGTCCAACGTTGATTTGGACAGCGTGGAAAAGGCAGCGAAGGTCATAATCGGGGCGAAAAAAGCCGGAAACCGCCTGCATATCTCAGGAATCGGAAAGCCCGCCCACATCGCAGGCTACGCGGCTTCAGTCATTTCGTCAACCGGAACTCCGGCATACTTTTTGCACGGGACTGAGGCCGTCCACGGGTCTTGCGGACAGCTTGTTGCGGGCGACGTCGTAATAATGATTTCAAATTCCGGCGAGACTTCCGAAATGAAGGCGACCGTGAACGCAATTAAAAATAACGACTGCAAAATCATAGGTGTCTCAGGAAAGGCGGATTCCTGGCTGGCGAAGGAAAGCGAGGCCTTTTTGTTTGCTGGCGTAAAAGAAGAGGGCGGTCCCTTGAACCGCGCCCCAAGAATGTCGATAATCGCCGAGGTCTTTATACTCCAGATTCTGAGCCTTTACCTCCAGATGGACTACGGCCTTGATCCAAAGCAGTACGTAAAATGGCATCCGGGCGGAAGTTTGGGACACCTGCGCGAGAATGAGAAATAGGTCGGCGACTATGAAGGAAGAAATCTCAAAGCTACAGAACGGGAGCGACATCCGGGGCGTTGCGATTGAAGGAGTTGCCGGGGAAAGCGTAAACCTGACTCCGCAGAACTGCTGTGCCATCGCGTCAACTTTTGCCAGCTGGCTTTCAAAAAAAACTGGAAAAAAGACAGACAGCCTTAAAATCGGTGTCGGATGTGATTCTCGGCTTTCAGGGCCTGCGATAATGAATGGAGTTTTTGCGGGGCTTTTAAAAGAGGGCGTCAACGTTTTTGACTGCTCAATGGCGACGACCCCCGCAATGTTCATGTCCACGGTCTTTGACGAGACGAAATTTGACGGCGCGATTATGATTACGGCAAGCCACTTGCCCTTTAACCGCAACGGGCTGAAATTTTTTGACCGCAACGGTGGACTTGAGTCTTCCGACATCAAAAAAATCCTTGAGATGACGGCTGCGATGCCGGACGAAGATTTTTCTAATGCAAAGGTTTCTTCCGATTTTTCTGATGTAAAAAAAATCGACCTGATTTCACTCTATTCTTCCCACCTCAAAAAAACAATTCTTGGCGGCGTAAAATCTGATTCCGAAAAGCCCTTGTCCGGTCTTAAAATTGTGGTTGACGCAGGAAACGGCGCTGGCGGATTTTTTGCAGGCCTTTTGGAAGAGCTTGGAGCTGACACAAAAGGTAGCCAATTTTTGGAGCCGGACGGAAAATTCCCCAACCACATTCCCAATCCTGAGAACAAGGAAGCCATGGAGTCGATTCGCTCTGCGGTTCTGGCCAACAAGGCTGACTTAGGTTTGATTTTTGACACTGACGTTGACAGAATGTCGGCCGTTTTCCCGGACGGAAGCGAAATCAACCGTGACGCTATAATCGCTTTGATTTCTGCAATACTCGCGCCCGAAAATCCCGGCGGAACGATTATAACTGACTCGGTTACTTCTGACAGACTTACATATTTCCTGGAAAAAGAACTGGGACTCAGACACCACAGGTTCAAGCGCGGCTACAAGAACGTAATCAATGAATGCAAGCGGCTCAACGCAGAGGGAATTCTTTCTCCTCTGGCCATGGAGACGAGCGGGCACGGTGCTTTGAAAGACAATTTTTACCTTGATGACGGGGCTTTTTTGGCGGTGAAAATCGTAATCGCTCTGGCAAAGGCAAAAGTGGAGGGAAAAAGCCTCGCCTCCCTGATAGAAAAATTGCCGCAGGCAGTCGAGGGTGAGGAGATAGAAGTCCGCTTCAAAATCAAATGCGAGGATTTTAAGTCATACGGCGACTGCGTGCTTGCAGAATTCAAAGATCGTGCTGAGGAGAAGGGGCTTACTCTTCCTGAATCGTATGAGGGGGTGCGAGTTTCGTTTGACAGCGAGGAGATGAAGGGCTGGCTCTTGCTCAGAAAATCCCTCCACGACCCGGTAATGCCCCTTAATATAGAAGGAATGCGCAAGGGAGACGCGGAGAAAATCCTCAAATTTGCGAAGGAGCTTTTGCCCGCTGATCTTTTGTGACATTTTTGACATTTGTGTGTGACTTTTTTGACATTTTGCGGAATTCTTGTCGTGTTCGCAGATTTTTTCGTCTTCTTGGCGGAAATTTCGCTTTTTGCCGCCGGGTCTCTGCCTAAAAAAACGCTTGGCTCTTATGAATACGGAGCGGAAGTCAATTTCAAAATCGAAAGCCACGGCCGAACCTTCGACTTCTACTACAACGGAAAAAAAGCCGCGTCAGTGCGGGCGGAAGGCGACTACGAAGACTCATACATTTGCAGCCACAAAATCGGAATCAACTCGCCCAAAAGTGCAAAAAACTTTTTCTCCGACTGCTATTTTAGCGAGATGGAGATGGAATAAAGTTTTTGATTTGGGCGGTCGTTACAATTCCTGCGATTCTGTTGGAAGCGTCTGTACTTTGTATTTTCGCGATTTCAATCAGCCGTTCGAGTTCGACAGGCTTCTGCCTGATAAAAAGTTCCTGCCGACCTTTATGCTCGTGTATTTTTGCAAGAAGAGTAACGACTTCGTTATCCCATTTACATTCTGCAAGTTTAGAATAATTAAAAGTCCTCATACACATTCGTCCAATTTTCTCAAGAGTCGTCCAAATTGTAGGGTATTTTGGACGAATGTTCAAAATATATTGGACGAATCGATTTTTTTTTACTACAAAGATATGTACAAAACTTGGTCATCAATCAGTGCAGAAGGATTCTACCAAAAGTAATTCCCCGTTACCCTTCCAAAAATAAGTCAATGACGTTCTCTACGGCACATTTTTTCTCTTCGTCGAGTTCCATGAACTTGGTGACAACTTCAAAGCAACGCATATTGAGCGGAAGTCCGGGGTCGCGTTCTTCGCCGGTGATGAGGTATTCGACCGTCACGCCGAGGGCGCGGGCGATTTTGAAGGCGACATCGGCAGGTGGAATTGACGCGCGGGAACTTAGGTAGCCTTCAATCGTTCGAGGGGAAATTCCTGTGTGCGAAGCGAGTTCCTTTACTTTTATTCCTTGAAAATCCAGTTCAGCTCTCAAAGTCTGCTTGAAAATTGAATCCATATTTGAACTAAGAATACTTCATTTTGCGTGTCAGATAATAAAATTGACTACAATTCCCGTGCATGTTAAAATTAACACGCAAATTGTAGTTGATTTGCGATGGAATACGATGAAGATGGGGGGAGAATGTTCCACTGTATAACAAGGAGATTTTTATGAAAAAGAAATTGCTTATAATTTTGCCTTTGCTTGTTATTTTCAATATTGCAAATATCATCGCTGAAGAACCTCCAATAGCCAGTGGTGGTTGGTATTGGGATAGTGGAATAAACTTAAATGGGAAATGGTTCTACGAAGTTTCAGAATCTTATAACGAGCAAGATGGTTGGGCTTTGGTACTAGGAAGAAAGCTACATTATTGGCTTTATGATACATACACTTACCATAACGGATATGGAAAATCGATTATAGATAAATATGTTCCTATATGGATTGAATCAATGGGATATGTGATTGATTTTGACCATATAAGACATGTCTCTCCAAATAATGATTTAGCATCATCAGTAAAAGCCTTGATGAAACAACGAGGTTGTGATGTGAGCGTTGCATTGATAACGGATTCTCAATATCCCTATGTTGTTATAAATAACTTTGATAAAGATAAGGGCATATACTGGACTGATATTTATCCGCTTATAAGGTAAGTAAAAGATTGAAATCTACTCTTTTCACATAAAAACATTTCCAAGGAGAATTTTATGAAAATTAAGAAAATGGTTTTTAGTGTAGTTTTCACGTTGTTCTCTTTTTGCGGATTCTGTGAACCTAAAGCGTTCAAGTATAACGGTATGGAAGTTCACGGTCAAGCTGTCTGCTGGGGCGTTCCACCGAACCTCGATAAGTTTTATGAATGGGCGTACGAAAAACTTGAGGATTCTAAGCGGATGTTTGAGAGGGATTATTATATCGTTTCCATAAATAAACTCTCAAAAACCCAGAAATATTTCATCGCCCGAATACTTGATGACTACGATATCACCGAAGGGGAGGTTTATACGGTGGGATTTTATTCAAATGACTATGCCGACAACTTTGATTTGCATATCAACAGGGTAAATCCAGATGGCTCATTCGATTATTATTTTGTGGGCTACAAGCTTGTCAAGAAAAAATTATAAGCAGTAAGCAGAATGTTTCACATTCTTGTTTATATAAAACGATTTTGAAGGAGAACTTTATGAAAATGAAAAGAACGATTTTAGTACTGGGATTTGCAATGTTTGCAAGTTTTGTTTTTGCTCAGGCACAAGGACAGCCTGAAATTGAAACAAAGGAAGAATTAAAGACACCTGTTTCAGAAGAGATGGCATCCATTCAAACCGCATTCCAACTTGCTGAGTATGGCTATAAAAATGGTTCTGCTTCATCCTTGCTTTGTGCAGCAGAAATATTGGCACAAGTTCCAACACAAAAAATGGAAACAAAAGCAACACAAGATGAATCAGGCGAAAAGGACGGTAATTCTGAAAAGAAAGAATTTACGGCAGCTCAACTTTTAGAGGACGGCAAGAAACTTGCAGGAAAAGACAAAACATTGCTTGCTTATGCAAAAACAGTTGAAAAGAAAGTAAAAGCTGGAACACGAGGTGCATTTGGTGGGCCTAAATATGACTTTTCTTATGTCTATGGTTCATCAAGAGTGTCTTATTACAATGTAGGTTTTGTTGCTGGCCGCTATGCAGAAGTTGATGTCTATTCTTTGGATGGAGCAGACCTCGATTTGTATGTTTATGATTCAAACTGGAACCTTATTGATAAAGATACTTCATACAGTTCAAGTGCTTGGGTTAGCTTTATTCCGCGTTGGGATGGCAATTTTCATATCATAGTGAAAAACAACTCTCGTTACAGAAGTTATTTTGAACTTTATACGAACTAAGTTTTTTATCACACCGCAAAATATTCTTTTGCGGTGTGATTATTTTATGGAATAAGTATGAGCAAGAAAAAACGAAAACCAGAGTTACTAAGAAAAGAATCGGAATATCTCGAATTATTTCCAGATGATAAAGAATCGAAATCGGAAAGAAAAAGAAGTCTTGCATTGAAAGAGGCTCAAGATATTCGAAAATTTGAGATTGATTTGTACTGGAAGCGAACCGGTTTCTTTTGGGCTTTTATCACTGTGATTTATACAGCATTGTTTTCAGTACTCTGTAAATACATTGACTACCCTTGCAAATACAAAGTTTTTGTTCCCTCTATTTCCGCATTGTCTGGACTTGGATTTTTCTTTTCTGTCGCGTGGCACATGGTTAATAAAGGCTCGAAATTCTGGCAGGAAAATTGGGAAAGGCATGTGAGTCTCTTGGAGAAATCTGAAATTGGTCCGCTTTATGATGTTTATTTGAATCCAAAAACAGCAGGAAGTAGATGGAAACCCACAAAAGAATTTGATTTTTCCGTTTCAAAAGTGAATATGTGGGCGAGTATGGCTATGTGTATTTCGTCTTTAGCTGTCTTGCTAGGAGTAATATATTGGCTGGTCTGGATAAAGAGTGAAAATAAACTATTGGTTCTAATTCCAAGTGTCATACTTATAATTTTTACAGTTATTACGATATTTCGTTCAGACGGGAACTCTGACATAGAAATTACAGATTCCGAAGAAGATAATCTGAATATGATTCACATAAAATAAGCTAGGAAAGTTTATGAATTTCAGAAAATTTTCTTTTGTATCTATATTTGTTTTCGTCATTTTTAATTCTGTTTTCGCGCAGACAACAGACGCTGCCTATTCGCTTTTCTCTTCTGGAAACGAATATTTGAACAACGGCGATTACAGCACCGCTCTTTCCTATTACAAAAAAGCGATTCCTGTTTATGAAAAAGTGTACGGGAAAAATCACATCTACACAGCCGACGTGTACAGTCTTGCGGGGGCTTCTTATTCTTATCTGAGGGATTTTGACAATTCAATTATAAACTATAAAAAAGCTCTTTCGATTTATGAGATTGCCACGGAAACTGACTCAATTGATGTCGCAACGGCTTGTTCCAACATCGGTCTTGCCTATTATGAAATTTCAGATTTTGACAACGCCATTATTTATCACTATAAGTCTCTTTCGATACGGCAAAAGAGACTTGGTGAGAATAATGAGAAGACTGCAGATTCATACTACAATATTGCTTTGAATTATGATTTAAAAGCAGACTACACAAATGCTTTATCCTTCTACCAAAAAGCATTGAATATTCGTAAGAAAATACTTGGCGAAAATAATGCGGAAACAGCCAATTCTTATGAAAGCGTTGCAACAGTTTACGATATTCAGGGAAAATATGAAAATGCCTTGAACTTTTTTGATAAAGCCCTCAAAATTCGGCTCGCGTTGTTTGGAGAAGACAGCGTTGAAGTTGTCGATACATATTTCAATATGGCTGTCATCTATCAAGAATTGCAGAATTATCAAACTTCGCTTGAAACAAACACAAAAATTCTTGAATACTACCTGTCAAATTTTGGAAAGAACAATGCCGACACGGCAAAAATTTACCAAAATATTGGAAACGATTATTACGGCCTTGGCAATTTTTCTAAGGCTCTTTCAAATTACAAGACATCTCTTGAAATATATAAAACAACCATCGGCGAAAAAAATCCAGACACGGCAAATGTCTACAACAACATTGGGCAAGTTTATCAGGCGATGGGCGATTATGCGAACGCGCTTGCAAATCTTGAAACTTCAGTTTCAATTCTAAAATCGATTTATGGCGAAAAACACCCCGACATTGCCAGAACGTATCGAAATATGGGTGTCACTTTGAGAAGCCAGGGAAAGTACGCGGATGCTCTTTCATATTTTTCAAAATCCGTGGAAATGTACAAAAAGTTTTTGGGAGAAAAACACATCGATGTCTGCCGTGTTTATGAAATGATTGGCGGCGTTTATGAAAATCAAAAAGACTATAAAAATGCCCTTCTCCACTATAGAAAAGCGAATAATACATTGCTCGAAATTTTCGGTTATGAAACTCTGGATGTGGCAAAATGCTATGACGACATTGCAAGAGTTTATGACATTATTGGCGAACATTCAGACGCACAGGAATTGTATAAAGCCGCGGTTGGCATTTACACCAGGGAACTTGGCGAACAGCATATAAGCACAGCAATTGAATACATTATGCTTGGTTGGCACTATGCGGGAGAATCTGGAAATTTCAACACAAAGGAAGCAATCGCCTGTTTCAGGAAAGCCTATTCAGGACTGAAAGAAAGCACGAATTATCTTCAAGTCATAAATTCACTTTCTGACATAATTCGCGACTCAAAGCAATATCATTTTACAGACGATTCCGACTTTATCCGAGAGACTTTTGAACTTGGAGCAGCCATCATCGAAAAAGCCCGGCTCGGCATGTCCACGATGAAGTCAGAAATTCTTTTTAAATCATTGCCTTTTTACTATTATGGCGTTCAGTTTGAAGCCGAGAAAGACAATCCGGCGAAAGCGTTTGAATATTCAGAAAGCTTGCGAAGCAGGGGCTTTCTTGGGCAAATCGGCACGGAAAGCGCGTTGAAACTTGACGGCGTAACAGATTCTGAACGCAAGCAAATAAAAACACTTGTGCAAAAAATAGAGAATGCAAGAAAAACACTCAACGAGCAAAACGACCTTTCCATAAATGAGCGAGATTCAAAAAAAGCATCTAGTGCTTCAAAAGAACTTGCTTCCGCAGAAAAGGAACTTTCAACGCTTGATTCAAAAATCGCAAAAAGGCTTCCGCAATACGGAGCGTTGAGAAATCCTCAGCCTGTAAAAATTTCAGAGGCGCAGAAATTTTGCGGAAAAAAACGTTCAATACTGGAATATGTCCTGTTCGATTCTGAAGAAATTGACTCGGAAGGAAAGCGTGAAATTCGCACGCCGACAAAATATGCATATTGCATAGTGGTCACAAAAAAGAAAGTTCAGACAATTCCGTTGGATTCATCGTTTGATTACGATTCTGCTGTAAATGCCTTGCGAGATGCGATTACTCACAGACCTATAAAGTCGGAAGTAACTTTTGAAAAGCAGAGAAACAAACTTTATGAAAAACTTGTAAAGCCTGTTTTGCCGTATCTTGGCGGAATAAAGGACGTTCTCATCGTTCCAGATGGAAATCTTTCATTTTTACCGTTTGATATGCTCCGCGAAAATTCAGATTCAAACGATTTTGGAAAAAACTATTCAATAGGAATCTCGCCCTCGGTTTCTGTAAGTATTCTTGCAAGCAAAGTAAAATCAAAGTCGTCCGATATTCTCGCTTTTGGTGGTGCTTGGTATGACAAATCTCTTTCGGAAGAAGAACACAATCAGACTTTGCGAGGTAACGGAACACGAGGGAAAGACAGGGGACTTTCACTTGTTACAAGCCAGGCAAAGCAAACAGAACAAGAATTGCGAAAACTATTGGAAAATGAAGGTTCTGAAATTTATTTTGAAAACAAAAATCTAAATTGGCAGGATTTGCCAGGCACTGTAACTGAACTTGAAGCTTTACAAAAATCTGCTTTCAAAAAAGCGAAAGTCGAGACGCAGAAATCAGCCACAGAAGCAATGCTGAAAGATTATTCTAAAAATGGACAGCTTTCAAAATATTCAGTTTTGCATTTTGCCTGCCACGGCTACTTTGATCCTGATTTGAGCGAAATGTCTAGTGTCCTTTTTTCGGAAGTTTCTGGAAAATTAAAAACAATATCAGAAGAAGACGGCTATCTGACAATCGGAGAAGCCGCAATATTGAATCTCAATGCAAATATGGTCTGCCTTTCTGCCTGCCAAACAGGACTCGGCGAAATTAAAAAGGGCGATGGAATGGTAGGACTTTCACGAGCCTTTATGGTTGTTGGTGCAAAAAATGTCGGAGTTACGCTTTGGTGTGTAGATGACGAAGCGACGGCTGAATTTATGACACGAATGTATAAGAAAGTTCAAAGCGGTATGACTTATGCAGAAGCATATCGAAAGGTGAAAAACGAATTCCGCAACAGCGATGAATACAATCATCCGTATTATTGGGCTGGATTTGTTGTGTATGAGTAGGGGCGTAAAATGAATTATTGTGAACTTTGGAATTATCTTGTAGCAGAATATTTTCGCAACCGTGCGGAATCGGAAGATAAAATCCACACGCTTTGGCAGTCGTATCTTGCAAATCCTTTTATGTTTAGCTACAGCGAAAATGGCGATGTGGATTCAAAGAGGTCTCTGCACATCGGTTCAACAAACAAGGAAATTCCTGATTTGATTTTGAGAAAGGACAACAAGAATTTGTTTGTCATCGAGCTAAAGCAATATTCACTTCCAAAAACATCAAACTTTGAAAAGCAGATTCTGAACTATATGGCTCATACTGATTTAAGGCTTCCTATAGGCATTCTCGTCTGTGAAAAGTTGTATATTTACTATTACGAATTTGCATCCGGCAAAAAGTTCTGCGTAGAAATTCCATTTGAGAAAGACAATCCCAACGGTGAAAAATTTGTCAAACTTTTTTGTAAAGAAAATTTTGATACCGAGAAGGTAAAAGAATTTATAATTTCAAAAGCAGAGCAAAACGATGATATATCGACAATTCAAAGTCAATTGGATTCCGATTTAGTAAAACAACTCGTAAAAGCACATTTTTCAAGAGAGTATGATGAAGAGACAATTGAAAAGGCACTATCAGAGTATTCATTTTCGGTCTCAAGCAACAAGAACACCCCTGTATATTCAGTACTGGAAGACAGCAGGAGCGATTATCCTGCCGATTATTCATCAATAAAAACTGACGAAGCACCTGCTGTTATTTTGATGATAGGAGACAAAGAAGTTCGTCCAAACGAATTCAAGCAAAGGCTACTTGAAACAAAAGTTGCAAAACGTTTCTGGTACTACAACAATGGAAAATCTGAAGACGATATTTGGAATGCACGTAATTTCAAATCAGATTCAGATTTATTGGGAAACATTCATTCAACAAAATACAGGCATTGGAAAGCTTCTGGTCTTGTAAAACTTATTTTGATTATTTCGGAACAATAATTTTTGGGAGCGAAAAAAGTGATTGATGAAAAAAATGTAAAACAGTTTATAGCCGCAGTTGAAGAAAACAATGGGGAAAAGATAGATGAACTTTTGAAAGCAGGAAAAGACATTAATTCATCTTTAAAAGATGGGTGTACCGCCTTGATGTTTGCAGCGAAGTGCAACAATTCAAAAATGGCTTTGTATCTAATAGCGAACGGGGCAAAAATCGATATTCGGGACAGTAAAAAACGGACTCCGCTAATGTACGCAATAATTGGAAATGCAGAAAAAACAGTAGCTTTGCTGCTAAATTATGGGGCAAATAAGAGAATTGAAGATGTGGAAAAGTATACAGTATATAATTATGCTAAAGAACACAGGAACTTACTGCAAATATTAGACGACAAAAGGATAAGTCTTGATTTTTTAGATTTAAAAACGATAGAAAATATGCTCCCCCTATTAAGGACAAATAATAAGCTTTTTGCAAAGACACTGTATATTTTAGGAGAACTTAACTATAGAAAAGGATACTTTGATGTAGCTGAAGATTTTTGGGAAAGAGCTATAAGAAATGGATACAAACGAGCGAAAAGAAACCTTATGTTGCTCTATAAGTATGAATTAAAAGATAAATACAATTTCGGCAGCCCCATATCAACAAACGCAAGGATGACTAGAGGCGGAAATACACCACGCGGTCATTTTTTCAGATGGGAATAAATAAAAATCAATTTCAAGTAAGATAAGATATAGAAAAAATTGAAGTAATTGGTGAGTATAACAGCATGAGTCCGAGTTTTGTGTTATACTTGTTCATAATTTATCTTGGAAAGTAGTGTTATAGAGTTTTTTTTTACAAGAGAAATATAATTATGGTTGTGAGGTGAGAAAAATGACATTGTTCGAAAAATTAGAAAATATTGACATGCCAAAAATTCCGTCATTTGAACAAGGTTATGCGATGGATATTCAAACATTTTGGACGAATTTTATTGAACCAAGATTACCAAATATTGAAATTGTAGAAAAATGGAATAATTTGCTTCAAGAGTATTCTGATGTATCGAATGCTGTTTTTCCCATTAGGGCTTTTTATAACTGGGACAAAGATTTTGTTGAAAATGAAAAAGATGATGAACTTAGAAGAGGTTTTTATACAAAATTTTTAAATGAGAATTTTTCTTATTTTTTTACCGACAACTATTTCGTTGCGTACATAGAAAAAATGGCATTGGATAATTTCTGTCCGACGTTAAATGAATTCAAAGAAATGATGATTTCTAGAAAATTCCCAGCTCGTTTTGGTCAATCCTGTAGTACGGAACGAAAAAAAGCTGCTTATATAATAACTGGAAAAAATCCTGGTATAAACACTTCTGGTTATAAGATTGCCCATATAATAGATACTGGAACAAATTATTTGCTAAGTGATGGAGTTACATATTCGCTGAAAGAATTATCAGAGAAATTTGATTTTTCAAGAGGGAAATATTCAGAATGGCAAGAAGCAAATGATAATTTTGGGAAACTATTTTTACGTATTTCTAATGCATCCAATTCATTAGAAACAAGAAAAGTATTAAAAGCTCATTTTTTAAGACTTGCAAATCCATTAAATTATTTCTTAACTCCAAAAATGAAAAAAGACGGAACTGTATATAATGAATATAGAAATAATAAAGGCGAAATAAAGTATGATATAGCGGAATATAAAAATCTTCAAAATTTTGTTCATGAAAAATTTTTAGAAAAATACGGGGCAATGTATTCTGACTATTTAAAATTAGTAAAACTTCCAAACGATTTTTTTGGTAAATCAAATGCAAATGAAAAAATTTGTATTCATTATGGTAATCCATTGGACAAAAACAAATATATTACAAGATTGCCAGATGATGGTATTTTAAGTCGAAAACGGACGGAAACATTGAATAATAAAAGAACTATAAAACGCGGAGAACCATATACAGAAAATGAAATTATAATTTGTACATATATTGCCAGATATGGAGCAACAGCGGAAATAAACGAAGCCTCAGTCCACAAAATATGTCATCGATCTATTTGTTCAATAAAAATGAAAATTCAAAATATTGCTTCAATGCTAGATGAAGAAGGTGTCAATAGATTTACAACAACAAATGCTTTAACAGGTTTGACGACAGGGCAAACTGGTCGCAGAACGAATTGGGAATGGGTAAAACCTTTATGTAGTTTATCAAAAGCTGAATTTAAAATGAGATGTAAAGAAATAATAGAGAATATATAAGTAGCCCTTTTCCGCAATATGCAAGCTCACGAAACGTTTTTAATCGACCCTATCCAAAAATCTGTGTAAATGGCAAAGTTCAATTAAATGCGGGAACA
>CAMOIE010000017.1 GCA_946615905.1 uncultured Treponema sp. | reverse complement strand
TCTTCTTCCCATTTTCTTCTCCCAAAAGTGTCCAACTTTTGGGGTTCGGTTCAAAAGCCTGATTTTTGCCCCGCAAAAATGCGCCCAGAAAAGGAGTATGTAGTTTTTCCCAGTGAAAATCGTTATACTTCATAAAAGGAAAAGTTGATGTCAGCAAAAATTTATCTTTCAAGGCCGGGCTTTATTTCCGGCGCAGGTTCAACAGACGAAGAATTCATTGACTCGTTCAAGTCTGGAAATCAAAAAGGAATAAAAAGACGCGAGTGCGGCGGAAAGACTTTTTACACGGGTCAGATTCCTGACGAAAAACTCACTCCCACAGGCGACCGCTTTGACACCCGCTACCTGCAAATTGAAGACTACGCGCTGGGCAGGATTTCTTCTTCGGTCAAAAAAGCGATTGCACAATATGGGGAGGAAAGAATCGGGGTTTGCGTCGGCCAGTGCGACAACGGTTCGGGTATTTCGCTCGATGCCCACAGGGAATTTTTCAAAAAAGGCTCTTTTCCGGCTGACTACGATGTGAACATTCAGGGGGCGGAATATCCGGCTTCCTACGTCTCAAAAAAATTCGGCGTTAAAGGCCCATCTCTTTCATTTGCGACAGCCTGCTCATCAAGCGGAACTGCGATGTTAAAGGCCAAGGAGCTGATTCTCTCAGGCATTTGCGATGCGGTGATTGCGGGTGGTGCTGATGTCGTTTCCACGATGGTTTTGCTTGGTTTTGACTGTCTCGGCGCGGTTTCCAAAGAAATCACGAATCCTTTCAGCAAAAACAGGAGCGGAATCACGCTTGGAGAAGGGGCAGCCTTTTTCCTACTTTCAAAGGACGACATCGATGACACTGGAATGCTTTTGCTGGGCGCGGGAGAATCTTCTGACGCGAACCACCTTACCGCTCCCTTGGAAGACGGTTCCGGGGCTGTTCAGGCTATGGAGGCAGCTTTGGCTGACGCGGGAATCCCGGCTGAAAAAATCGCATACATTCACATGCACGGAACGGGCACCCACTTGAACGACTCTATGGAAGCAAAGGCGATTGCAAAAGTCTTTGCAAAGAATCCTGACATTTTTGCAAGCACGACAAAGCCTCTTTGCGGGCATACACTTGGAGCGGCGGAGTCACTTGGACTTGCGGCCTGTTTTTTGGCGAGCGAGACCGGCTTCCTTCCGGTTCACGTTTATGACGGCCAATATGACGGGAATATGCCAAAAGTGAATCTTGTCGCGCCGGGCACAAAGCTTGAAACATTAGAGTACGCGATGGCGAATTCTTTTGCATTCGGCGGCTGCAACGTCAGTTTGATTTTGCAGAATACAAGAGCCTAGGGCGTTTGACGGCGTTTTTTGTTTTATCGAAAAAGGAAAATTTATGGCAGCAATTTTAGAAAAATCGAAACTTGAGGGCTTTGTTCCCCACCGCAGCAGGATGTTTTTGCTCGACCGGATTTTGGACCAGGACACTGACGGCTGGAAAGCGACCAGCCAGACTGACATCACGGAAAATTTCATGTTCTATGACAAGTCCGTTGGCGGCGCGCCGAATTACTCTCTTTTTGAGTGTGCTGCCCAGACTGCGGCGGCAATCACAGGTTTGTACGCGGTCGCCCACGGAATCCCCCTGAGACCTGGATTTGTCCTCACAGTCTCAGGGATGAAATTCTCAGTTCCGGCGGTGGAAGTCGGCAAGACAGTCACGGTTCAAGCTGAGCGAACTGACGCAATCGGACCGATGTATTCATTTACGGCCCACTTGTTCACATCCGACACAAAGGCCGGTTTCAACGCCCCCCGCACAGAAATCGGCTCGCTAAAACTCACGATTTATGATTCTGCCGTCGCAGAGACCATGGGCGGGGAAGAGTGAGAAAATCCGGGGATTTTTTTAGGAGATTTTTATGGCATTTGAGAAAAAAGTTTTGATTACTGGGGCTTCCGGTGGAATCGGCAGGGCTTGTGCCATCGCCTGTGCAAAGGCCGGTTATGCTCTTGTCGCCCATTACAATCACGGAAAGGAAAAGGCGGAAAGCCTAAAGGCAGAAATCGAGTCTTTTGGCGGAGTCTGCGAATTGCTCCAGTTTGACGTGACTGACCGCGCCGAGTGTGCGAAAAAACTTGAGGATTGGAGCGAGAAAAACGGCGCATTTTGGGGGATAATCTCTAACGCTGGAATCTGCCGCGACAACGCCTTTCCCGCCCTGAGCGATGAGGAATGGGATTCTGTAATCGACACTAATTTGAACGGCTTTTACAACGTCATAAAACCCCTCGTAATGCCTATGTGCCGAAAGAGGCAGGGAAGAATTATCGCGATGGCCTCGATTTCCGGCGTAATCGGCAACCGGGGACAGACAAACTACTCCGCCGCAAAGGGGGCTATAATCGCCGCGTCAAAGGCACTGGCCGTAGAACTTGCCGGAAGAAAAATCACCGTGAATGTAATCGCGCCGGGCTTTATCGAAACCGACATGATTAAGGACGTTCCCCAAGATCAAGTTCTTCCGCTCATTCCGATGAAGCGGGCCGGACTTCCTGAAGAAGTCGCCTCTTTGGCGGTCTACCTCCTTTCTGACGGGGCAAGCTACATCACGCGGCAGGTAATCGGCGTGAACGGCGGAATGGCGTAATCGCCATAGATTTTTGCTTGCATAAATATTCATTTAGCTTTATTATTTCTGCATAAATATTCACAAGCAGGAAAAGCAAGAATGGCAGAAATCAAATTCATTGACGGCGGAGTTACGGCTCCAGAAGGGTTCACGGCGAACGGAATCTTGAATCACATAAAGGCTAGCCGGAAGACAAACGACACGGCACTGATTTTCTCGGAGAAAGTCTGCACGGCGGCCGGAGTCTTCACTCAAAACCGGGTAAAGGCCGAGTGCGTAAAATTGACCCGTGACCACGTAAAATCTGGCACGGCCCAGGCTGTAATCGCAAACTCCGGGAACGCAAACGCCTGCACTGGCGCACAGGGCTATGAGAACGCAGAGAAAGAGGCCGAGGCTGTCGCAAAAAAATTCGGAATCAGCGCAGACGATGTTTTGGTCTGTTCGACCGGCGTTATCGGCCAGCAGCTTCCCGTTGAAAAAATTCTGGACGGTCTGGACAAACTTGCAGACGGACTTTCAAAAAAAGGCCACGAAGAGGCGAGAATCGCGATTATGACGACCGACACCCACTTCAAAGAGTGCGCGGTTGAGACTACAATCGGCGGGAAAAAAGTCCACATCGGTACGATGGCAAAAGGCTCCGGCATGATTCATATCAATTTGGGAACAATGCTGGGCTTTATCACGACTGACGCGGCGATTTCCGCCACAATGCTAGAAAAAGCCCTCCGCTCATCAATCGCGGGAACCTACAACTGCGTCTCAATCGATGGTGACACTTCGACGAACGACACTCTTTTGATTCTGGCGAACGGAATGGCCGGAAACGCAGAAATCACTGGCGAAGGGGCTGACTTTGACGCTTTCCTTGAGGCACTGAATAAAATCAACACGCAGATGGCACGCAAAATCGCGGCTGACGGCGAGGGTGCCGCCCACTTGGTGACTTGCAATATCCACGGGGCAAAGGACTTGGTAACCGCGAGGGGACTTGCAAAATCCGTAATTTCCTCATCTTTGACTAAAGCTGCATTTTTTGGAACTGACGCAAACTGGGGACGCATTCTCTGCGCATTGGGCTACTCAGGCTTTGACTTTACACCGGAGAAAACTTCTGTATGGTTCAAAAGCCGCAAGGGGGCAAAACGCTACTTTGAAGAAGGTGTTGAAAACGGCGGGGAAGAGTCAAAAATAGAAGTCTTCCATGATGGTGTGCCGCTGAACTTTGACGAGGACCTTGCAAAAAAAATTCTGAGCGAGGAAGCCGTGGAAATCGATGTTTTCATGGGCGACGGCAAGGCGGAAGGAACGGCCTGGGGCTGCGACCTCACCTACGACTACGTGAAAATCAACGGAGACTACAGAACCTAATAATGCACGATTGACAATCTGCAATGGGAGAAAACTATGGCTGACGAAAATGATAAATTGACTGACCCCAGACTGGACAACGAGAGCTGGTCTCGCGTACTGGTTCAAGCTTTGCCCTACTTCCGCCACTGGGTCGGAAAAACTGTCGTTGTAAAATACGGCGGAAACGCGATGCTGAACGAAGAGCTAAAGGCCGATGTGATGGAAGACATCGTTCTGCTCAACACAATCGGAATAAAGGTCGTGCTGGTTCACGGCGGCGGGCCTGAAATCAACAAAATGCTTGACCGTGTTGGAAAGGAGTCAAAATTCGTGAACGGACTTCGCTACACTGACGGCGAGACAATGGAAATCGTCCAGATGGTGCTGACCGGAAAACTCAACAAGGACATCGTAGGCCTTCTCTTGCAGGAAGGAGGAAAGGCTATTGGACTTTCTGGCGTTGACTCAGGACTTTTGCGGGCCAAGAAAATCCAAAAAGACGGTGCAGACCTTGGTTTTGTCGGTGAAGTGACCGAAGTCCATCCTGAAATCGTTGAGTCACTGCTTGAGCGGGGCTTTATCCCGGTAATTTCTACTGTTGCCCTTGGCGAGGACGGGGACTTTAACCGCTACAACATCAATGCGGACACAGCGGCGGCAAAAATCGCAATCGCCCTCAAGGCGGAGAAATTCGTCCAGCTGACCAACGTCCCTGGTGTCCTCCGCGATGTGAACGACCCCAAATCTCTGATTCCAAGAATACGCTTGAACGAAGTGCAGGAATATTTTGACAACGGCACAATCGCAGGCGGAATGATTCCAAAAATCGAGTGCTGTATGCTGGCCCGCAACGGCGGCGTTCCGAGAACCCACATCATCGACGGCCGCGTTCCCCACTCCCTTTTGATTGAGATGTTCTCAGACCGTGGAATCGGAACCATGATTTACTAATTTTTTTGAGGGGGAAGGCCTTCCCCCTGGCCTCAGCCCGCAAGCGGTCTTCGGCACACCCCCATCTGCGGGGATAGGGAGCCGTTCGCAAAGCGAAGAAACTCACGAGGTGAGTTTCTAGGCGAGTCTCGAAGCAACTGTGTTGCGCACGTCCCCCGCAACGCCCCCTTTCACAAAAAGGCTCCTTGACTAGTTAACGCTTTGTAACTATGATGGTTATCACTCATTAACACAGAGCGATTAACTTTTAGGAGTAAAATTTTGAGAAAATTTGGGGCTTTTATATTTGCCACCGTCTTGCTTTTTTCCGCCTCTCAAAAACTCTGCGCGGAGGCAAGCGTGGACACAATCGTTGGAATTGAATATTTCAGGCTTCCTTCAGAGCTAAAAAAAATCGATGACGAATCAGAGACTTACAGGGCTTCACTGAATGTCGGCTTGGCAAAAAGTTTTTATTTTACTAAAAATCTCGGAGTCCGCGCACAGACTTTATTCCACATCACAATCACGGACTTGCTCTTTGGCAACGATGACTCAAACGATTCCGACAATCCATACACCCATAAGGAAGACACCGAAGATTTAGGCTGCGGTTGGTCACTTTCAGCAGGTCCGGTCTATAGAATTCCCTTTTCAGACAGAGATTGCCTTGAATTGTCAGCGATGTTTCAAAATTTTCTTGGGAAAAACTATTGCATAAAGGGCAAATACAAGGGCGGATTTGACTCTATGGCAGTCGGCGGTGAAATTCTCTACAGGCACGAACCGACAGCTCCGGTATCAGATAAAGATTTTACATTTGGATTTTTATGTGGTGCCGGCTATTACTGGAATTTCAGGGACTACTTTTTTGACTCAAAAGAATCCTTTACAGGAAGAGATGCGGGCTGGGCAATCAGGCCAATTTTGGGTGTAATCACTCGGTTTTAGCTTTTAGTGCGTTTGACTTTTTCCATTTTAAAAAGTATAGTTACCACGTATTAACCTATGAAGAATCAAACTCACCAAGAAAACAAGGGCCTTTTAGAGCCGAAAAACACGAAGGAAACTTTCCTTTTAAAATCGTTGGAACTTTTTGCCGAGCGGGGCTACGAAGCAGTCTCTGTCGCAGACATCGCAAAAGAAGTCGGTTGCTCAGCTCCAGCCCTCTACAAGCATTTCAAGAGCAAGCAGGATTTGTTCGACTCCCTGCTCAAGATGAGCGAGGACGGCTACGCAAGACGAATGCAGGCCCTGAACGATGACTTTGCCTTGCATCCTGAAAAAAGGGAAGAGATTGTCAACATTTCAGAGGAAGAGCAGGTTGCCCAACTGCAAAATCTCGTCCGTCACACTGTCCACGACAAGCTCCCCCTGCTTTTCCGCCGCCTAATGACAATCGAGCAGTTCAGAAATCAAAAGCTGGCCAGAGACTACAACGAACGCTATGTTAATTTTCAGTACCGTCAGTACGAAGCCCTCTTCAAAATGATGATGGAAGCTGGAAAACTCAAAAAGGCAGACCCGCACACGCTGGCAGTCAACTACATATCAGCCGCAATCGTGATGATTGGCTACATCGACCGGGAGCCTGAGAAGGAAGAAGAGGCGATGAAGGTGATTGCTGATCACGTAAAGGAATTCAACAGAAACTACAGAATATGAGCTTGTGATTTTATAAGAAAGTTCATTTTTTCGAGAATTTTCCCTTGACAGGTTAACGGTTTGTAACTATCATAGTTATTAATCATTAACCTGTTTTTGCAACTGCCATTTGCTCCGTCCATTGGGCGTGGCTGTCGCCGAGACTTTATAGGGAGAGAGAAAAAATGAAAAAAGTGATTTTGTACATTCACGGGAAGGGTGGAAGTCCTGCGGAATCAGAGCATTACGGAAGACTTTTCCCAAATTGTGATCTTGTTGGAGTGGATTATAAGGCGGAGACTCCCTGGGAGGCCAAGGAAGAATTTCCGGCCTTGTTTGACCGGCTTTCGTCCGGATACGATAATGTTCAATTGATTGCCAACAGCATTGGAGCTTATTTTTCAATGATTTCGCTTGCCGAAAAGCCGATTAAGAGGGCATGGCTGATTTCCCCAATGGTCAACCTTGAGGGCTTGATTTTGGGCATGATGAAAGGTCTCAAGGTCAGCGAAAAGGAACTGGAGGAAAGGGGAGAGATTGAAAATCCTGTCGGAGAGCCTCTTTCGTGGCGGTATCTGACTTTTGTAAGGAATGCTCGGCAGACGGTCATGCAAAATTGGAAAATTCCGACTAAAATCTTGTATGGAAGCACGGACTTTCTTGTGCCGCGTGAGAGAATTACGGCCTTTGCAAAGGAAATCAACGCCCCGCTTACGGTTATGGACGGAGGGGAGCATTGGTTCCATACGCCTGACCAGATGAAATTTTTGGACGACTGGATTTTGTCTGACAAGACTTTTTCCGGCTACGTGCATGCGCCTGCTGTGATGTCCATGCTGGCTGTAATGGGGATGATGATTTGATATGAAACTAGAAGCAAGAGGCAGCCTTGCGGGTGAAAAGAGCGGATACAATGACAGGAACAATTACAGCGAAAAACTTTTTTCCTTGCAGGATAAAAGATACCGCGAATTTAACCTGCCGATTGTAAACGACCCGGCGGCAAAAATCATCGGGGTACGCGTGCCCCAGCTGCGGAAAATGGCGAAGGAAATAAATTCCGGCACTGCTGATTTTCTGCCGACTCCTCTTGCTGATGAAAAAAATGCTTTTCTCTCCGTTCTTCCCCATGAATACCACGAGGAAAATCTCATTCACATTTATCTTTTGAATATGATCAGTGATTTTGACAAGTGGCTTTCGGAAATCGAGCGGTTTCTTCCATATATAAGCAACTGGGCTGTGTGCGACAATTACAATTCGCTTGCGGTCAAAAAAAATCATGGGCTGGCTTTGCCCCAGATTTTGCGCTGGATAAAATCCGGGAAGCCTTACACTTGCCGGTATGGAATAGGACTTTTGATGTCGCATTTTTTAGACGGGGATTTTTCCGCCGACCATCTGGAAACTGTCGCCTCAATCCGCTCGGACCACTATTACGTCAACATGATGCGCGCCTGGTATTTTGCGACTGCGCTTGCAAAACAGTATGAATCTGCAATAAAAATCATCGAGGAAAAGCGGCTGGACGAGTGGACCCACAAAAAGACGATTCAAAAGGCCAGGGAGTCATTCCGAGTGAGCGACGCGCATAAAAAATATCTGCTTGAGATGCAGTAGCGATGGTAGCCCCGCCGACGGCGTACCGCGAAGCGGTATGGAGCGACAGCGGAAGGGCGAACGTAGCGACCTGCCGCGCAGCGGCGGGGACTGCCCAAATAGATTTAAAAAAGAGGATTCGACATGAAAATCGTGGTAAGTGCCTGTCTTGCGGGCGAAAATTGCAAATACAACGGCGGAAACAATTACAGTGAAAAACTTGCTGACTTCGCCGCCAAAAAGAAGGCTGAAATAATAAAAGTCTGCCCGGAGATTCTTGGAGTCCTTCCTGTTCCCAGAGTTCCATGCGAAATCGTTGCCGGGAAGGTCATGAGCAAGGATGGAAAATCAACTGACAGGGAATTCCGCCAGGGGGCTGCAAAAGCTCTGGAGATTGTAAGGCGGGAAAATCCTGACTTAGTGATTTTGCAGTCGAGAAGCCCCAGCTGCGGGGTCAATCAGATTTATGACGGCTCTTTTTCTGGAAAGAAAATTTCCGGCCAGGGAATTTTTGCCAGTCTCGTGAAGGAGTCAGGATTTAAAGTGATTGACATCGAGGAGTTGCAGTAGAATCAGAGTCAGTCTGGCAAAGGGGCTTTTTTGCAGAAAGCCTCAAGATTCGCCTTTAAAAGCTCGTAACGCTCGCGTTTTTGGGTCTGATTCATGCGGATTTCGCGTTCCGGCTGGAGTGGATTGTTCTCATAACTGAGTTTTTCCGCTTCATCACCGAACTGCTCAGAGGTCAAGTCGATTGCAATTCCGTCTATCACGTTATAGCAGTGGAGCCCCCGGCCAGTGTCCATCTCGTGGATTTCGCCCCCGAATATGTCCTGGACGATAAAAGCCGTGATTGCGCACTGACCGGCGGTCTTGTTGGATTCGCTCCACTTGTTCCGCAGGCGTTCCGTGCAAGTTTCCCGTGTCCAGCAGTGACAGAGTGCGTCATACAAGTCATCCAGACTTTCGATTCCCGGATAGATTTTGTTGACGGCTTTGATTTCATTGTGATGCGGATTGTAATACATTTTTTTACCTTCCTCCCTTTCAATACTGTCGCTACATTTCCCGGCGGATGTTTTTCATCGCGCGAATCAGCGACACTTCCGACACGGGCTTAATCACGTAGTCATCGATTATGTGATATTGCTTTGCTTCTGCTAGCTCCCTGTCCACCATATTCGCCATGATAAGCTTCATCGGCTGTTCGTGAGAATTAATCGCCATGCAGAAGTCAATCGCGCTGTCTCCGTCAATGTATTCTTCTGTCACAACCACGTCAAAGGCCTGCTTTTTAAGAGCGTCACGGGCGGCCTCAAAACTTGTCACCGGCGTAATCGAGACAGGAAGTTTACGGAAGCTTTTTTCCAGCTGACTCAAAACTTTGCGATTGTCATCGACAACGAGCAGGGACATCTTTGATTTTGTCCGTTCGAGAGCGTGACTAACATTCACGTTGCTTTCCTCGCTGATAATCGGGAAATAAAGGTGAAAAACCGTGCCGCTTCCAAGAACACTGTGGGCATAGATGTAGCCCCGGTGTGCCGTAATAATCTGCTCCGTTACGGAAAGTCCAAGTCCTGTTCCCTGACCGCTTTTTTTTGTCGTAAAGAAAGGCTCGAACATCTGCTTCATGACAGCCTCGCTCATACCGCAGCCATCGTCAATAACATCGATGCGCAGGTAGCGGTCCCAGTTTTCCTCGACACGGCTGATTGCGTCGATTTCAAGAAGCTCTTCTTTTCCCACGACTTCCGCAACAACCTGCAGGTGGCCGTTTTCATGTCCGATTGCGTAGATGGCGTTTCCGCATAGGTTCAGCAGCGCCTGGTTCAGTTGGGTCGTATTTCCTACAATACATTCGTCATCCACGTTGAAGTTTTCCATAAGCTGAACGTTTTCCGGGCAAATAGTCCGCACCATTTTGAGTACGCGGGTGAGAAATTCCTGTACATGAATTGTCTTGAAGGCTGCCTCGATGTTTTTGCGGCTCATGCTGGAAAGTTGCTGAATGATGTCCTTTGCTTTTTGCGACGCGTCGTAAATTTCGGCGGCATTATCGTATTCGTCACTTTTCGGGTCAAGGCTGTAGGTCAAAAGCTCTGCGTAACCCATAATCGGTGTGAGCAAATTGTTGAATTCATGTGCGATTCCACCGGTCATCGTTCCGATGATTTGAAGTCGCTGCTGGTGGGCTATGTTTTCCTCGCTCTGGTGCATTTGCTCAAGAACGTCGTTCATTTTTGCAAAATATGTGGCGGTTTCGCTGTGCTTTCGGTTCTGAATATAAAGATACATCATGTATGACACCATGCTGATGACTCCCACGGTGAACAGACCGAAGAGCAAGAACATGTGGGAGAGGCTTTCTGTTATTGTGCTGTCAAACTCATCCGCCTTGATTACGGCGCTTACTACGATAAAATCATTGCCCAAAACCACAGGCGTATATGCGCTGACTTTGCGGGAGCGGGGTGCCCCGTCCTGTGCCCACCAATACGAATAATAGGTTTCTATGCCGGTTTTGCCCTCAAGCTGGTGCTGTATAAGTTTTTCAAGGCTGGCCATGTCCTTGCCAGGGTAAAGGACGTTTCTGCCCTCGATAACTTGAATTCCCCACTGCCTCTCTTCTGGGTGCAGCAGGATTATTCCTTGTGAATCCTTGATGACAAAATAGCCGTCCTCACCAAAGCGGAATTTCGCAAGACGGTCTTCATAAAAATGCTTGATGTCAATCGCGATTGTGGCGTGAAAGCCCCTTTTGTCCGTCAGGCTGAAAAGGAGGCCGATCCAGTTGTTTTTCAGTCGGACCAGGCGGATTTGGCAATTTTCGCTCACCTGAACAAGAGAGCAGACTGTGGCAATCTGTCCGTCCCAGTTATGACCTGAGAAGATTTCTTCATTTTCGTTTTCCAAAGAGACCCCGACCACCTGCGGCTGATGGGTGGCCAAATAGCTGTCACATAAAAGTTCCACTGAGGCAGCCTTGTCGCCGGCACATGCACAGAGCGACTCAAGGTCGGCCTGATATTCTTTAAAAAGGGCCTGCATACTGTCGGCGGTACTCTGGACAGTCTGGAGCATAGCCTGATTTTGGTTCCCGCTGAGCGCCGCCCGGTACCTGCGCGCAATGACGAGTCCGAAGTAGACGACCGCGACCATAAAGACAATCATTGCGGTGCTTACTGCGATGAGTGCGCGGTTAAAGAAGCTTCTGCGGCTGGAAGTCAGTGCCTTTTTCATATCAGCTCCAAGATTGACGAGTGATTTTTATGCCATTATAATAGTAGAAAGCAGGGGGAGCAATGGCTGACACAGTGCTTATTGTTGACGATGATGATTCAATACGAAAGCTGCTGCAAAAAATCATGGGCATAAACGGCCTTGAGTCAGAATGTGTAAGCAGCGGCGGCCAGGCACTGGAGCGGCTAAAAGAAAAGACTTACGACATCATCTTGATTGACGTTATGCTTGGCGACATGGAAGGCTTTGACGTTATAAAGCAGATTCGCGCCGACGGCATTCATACTCCGGTGATGATTATCAGCGGGCGGAACGAAGATTACGACTCCCTCTACGGACTTTCAATCGGTGCAGATGACTACGTGACAAAACCCTTCCGTCCGGTCGTCTTGGGGGCAAAGGTAAAGGCCTTGATACGCCGCAGTCATGACGCGCTTCCGCCGTTAGGAGAAAAATCCGCCTATGAAATTAAAGCCGGTCCCTTCCGTTATGAGCCAGCCACAATGAAATTCTTTAAAGACGGAGAAGAGCTTTTGCTTTCGGTAAAAGAATCTTCCCTTCTGCTGATGTTCCTTAAAAATCCCAACAGGGTTGTCTCAAAAGACGAAATCCACGAACACGTGTGGAGCGAAACTTTTGCAATCGATGACAACGCGATTATGGTCTACATGAACCGTCTGCGCAGCAAAATCGAGAAGGACCCGAAAAATCCTTCTTACATCGTCACTGTAAAAGGCGCGGGCTACAGATTTTGCCCGGACTGACGGGGCGAATAAAATCTTTTGTCAGCCGTCCAACCTTAATAAAAATTAAGCCGAATCTTACAGAAAAATAAGCCTCCTTTAATTCCTTTGCCGGAAAAGTCACCTTACAATAAGGCCAATCCAAAAGCTTTTTTTGAATGCATAAAAGGAGGTTTTATGCTTACCCCAACATTGCTTGCCCTTTTGGGCTTTGCGGCCATGATTGGAATAATCGTGGTTTTGATGAAAAACTGGACAACGCCTGCTCTGGCGTTCCTCGCTGTTGCCGTTGTAGTTGGAGCGATTCTCGTTCTCTGCGGAAACGCAAACTTGAAGACAATCGGCAACTTTGCTAAGGCTGGAATCAGTTCCGTACAGTCTACGGCAATCTTGTTCATATTCTCGGTTCTCTTCTTCGGTATTATGACCGATGCGGGAATGTTCGATGTAATCATTTCAGCTCTTACAAAGCGCGTTGGAAACAATGTTGTTGGTGTTTGTGTAATCGCCTGTCTTATCGCTATGATTGGACACCTTGACGGCGGCGGAGCATCAACATTCCTTATCACAGTTCCTGCAATGTATCCGGTATTCAAAAAGCTCAAAATCCGTGCAGAAGTCCTTATGCTTATCTGTGTTACGGCTATGGGTGTTATGAACCTCCTTCCTTGGGGCGGCCCGACAATGCGCGCTGCCTCCATCTTGAGCGGATTCAAAGAAATCTATCCTGACGGCTACGAGGCAAACTTGCTTTGGAAGCAGATTATCCCGATGCAGTTCGTTGGTCTTGTAATCGCCTTGTTCACAGCAGTATTCTGGGGAATCATCGAAAAGAAAAACGGTGCAGGTCTCAACAGCACACGTCAGGTTGACTACGGTGATGACGACTTGGCAGAAAAAGCCTCTTCTTCAGAAGAAAACAAGCTCGCCCGCCCGAAGTTCTTCATTGTAAACATCGTTATCACGCTTGCTGTTATCGCGGCTCTCGTTTGGGCACCGATTCCGACAAACGTCACATTCATGATTGGCTGTGTAATCGCACTTTTCGTAAACTATCCTGGCGTAAAGCTCCAGAAGCAGATTATCAAAAGCCATGCTGACAGCGCAATGATGATGGCTACAACTATTATCGGCGCAGGTGTCTTCCTCGGTATTTTGCAGGGCAACTTCCTTGACGAAGCTGGAAAGGCTGTAAAAGATTCCAACATCATGACACAGATGGCCCTTATGATTGCACACGGTATTCCTCAGAACATGGCGCGCTTCCTGCCGCTCATCATCGGTGTTCTTTCTGTACCGCTCGCGATTTTCTTCTCAACAGACGCATACTTCTACGGAATCCTTCCGGTTCTTATCACAGTCGGAAATGCCTTTGGCGTAAATCCGGCTCACACTGCAATCGCAATGGTCGTCTGCCGCAACTGTGGTGCCTTCATCAGTCCTTGTGTTCCGGCAACCTTCCTTGGTATCGGTCTTGCAAACGTGGACATTAAAGACCACATCAAGTTCAGTTTCCTGTGGGTATGGGGCGTCAGCGTTGTATGTCTGTTGACGGGTATCATCCTCGGTATTATTCACTTCTAAAAACAGATTTTACGAAAAGGGCAGCTATGCCCTTTTCTTCATTCATACGCCAGCATCGCTTGCTGGAAAGGAGTTCCTATGGAAATTAAAAAGCCGGCAGTCGCAGGTACGCTAGAATCTAGTGACTGCATGGTCACACTGGAGCCTGGCGACGGAAAAGTTGATTTTTCTTTAGACAGCGTTGTCATCCATCAGTTTGGAAAACAGATTCGCGCGGTTGCACTCGACACGCTGAAACGCCTGCATATTGACAATGTGAAAATTTCGATTGTGGACAAAGGCGCGCTTGACTGCACGATTAAAGCCCGCATTGAAGCTGCGGCATTCCGCAGTGAGGGTCAGATTGACAACCTGCCGTGGGGAGGAGAAATCAGATGAGCACACAGAAAAAACAGAATGACAATCCTAACAAAAAACGCCTTCGCAGGACGATGATGTTCTTGAACGCGCAGAAACCAGCCCTCATAAAGGACCCTTTCATTTACAAGCCGGACTCCATCATGCTCGACTTGGAAGATGCCGTAGCTGAAAACCAAAAGGACGCGGCCCGCTTTTCACTCTATCACGCGCTTAAAACCATTGACTATCATGGCTGTGAGCGTGTTGTACGCATTAACGGACTTGACTCTCCTTACTGGAAAGAAGACATCCGCTGCTCAGTCGCCGGAGGCTGTGACGCAATCCGCATTCCGAAAACGGAGAGTGCGGCTGACGTAGAGCTGGTTGAGGCTGAAATTATCCGCGCAGAGCGTGAATTCAACCGCCCAGAGGGAAGCGTCCTGATTATGGCGGCTCTCGAAAGCGCGCTCGGCATTATGAAGGCCTTGGACATCTGCCAGGCCTCTGACCGTATGTTCGGAATCGCACTTTCAGGCGGTGACTACACAAAGGACTTGCAGACTCATATCACAGGTACCGGAATTGAGTTGATGGGCGCACGCCAGCAGATGATTATCGCAGCCCGTGCCGCAGGTGTGCAGTGCTTCGACACTGTTTACACTGACTTGAGCGACATGGAAGGCTTCCGCAAGGACGTTGAGAACATTCACCTTATGGGCTTTGACGGAAAATCAATTATCAATCCCCGCCAGATTAACGTTGTTCATGATATTTTCACACCGAGTGAAAAGGACATCACTTTTGCGGAAAAAGTCGTAAAGGAAATCGACGACAAAAAAGCGAAGGGAATCGGCGTATTCACGGTTGACGGCAAGATGATTGACATTGCCTTCTATGACGGTGCAAAGCGTACAATCGCTCTTGCAAAAGCTTCAGGCGTGTACAAGGGGGACCTGTAATGATTAACGCAGTTGGACGAGATATTCCAGAAGACATACTCAAGCAGACAAAAAAAGAGGTATTCCAAGGCACCCATCATTTTGACGGCTTTGAATACAAAAAAGACGGTCCTAAGACCCGCTGTGTGATTAACTCAAACGGCTCCAAGCTTGTCGACTCAATCCACGATGTCCTTGTAAAATGCGGCATCAAGGACGGCATGACAATCAGTTTCCACCACCACTTCCGCGAGGGCGACCATGTTGTGAATATGGTTATGAAAGAAATTCACGATATGGGCATAAAGGACATCACAATCTGCGCCAGCTCTCTCGGCAAGGCACATGACCCGATTGTTCCATACATCGAGGACGGAACGATTACAAACATCAAGTCTTCCGGTGTTCGCGGAAAAATCGGTCAGGCAATCTCTGAGGGCAAACTCAAGGGCATTGCGGTCATGTATTCACACGGAGGACGCGTCCGCACAATTGAAAGCGGCGAGACCCACATCGACATTGCGTTTGTCGGTTCCCCAAGCTGTGACGAATACGGCAACTGCCGAGGTATCGGCGGTAAGTCAAACTGCGGTGTTCTTTCTTACGCGATGGTCGACGGAGACTATGCGGACAAAGTTGTCGCGATTACTGACACTCTGGTTCCCTTCCCGAACTTCCCGGCTCATATTTCAATGACAAAAGTTGATTACGTCGTTGTTGTCGATGCGATTGGTGATCCTGCAAAGATTGCGACAGGTGCCGCAAAACCGACAAAAGACATGCGCAAGCTGATGATGGCGGACTACTGCACTCAGTTCGTCGTAAACACGCCCTATTTCAAGGACGGCTTCTCATATCAGACTGGCGTAGGCGGAGCTTCCATTGCGTCAACTATCTCACTTGCAAAAGTGATGAAGGAGCGGGGAATCCGCATGAGATTCGGTGTCGGTGGCCTTACAAAACCGATGTGCGATTTGCTGAACAACGATCAGGTTGACTGTCTTCTTGACACCCAGGACTTTGACCAGGACGCAATCGAAAACGTCAAGCAGGTTCGCCACTTCCGCATTTCAGCCGGTGAATACGCAGATCCCTTCAACAAGGGCGCGGTTGTCAACAAGCTGGATTTTGTCATTTTGGCAGCACTCGAAGTCGACGTTCATTTTAACTGCAACGTTGTCGTAGGTTCTGACGGAGTTATCACTGGTGCCCAGGGCGGACACCCGGACACTGCCGCAGGTGCTAAATGTACAATCGTGATTACCCCCCTCTTGCAGGGACGTATTCCGGCCATCTGTACAGACGTAACCACGGTGACAACACCTGGCGAAACTGTTGATGTCGTTATCACAGATTACGGCATTGCGATTAATCCCTTGCGCAAGGACTTGATTGAGGCGATGAAAGACGTAAATCTTCCGTTCAAGACAATCGAAGAGCTGCGCGACATCGCCTACAGCATCACCGGAGAGCCTGAAAAAGTTCAGTTCGGTGACCGCGTTGTCGGCATTATCGAGGCCCGCGACGGCACAATTATGGATGTTGTCCGTCAGATTAAGCCCTACACCTTCAAATAAGCGACATTTGCGCAGGTAAAAACTTTGTTCACAGGATTCGCGTATATTCTGAATGTGCGCGGATTCTGTGAACTTCGTCTATCGGCGCAATATTTCCACAGTCTGCAAATACTCGATTTTTCGGGTTTTCTCTGCTATCATGAATTCCTATGAACAACGACACGCTTAAAAAAGACATTCGGCGCATACTCGTCATTTGTTTTGCCTCCCTCCTAATGGCGATGAACATAAAGACTTTTGTCCGGACAGGGGGACTTTACCCAGGCGGAGCTACGGGACTTACAATCCTGATTCAGCGCGCGGCTGAAATGCTTTTTCACATCTCCCTTCCCTTTACCGTCATAAACGTCATCTTGAATTCGATTCCTGTATACATCGGCTTCCGTTTTATCGGAAAAAAATTCACTCTGTATTCATGCCTGATGATTGTTCTCACCGGCCTTTTCACCGACTTGATTCCCGGCTACGTAATCACTTATGACACCCTGCTGATAAGTATTTTCGGCGGCCTGATCAACGGGCTTGCAATAAGCCTCTGTCTGATTATGGGGGCGACGAGCGGCGGCACGGATTTTATCGCCATCTATCTGTCAGAAAAAAAGAACATGGAGTCCTGGAACCTCGTCCTCGTGATAAACATCGTGATTCTTTCGACGGCCGGATTTTTGTTCGGTTGGGACAAGGCCCTGTACTCAATCATATTTCAGTACGTTTCCACGCAAGTTCTGCACTACGTCTACCGCAAGTATCAGCAGGAAACCCTTCTCGTTGTCACGACTATGCCAGAAAAAGTTTGCGCCGCAATTTACGAGGTCAGCCATCACGGCGCGACGATTTTGCGCGGAGAAGGAGCTTATGACCATTCAATACGACCGACAGTCTACTCGATTGTCTCAAAAGCTGAGTACCACAAAGTCATTAACCGCATAAAAGAAGTCGACCCGGAATCCTTTGTGAATTCAATACGGACAGAGCACCTCTACGGGCACTTTTATCAAAAACGCGAGGACTAGCAATGAGCGACTACACAATGCAGACCGGCTCTCCTTTTACAGGACGAGAACTTGAAAAACTCAAGGCATTTTTGCGAGAGGAAGACCTTGATTATGACGAGCATATAACTTACACAGTGGAGCTTGTGGACGATGACGGTGCGATTATCGCTTCCGGCTCCTGCGAGGGCAATGTTCTAAAATGTATAGCTGTCTCCCCCGACTATCAGGGACAAAATCTCCTTGCCCCGGTGATGTCGGCTCTCTTCCAGCATCTTGCTGACGAGGGAATCTTTCACTATTTCGGCTTTACAAAACCAAAAAACAAGGCAGTTTTTACCCACATGGGACTGTATCCTGTCGCGGAAACTGACCATATTCTTCTGCTTGAGAACAAAAAGGACGGCTTTGCCCGTTACGTTGACGCTCTGCACGAGGAGACGGCGGCTAAAATGGCTTCCGGCAAGGAAAACACAGACGGGAACGGAATCGGCGCGATTGTCGCAAACTGCAACCCCTTTACACTGGGACACCGCTACCTTGTGGAGCAGGCCGCCTCATCTTGCCGGTGGCTGCACGTATTTGTCCTTTCCGCAGAGCAGGGCTGGATTTCCGCCCAGGACCGTTTCAACATGGTGAAGGCAGGAACGCAGGATTTGCCGAACGTTATTCTTCATGTCACGTCGGACTATCTGATTTCACCGGTCGTCTTTCCGACATATTTTATCAAGGACAAAGACAATGCCTTTACGATGAACTGTATGCTCGACATAGAGATTTTCCGTGGGCATATCGCAAAGGCTCTTGGCATTACACGCCGTTTTGTCGGCACAGAACCGGCAAGCGCGGTGACAAACGCCTACAATGTCTGCCTAAAATCGGAGCTGCCCCCTCACGGAATCGATGTCACAGAGCTTGAGAGGCTTGAAAAAGACGGAACCGTAGTCAGTGCGTCGACCGTGCGACATTTAATTCAAACTGAAGGACTGGAAAGCGCGGCCTTCTTGTTGCCAAAGACAAGCTATGAGTATTTAAAATGCGTGAAGTGACTGTAAGCGACATGGCCTCCTCCCGCGAAAGGCGCGCAGAACGACAGCGAGACTTTCTCACCCGCTATAATCGGCCTCTTATAAGCTTTATGCTGAATATTCCCGGCGCGATAAAAAGAGGAGACCTTTTTGACTCGGCATTTGATGAAGGCGTAAGGCGGATTGAGCAACTCTTGCGAGAGGCTGACTTTTTTGTCGCAGAGCGGGCTGTCTTCCAAGAATTCACCGGGAACGAATTCTATGCGGTCATCGGTGAGTCAAACAGTGCAAAGAAAAAAGAAAATTC
Organism: uncultured Treponema sp.; assembly: GCA_946615905.1. Classification (GTDB taxonomy): domain Bacteria; phylum Spirochaetota; class Spirochaetia; order Treponematales; family Treponemataceae; genus Treponema_D. The sequence continues at coordinate 51,471 of CAMOIE010000017.1, read as the reverse complement.
TCCTAGCGCAGAAGAGATAAAAAGACTTTTAATGAAGGCCGAAGAAGCAGACTCCCTGGGTCGACTTTTTGACATTGACGTACTTCGAGCTGACGGCAGGAAAGTTTCTAGAGGCGACATCGGTGCGGCAGAAAGACGCTGCCTGCTTTGTGAAAATGACGCTCACGCCTGTGCTAGAAGCCGAAGCCACAGCGTCGCAGAGCTTCTTTCCGCGATTACGGCGACTATCAGTGCATGGAAATCATCTCAGCCGGTAGCCCAAATATGATGAGCCGCCTTTTCAGCGAGTCGGAAGTCTCTGAATTCTGCCGCCGCGCCTTGCTGGATGAAGTGTACACAACGCCCAAGCCAGGGCTGGTGGATCTCGCGGACAATGGCGCGCATACAGACATGGATGTGACGACCTTTGAAAAAAGCAGTGACGCAATCGCCCCCTTTTTAGGCCGCATGTATTCCGAAGGTCTTTTCTGGCAGGGCAGTCTCCATGAACTTTTTACCCGCATACGGACTCTCGGCATAGAGGCAGAAAAAGCCATGTTTTCCGCAACAGGAGGCGTAAACACCCACAAGGGCATAATCTTTACGCTTGGAATTCTCGCCGCAAGCACAGGTGTAGTTTTGGCCGCCGACAGGCAACAGGGACTGACAAGGGCGAATCCCAAAGAGATTATTGATAAGATTTTCCAGACTTCCAGAGATATGACGCATGACGCACTGGAAGCTGACTTTGCGGCAATGAAGGCCAGAAAGCCTGTCACACATGGTGAAAAATTGTTTGCCCTCTACGGCTCCCGTGGCATAAGGGGCGAAGCCGGGCAGGGATTTCCTATAATCGCGGATGTCGCATTTCCCCGCCTGCTAACCTTTGCAAAAACAGCTAAAGATGAAAACGAGAGAAATCTTCTTGTCCTGCTACATATTATCGTTTCCCTTGAAGATACAAACGTCCTTTCCCGGTCGTCCCCGGAAACCCTCCTTTGGCTTAAAGAAAGGGCTAGCTCTATCGCCGGAAAGAAATCACAGCTCAGCGCAGACGACATTGAGGAACTGAAAAAGCTGAACAAAGAATGTATCGCTCGTAACGTGAGTCCGGGTGGAGCTGCGGATATTCTTGCCGCGTCGCTCTTTCTCCTGTCAATCCAGTCTGCTATAATTGCCCTATGATTGATACTTTAATTTTTTCATTGAACGCTGTTCTGCCCCTGATTTTACTGGTGCTGATTGGTTATCTGCTGCGGAAAAAAGGTCTTTTTACTGATGAATTCCTGCGCATTGCAAACAAATTCTGCTTCCGCTTCTGTTTTTTCAGCACGATGTTTATCAATATCTACAAAATTGAGAAATTTGACCCGGTATATGCTGACCTCGCGGTTTTCACAGTCATTTCAATTCTTGTCCTTATGGCAATCGGACTTGTCTATGCCTTGATTTTCATAAAAGACCCGCGCCAAAAAGGCGTGATGATTCAGGCTTTTTACCGGTCAAACTACGCGATTATCGGCATTCCCCTTGTCACAATGCTGTTCGGAGAGGGCAACGGGGCTGTTGCTGCGATTGTTTTAGCCTGCACGATTCCCGTGTTCAATGCGTCTGCCGTCATCTTTCTAACAATCTTTGTCCGCGCCGAGGGACAGAAAATCAGCCTATGGAGCATAGTCAAGAAAATCCTGACAAATCCCCTTATCGATGGTATTCTGCTCGGTCTTGTCTGCCAGCTTTTGCGCCCGCATTTTGGCGGTTGGACTCTTGAAAAAGGAGAAATCCGCTTTATCTACAGAACTTTTGAGAGTCTTTCCAAAATAACATCGCCATTCGCATTGATTATTCTCGGCGGCCAGTTCCGCTTTTCCGCCACAAAACGTCTGCTGCCGCAAATCAGCGTTGCTGTCATCGCCCGCCTTATTTTTGCCCCGCTCGCAGGACTCACCGCGGCCCACCTCTGCTTTCCGCATTTTTCCGCACAGGAATTCGCGGCTCTAGTGCCCCTCTTCGGTAGTCCTGTCGCTGTGGCAAGCGCGATTATGGCAAACCAAATGCACAATGACGGGGAGCTTGCCGGACAGATTCTCGTATGGACGACTCTCTTGTCCGGCCTGACAATCTTCGTGACAATTGTGATTCTCAGGCTCCTCGGCATTCTGTAGGCAAAAAGTTTATTTTCTGTAGCTACGGTTGATTTCCTCGACCCGCTCCATGAGTTGGGGTGTCGTGTAGCCCTTGTCCTTTACCGCACTGATGATTGCAGGAATGTCCTTGTTCAGGCACTTGCTGTCATAGCCCCGGTAGTTGTCAAAGACGAATGTGTGCGATGTCCCGATTCTAGTGTCCAAAATCAGGGCGTCGCGGATTCTGTCGTAGTCGGCCTTGTAAAGGTCGGCTATATCCTTGAACTGGTTGAAGAAAATCACCTTCAGACCCAAAAAGCAGTTTTCCATATACTTTACTATTTCAGCCTCGGTCGAAGTGATTTCGTTGAAAACAAAGTCGCCAGTGTGGACGTATTCGTAAAGCTGGCGAACCTTGTGGCGGTCATCCCTCTCTCCTCCGAGAATCACAAAGCCCTTTGAGGCGTTGCTTTGCGGCGTGTTCCCGTAGAATTCCGGCGAGAAGATAATGTGCTTTCCCATTTCCTTTGCGAGTGTCGCCGTTGTCTCAGGCGGAACCGTTGACTTCAAAACGTAAATGTCGCTTTTCACAGCTTCCAGTGCTTCCTTTACGAATCTAGTGTCACAGTGGCCGTCCCCCGCGTTCGGAGTCGGGACTGAAACAAAGGTGATTTCGTATTCTTTTGCCGGCGGCTCCGTGAAGTCAGCCCCCATGTCTTTGTCCGGGTCGTAAGTTTCAGCAAAAGGAAATTCGATTTTCAAATGCTTTCCGACGATTCCGTATCCGCAGATTAAAACTTTCGGGTACTTGTAAACCTGTTCTTTCTCAAATTTGCTCATAGTTGTACTTTTGATAACTCCTATTTTGTGCAAAAACGCACTAAATTTAGTATAAAACGAACTTTTAATATAATCAATACCCTTCGAAAATTTCACTTGCATAAATATTCATTTTTATTTATTATTTTGCATATTTATACTTTAGAGGGGGAAAGCCTTCCCCCTGCGTCGCACTGCGTTGCGCCGACACCCCCTTCTACGGGGCGCTGCCCCGTAACGCCCCGCAAAGGAGAATATTTCAAATGGAAAAACTTGTTGCAAACAACTACGGCTCTTTCGACATCGTGATGACCCACGGAAAAGGCTCCACGATGTATGACGAAAGCGGAAAAAAATACATCGACTTTCTGGCCGGAATCGCGGTCAATTCCCTTGGAACAAATTACGAGCCTCTTGTAAAGGCGATTTCTGAACAGGCCGCAAAGGAAATCCACGTCTGCAATTATTTTTTGAGCGACATCGGCGTAAAATACGTCAAAAAGCTCCTTAAGGCCACAGGCTTTGAAAGGGCATATTTTGGAAATTCCGGCGCGGAAGGCAACGAGGCAGCCTTCAAACTCGCCCGCAAGTACGGCTACTTGAACGGCGGGGAAAAGCGCAGGGTAATTTATACGCTGGAATCCTCCTTCCACGGCCGCACTCTGGCAACTCTGACGGCAACCGGTCAGGAAAAATTCCACCCCGCATGTTTCGCCCCCTACGCCGAGCATTTCAAGACGATAAAAGCCAACGACTGGGAAGCGATTAAGACAGCTTTTGACGACACGACAGCAGCCCTCATGATTGAATGCGTTCAGGGAGAAGGCGGCGTAAATCTCATAGACCCACAATGGGCAAAAGCCGCCGCCAAGGCCGCCCGCGATGCAGGAGCAATCGTCATGGCGGACGAAGTTCAGACCGGATTCGGACGCACGGGCACACTGCTTGCCTCCGAGCAGCTTGGTTTTGAGCCAGAAGTCGTCTCTTTCGCAAAGGGAGTCGCTGGCGGCCTTCCGATGGGAGGAATCCTCTTCCGTGGAAAGGCTGCGGAAGTTTTTGTCGCAGGTGACCACCAGTCAACTTTCGGAGGAAACCCGCTTGCATGTGCGGCGGCAAACGTCGTCCTTGACACACTGACCGCCCCAGGATTCCTTGATTCTGTCAAAGAAAAAGGCGAATACATGAGAAAGACAATCGCAGGCTGGAAGTCTCCGGCAACAGGCGAAGTCCGAGGTAAAGGCCTTATGATTGGAGTTGACATCGTTGACGGCAAATCTGCAGTCGAACTGGAGAAAAAACTTCTTGCAAACGGTTTGCTCACATCAACAGCAGGAAAAAATACATTGAGAATCGTTCCCCCGCTCAATATTTCCATGGAAGAAATCGACGAGGGACTTTCAATTCTCAAAAAGACGTTGGAAAATTTCTAGCGACACTTGTACAAAAAGCATGGAGCTTATGTGTTCCCTGCTTTTTGTACAATCTACATTTCATTTTAATTCTGCATTCATCTTTAAAATTTTTCGGATTAAAAATGGAACTTCGTATATCATCATGCAAAGCCAGCCAAGTCCGCAGGCATAGGCAACTCCGTTGATTCCGAATTTTGGCGCAAGAATCAGGGCAAAGGCAGCCCGGCCTGTCATTTGGATCGAAGTCGAAGCCACGGTGATGCTCATGTTTCCTAGTCCCCTGAAAAATCCCTGAATTCCGTTGGTCAGAGCAGGCATCAAGTAGAGACAGGCCATAATCAAAAGGTAATTTTTGCCAAGCTCAATGACTTCTGGATTTTCCTTGCCGGCAAAAAGGCTCATAAGGGGGGCGCGGGTCAAGAAGACCGCAAGACCAATCAATATTCCGTAGACAGCCTCGATCGCAAGTCCCCGCCAAAGACCGTTTCTCATGCGGCGGGTATTTTTTGCCCCGTGGTTCTGGGCAGTGAATGTGGTCATCGCCTGGCCTATGGACTGCTGAGGCTGATAGCAAAAGTCGTCGATTTTTGTGCCCGCGTTGAATGTGGCGATTGCGTTCACCCCGAGAGGGTTCACAGCCGACTGGACTAATAATTTGCCCACGTAAAGAACAGTTTGCTGCATTGCGGTCGCAAGGGAATAATTTACGGTTTTGCCGATTAGACTTGTGTCAATCCTAAATTCCCGCGGACGGACTGCCAAATCTGGCTCCTTCCAGTAAACCCAGCCTATGCAGAGAATACATGAAATCGCCTGACTTGCGACTGTTGCTGTTGCGGCACCAGTCATTCCAAGGCTGAAGACCGCCACGAGAATGAAGTCCAAAATTCCGTTTATCACAGCCGAAATTGCAACGCAGACAATCGGGGTCTTTGAGTCCCCGCAGGCTCGGAGGGTGGCCGCGAACATATTGTAGAAAAAGGTGAATAGCAGGCCGCAAAAGACAATCCTCAGGTAGTGGCTTGATGGGGCTATTAGTTCTTCCGGTGTACGGACAAGGTGGAGAATCGGAACCGCAAAGACAAAGCAGACTGTGGAGACAAAGACCGTAAAGACAAAGCCGATTGCAAGGGTGGTGGAAATCTCTTTTTTGAGCCTGGCAAAGTCCTTGGCTCCGTAAAATTCTGAGATTAAAACTCCGGCCCCCCAGGAAATGCCGACTATGAAAAAAATCATGATGTTCATAATCGGGTTGGCAACCCCGGCGGCCGCAAGACAGTCAACTCCGGCAAACTGGCCAAGAATCATAGAATCGACAGCGTTGTATGTAAGTTGAAAAAAGTTTCCCAAAATCAGCGGAATGGCAAAAGAAATCAAATGCCCGCTGATGGAGCCTTGAGTCATGTCCTTCATGGAAAGAGATTATAGCGAGATTTTGACGGTGTGAGAATCAGGATGATGTTGGAAACTTCCGTCAATCCGCTAACGCTTTCCCAGTGCCTTTGATTTTTCGCAGGCGGCGGTCACAGCTTCGATTACGGCTGACCTCATTCCAAGCCTTTCCAAGGCCGCAACCCCCTCGATTGTTGTTCCTGCGGGTGAGCAGACAGAATCCTTGAGCTGGGCCGGAGACTTTCCGCTATCCAAAGCCATTTGGGCTGAGCCTTTGACAGTCTGGGCGGCGTAAATATAGGCCTGAGCGCGGGGCATTCCGCATCTTACGGCCGCGTCCGCCATCGCCTCGATGAACATAAAGACAAAGGCAGGTCCGGATCCGGAGACAGCTGTCACGCAGTCCATGAGTCTTTCGGGAACTTCCTCAACGATTCCAGATGGAGCCAACAACTTTTTCGCACTTTCCACGGCAGAAGGCGGGCAATTTTCCCCGGCGGAAAGTGCCGTCATAGCCTGACCAATTGCGGCCGGCATGTTGGGCATTATGCGGATTACGCTCCTAAAATCAGAGCCGAGTTTTTTGCTGATTGTCTCAGTTGAGATTCCAGCAGCCATTGATACGATTACCGCGTCATTTTTGAGCGAGGCTTTTATCTCATCAAGGATATCAGCGATGAAGGCGGGTTTTACGGCAAGAAAAATCACTTCCGCGTCTTTTGCGGCCTCCTCATTTGAAGGGACGGCGGACAGTCCGTGTTCTTTTGCGAAGGCTGAGGCTTTTTCAGCGTGTTTTGCCGTCACGAATATGTCTTTTTTTTCAATTATATTGGATTTTGCCAGAGCGGAAGCAATCGCCCCACCCATGGCACCGCAGCCTAAAAACGAAACTTTCATAATCCTTCCTCTCTTGCGGACGCTATTTGTTAGCCAAAACTCTTCTCAGGCAGTCCTCGTCGGCGAGGAAGAGGGTCGCTTTTTCGGAGCCGTCGGCCAGATGTGTCAAAATGTCGGACTTTCCGCCGTTGGCGAGAATCGTCGGGATTCCGTAGCCGGAAGCCTTGTGGGCGGCCTGAAGCTTCGTCTCGATTCCGCCCGTTCCGAAGGAGTTTGTCGCACCGATTTTGATTTTCTTTCTCAGCTCGTCCACGTCCGGGACAGACTCGATAATCGTAGCCTTGGGGTTTGTCTTTGGATTGTCAGTGTAAACGCCGTCAATGTCGCTGAAAAGCACCAAAAGATCAGCTGACCAGAGAATCGCTGTCAGGGCGGAAAGGTTGTCGTTGTCTCCGATTGAGAATTCTTCTATAGAAACGGAGTCATTCTCGTTGATAATCGGAACCACCCCCTCGTCAACCAGGGTAAAAAGTGTGTTGCGGATATTCAAAGACCGGTGGTCGTTCTCAAAGTCGTCCTTGGTCAAAAGAAGCTGGCCGATGTGGAGATTTTTTTCGTTGAAGGCCTGCCGCCACTTGTCAATCAACTCCACCTGACCGATCGCGCAGAGGGCCTGCCTGTAGTGGATGTCCTTTCTCCTTGCCCAGCCGGAAATTGTCGAAAGTCCGCCGACTTGTGCGCCTGAAGAAACGATTACAATCTGCTTGCCCTTTGCGATTAAAGCCGCGCAGGAAGCCGAGAGATTCTGCAAAAAGTCATAATTGATTGTTCCGTCCGCCTTTGCCAGCGTGTTTGAACCGATTTTTATAACGATTTTTCTTGATGAGGCGATTGTCTCTTTAATTGAAGCCATAACGTAATTTTAGCGAATCTGCCCTTCACCGTCTATCAGAAATTTCGTTGTGGTCAAAGCTTTGATTCCCATGGGGCCTCGGGCGTGGAGCTTTTGCGTGCTGATTCCAAGTTCCGCCCCAAAACCGAATTCACCGCCATCGGTAAAGCGGGTTGAGGCGTTCACGTAGACGCAGGCGGAGTCGATTCTAGCCTGAAATTCACGGGCCAGCTTTCTGTCGTTCGTGCAGATTGACTCAGAATGTTTCGTTGAGTGTGTGTTGATATATTCAACGGCCTCGTCGAATGAGGAGACGATTTTTACCGAGCAGACCAAATCCAAGAATTCAAAGCCGAAGTCCGCATCATTTGCATGGACAAGGACTTCTTTTCCCCAGCGACTGGATGCTGCGTCTTGATTTTTTATTTCATTCTCAAGGATTGAGTAAGATTTTTCATCGGCACGGAGCTGGACTCGGCCTGAAAGAATTTTTGCGAGGGCCGGCAGAAATTTGCCAGCGATTTTTTCATGAACCAAAATGCACTCGATTGCGTTGCAGGCTCCCGGTCTCTGGATTTTGGCGTTTTCGGCGATTTTGGCCGCCATTTCAACGTCAGCGTCGGAATGAACATAAAGGTGGCAGACTCCTGCTCCTGTCTCAATCACCGGGATTTTTGCGTTTTCAACGACGTTTTTAATCAATTTTGCGCCGCCTCTTGGAAGAACACAGTCGATTTTTCCACGGGCAGACAAAATCTCATTGACATCGGAATGGTCTGCCATTGGCTCTGCAAGCTCCACGGCTCCGACCATTCCGTCCTGTCCGGCCTCGGCCAGCCCTTCTTTTATTGCGGCAACAATGGCGCGGTTTGAGTTCAGGGCGGACTTGGAGCCTCGGAGCAAAATAGCGTTGCCGCTCTTATAGGCAAGGCAGAAAGCGTCAACTGTGACATTGGGGCGGCTCTCATAGATAATCGCGACGACTCCGAGCGGAACCCTTGTCTGGCGGATTGAAAGACCGCCTGGAGTCGTCCAGCCGGAAGTAACCTCGCCGACCGGGTCGGCCTGGTCGATTACGACCTGCATCGAGTCGACGATGCCGTCAATGCGCTTTGAGTCAAGCATAAGACGCTCAAGCAAAGCCTCGCTCATGCCGGACGCGCGGGAAGATTCCAAGTCGGCCTGGTTTGCGGCAAGGATTTTTTCTTTATTCTTTAGGATTGAAGAAGCGACAGCTTTTAGGGCGGAATTTTTTTGCCTTGAGTTCATCAGGGCGAGTTTTTGTGCGGCTGTGCGCAAGTTTGAAAGGCTTTCGTCTAATTTCATGTTTCACCGCCAGATTTTTTTTATATCTGCTAGGCAATGGAAGGGTGGCCGGAGGCCAGTGCCGTTTGCTGAAAGCAAATGGCACCGCGCGTTAGCAAGCCCTGGAACTGCCGACCCGACGCAGGAGGGGAGCAGCCAAATCAAAAAGAAAATTTTTTTTGACTGACTCCATCGGATTTTCTAATAATTTGCCAAAAAGAACATGCCGACAAGGAGGGCGAGGCGTTTTTTGTCCGCTGACCAGTCGTTTTTTACGGGAAGGGAGGCAATGTACCACCAAAAAATGCCGAATTCCGGGTCGATGGCCAGAGAATATTCGTCAAAATCTTTCGCCTTGGACTGGCTGCCGAACATGAGGAAAACCACGTCGGAGATGACTTCGGGGAAGCGGTCGAATGCGTCCTCCCAGTCGTTTTTGCCGACAGCATTGCAGAATTCTTCCAGTTTGTACAGAACCTGCTCTTTGAGCATTTCATCGGATTTTTCAACCCAAGTTTTCTGGACTAAAAGCGAGAGATTTTTTTTGAAACTTTCCAAAAGTTTTGAGTCAGCCTCCGGGGCAACGTCCAACTGTCCGCCTGTTCCGAATGCCTGAGATACAATTTTTGCAGCATCTGCTACTTTTGCAATGTCATTTGATGAAATAAGTGTGTTTTGTGCGTTAAATACATCGTCGCCGATAAATTCTTTAATTAATTCTGCCATGTTTCTAGTTTAAAGTTTTGGGGGCGTTTGTTCAATACATAAACTAAACTTAAATTTTCATTAAGTTAAAAAAATCCCCGCCCACGGAGGTGAACGGGGGGACTTTGGTGGTTGAGCCGAAGTCAGATTAGTTAGAAATTACATCAGCTTTTAGGGGTGATGATGATTGCGTAGACATTCATCGAATCGCTCTTCAAAATTGTGTGGTCTCCGACCTCCAAATCCTTGGCTGCAATACCTTCTGCATCTGTAACAATCTTTTCTCCATCAAACTTGATTTTCTTTGAAGCAGTGTCGGTTACAACAGTGATCGTTGACGCTTTTTCCAACGTGAAGGTGATTTTTGTCTTTGTTTCACCTTCCATTTTGATTGCGCTGTTGTACGTTACACCATTGTATACCGTTGGAGTAGTATTTTTAGCTGCAAGAAGATTTGCCATAACTGTAACGCCATTTATCGTTGATGTTCCGCTCGTGAAAGAATCAAACGTTACGGTGATTGTACCCTCTGGAACTGTCACAGGCTCGCTCGGTGTCGGAGTCGGCTCCGGTGTCGGGTCGTCAGGGTTTTCTGGTGTGACTCCCGGATTTGCCGGTGATGACGCGGCGTTGCCCTGGATTTTCAGCATCTTACCAGAATAGGCGACGAGCATTGCGTTCAGCTGGGTGTTAACCTCATAGCTTGCATCATCGACGGCGTTGTTGAAGTTCCACATGATGTCCGGGTTGTGGCGGCCAGAGTAGCCGATAACAATCTTCTTCGCTTTGTCCGGGTCTGTCGGAGCGACGTTGAGACCGAGACCTGAGTCGCCCATCTTCTGGTCAAAGTTGGAGTAGGTCGCTCCACCGCTCCGGGCTTTCACACTTTCAGGAACGAGCTGGTTTCTCGCGTCAACCTCGTAAGCGTCGATGTTTGAAAGATCCGCACCAGAAGTGAGTTTTGTTTTCCAACCGCTGGAGGCGATGACCTTGATTTCCCTGATGTTCAGAGAGTTAGAGCCTGAATTGACCAGTTCAAGCGTATCGTCTGATGTTACGCCGGTGATGTCGAATGTGTATTCCGCATATTCAGTGTTTCCAACAGAATCGCTTGAAACGCCTTTCAGAGTCATCTTTGTCGTCGCGCCGCTTGTCGAAGAACCACATTTTGCCGTGACGATGACTTTGAGAACATTCGCCGGAACACAGAGTCCGAACGCAGTCTTTCCCTTTGAAGCCTGATAGTAGGCACCTTTTTTTGTAGCCTCGTCCACGCCGATCAAAGAATTTGACGCGAATCCGTCTTCAGTGTTGGTCACTTTCTCATCGTAGATTGTCCAAGTTCCGTCGCCGTTGTCAGTTCCAACAGTCTCGTACCATTCCTTGTACTCGCCGAGTTCTTTGTCGTTCGTGTAGTCCCATTTGTTCGTGATGAACTGGAACTTAACGCCGTTCGTGTTGTTCTCCGCGAATTTGTTGTTCCAAGATTTGATTACGCCGCCCTTTTCGCCTGAGAACGTTCCGCCGCCAAGCGCGTCAGTTCCCTGCATTGAAGACATCATCGGGTCGTGCGCGTTTCTGAAGTAGTTTCCTTCGACAAAGCAGTTCGCGCCAGTCGTAACGCCAACGCCGTATTTTGCGTTTCCGTCAAAGTAGTTGTTGTAGACATGGACGGTCATCGTGCGGATTCTCGGATGGCGAGAGTCTGAATGGTCGAACCAGTTGTGATGGAAGGTGATGTAGTTGGGACCTGACTCAGACTTCATACCGCAGAGTGACATCTTTCCTGAGTCGTAGAAGTGGTTGTAGGAAATTGTGACGTGATTTGAGTCGTCCTTCATGTCCATGGAGCCGTCGCCCTTAACCTGGTCTTTGTCTCCACCAGCGTCACCGTAGAAGTAGTCGTTGTTGTGAACCCAGACGTAACCGCTTGCCTTGATTGAAACACCGTCGCCATCATGTCCGCCACCCCATTTGACAAGACCGAGGTTCGCGACTTCGATGTATTCGCTCTGGAAAGCGGCAACTCCCGCCCCCTTCAATGTAGCGTCGTGTCCGACACCTTCGATTGTGACGTTTGAAGCCTCTTTTACGCCGAGAGCGTAGGCGCTCTTCATGTCGGCGCAAGAGAGGTCGTTGCTTTCGGCAGTCACCTGCCCGATGATACGGATGTCAATCGGAGTAGAGCCTGTGTTCTTCTTCTTGATTGCCTGAGTGATGTCCTGAATGCCTGTGTATGACTTTCCGCCGATCGTCGCTGTCAAAGTCTTTTTGTTTCCCTGTGTGAGGTAGATGACGACAGCACCGTTTTTGAGCGTACCGTCCATGTTGTAGGCACCCGGAGTCGTGCTTCCAGTAAAGGCAAAGCCTGAGCGGTCGTGGTCAGCGACTGTCATTGTTGCGCTTGAATAGTCTGAAGTGTTCTCAGTTCCGACAGCGCAAACCTTCATCGTGTGGCTTCCCGCCTTGAGTCCGAGAGCGTCAGCGCGCACGACGTTTGTAAGGGTCTGTTCAGTCCAAGTTGAAGTCGCCTCATCGTAAGTGTTGTAGACATAAGTGTCGTAGTAGCGGATAAGAGGAGCATCGATTTCAACATCGTCTGCGAGGACTTTGTATGCCGCCCCCTCGACCTGCTCGAAGATGATGTAGGCAGAGTTGAGCCAACCTTCTGATTTTACGATTTTTACAGAAGCATTTGACACGTCGGCAGCGGTAGGTGCAGTGAACACCCCCTCTGAGACATCGCCGTTTCCGTACTGGCTTGTATTTCCAGAAGGTATGGCTCCTGATGGATTGCTAGACTTCGATGATGAAGGTGTGCTACTTGGAGTAACGTACGAATCGTCATCTCCGCCTCCTCCCCCAGAAGACATGCTGCAAGATGGCATTGCCAGCAATAGCAAGCTCGCTGCTGCCGGAATCACTGTCCGGCCAAAATACTTTTTAAACATAGAGTTCCCCTCGATGATGAATAAGTATTGGAAAAGTTTGATTTTGGACTTTCCCAATGTCGCTTTATTTATAATTTATTATCGTGAGAACTTTATTATCCAAGAAAAACGACTTTTTGCACAAAAGTGACATTGTTAAAAATCGTTCTACGAAATATTGCTCTTTTTGGCAGATTTTATATCTTGTTCACTAAAACCCGTAACTCTTGAGAATTGACTCTGCCACAATCAGGCGGGATTCGCGGCGGTTCATGGCTTCTTTTTCGATGTATCGGTGGGCTTCGCTTTCAGTCATTTTGCGCCGCTCGATTAAAAGGCACTTGGCCTGGCTGACAGTTTTTATCTCTTCGATTTTGCGTAGGAGATTTTTATTCTCCTCTTCCAGCCGCTGAATTTTGTTTTTTGTAGCCATCAGAAGTTTGACGGACTGGTAAAAAAGCTCCGGGCTTAGGGGCTTGGGCAGGACAAAGACTCCGGACTCCTCAAGGTCTCCGGGAATGTCCATAAGACGTTCTGCGGGGGCTAGCAAAATCACCCCGGCAGTCTGATTTTCGCTTGCGTGCAGGGCAAGGTCGTCTCCGTTTTCATCGGGAAGGGGGGAGTCGATAATCACGATGTCAAAGTCTCCATCCAAAAGCGACCGCCTGGCCTGGCTTCCGCTCTGGCTTGCGGCAATCCGGCTAAAGGGCTGTGAGGCAAGCATCTGTGAGAGAATGCCCATCGTGGAGCTTGTGTTGGAAACGATTAGAACAGAGTCCATCGGCAATTCGTCCTGAAAGCTAAATCTCGCCGAAATCCGGGTCTTTTGCGTTCGCCTCGGCCTCCCGGAAGGCGTTCATCGTGACATCCGGCAGGACTGACGAGACAAATTGGCTTGAAAGGGCGTTTTTTACCGCCTCGGCAAGGCTGTGGGGCAAAGTTCCAAGTCCCTGCAAATCAGATGGAAGAGCCTTGTAGAGGTCAATGTTCTTCTGTGGCGGCAAGACTGATTTTTTCTCGATTCCTTCCATTCCGGCGGAAAGGACAAGGGCAAGGGCAAGGTACTGGTTGCACGAAGGGTCGGGGGAACGAAGCTCGAATCTGGCCCTCGGCTCGTTTGACGCGGGAATCCTCAAAAGCTGGCAGCGTTTTTCCCGTGCCCATGAGATGTAGTGTGGTGCCTCAAAAGCTCCGAAACGCCTGTAGGATGAAGGCAGGGGATTCGTAAAGGCAGTGAATTCCGGAACCAGCTCCAAAATTCCCGCCATAAATGACCGCCCCTCAACCGCGATGTCATCGTCAGAAAAAAGATTTTTTCCGTCCTTGGCAAGGGAAATGTTGATATGAAGTCCGTTCCCGGCGGAGTCTGCGAGGGGCTTGGGCATAAAGGAGGCGAAAAGTCCGTTCCTGTCTGCGATTGTCTTGACGACGATTTTAAAAGTCGCGAGGTTGTCGGCTGCCTGCAAGGGGGAGTCAAAGCGGAAGTCAACCTCGTTCTGTCCCGGTCCTGACTCGTGGTGGCTGGCCTCCGGGTGCAAGCCCATCTGCTCAAGGGTCAGGCAGATTTCACGGCGGACGTTTTCTCCACGGTCGCGGGGGGCAAGGTCGCAGTAACCGGCCTGGTCCTGGGGAATTTTTGTCGGCTGACCGTTCTCGTCGTTTTTGAAAAGGTAAAATTCGCACTCGGTTCCGATGTTGAACGTATAGCCCTTGTCTGCGGCTTTTTGAACGACTTTTTTCAGTAAATAGCGGGGGTCCCCCTCGAACGGAGAGCCGTCAACATAGCGGACGTTGCAAAAAAATCGGATTACGCGGCCGTTCTGGGGTCTCCATGGAAGGACGCACAATGTCGCCGGGTCTGGAACCAAAAATAGGTCTGAGTGGTCAGGGTCCTGAAAGCCCTTCACAACCTCCGCGTCAAATGCGATTCCCGAAGAAAAGGCGCGGGGCATTTCCGCCGGCTGAACCGAAAGCGACTTTATCTGCCCGAAAATGTCCGTAAAAAAAAGCTTTATGAACTTTACATCGTTTTCCTTGATGTATTCCAGTGCCTCTTCTTCCGTGTAGCGCATATTCACTCCAATCAAAAATAAAAAAAATTCTTTGCGTTCCCCCGCCAACGGCGCGGTCGCTACGTCCGCCCTTCGCTCACGCTCATTGCCGGCAGCAAACTGCCGCCAACTTCGGGGCTACCATCGCTAACGCATCAAAATTGTCAATTATAAATCAACTCGTCGTTCACTTCTTTTTCCAAGGCCTCGCGGTCTGCAAATGCGGGGAGAATCACAGACTTTGCAAGCGGCGAATAAGCCCCGTCCAACTTGGAAAGTTCCCTTGCGGCAATAGAACTCACCATAAAGGCTCCGTCAGGTCGAAGGTGGGAGTTGTCCTCTTTGCCGTCCGGGTAATTCTCGTAAATTCCCGGCTGAAAATTCATGTAAAAGGAAAGGCTTTTTTCTATTCCGGCCCTCTCAACGGCCTGGGCTGTGTATTTTGTCAAGTCGATGAGCGGAAGCGAGAGTTTTTTTGCCGTCTCGCGGATTGCCTCCGGGTATTCCCCGTGTGTCGAGAGCAATTTGCCATTCTCGTCAAATTTGCGGCGGACGACCGGGGTCAACAAAAGCGGCAGTGCGCCTTTTTTCTGCAATTCGGTGGCAAAAAATTCAAGGTTTTTGCGGAAAGTCCCGCCTTCTTCTGGGCTTGTGTAGCGGGTCGGGTCGGCAGATTTTTCGTCATTATGGGCAAATCCAATCAGAACAAAGTCGCCTTTCGATGCAGAGTTCAGCACTTCGTCAAAACGTCCCTCGTCAATAAAAGACTTTGTGCTACGGCCGTTTCTCGCATAATTTTCAAAAAGCGTTCCCGCCGGGAAAAAGCGTGGCATCAGCTGGGGCCAGCCGGTCTGCGGGTAAGTCGTGCAGTCGTTGTACTGCATGATTGAGTCGCCCATAAAAATAATCTTCATGCTTTTATTATATAAATTCCCCTGTGCGTGGAAAAGTAGAAAATTTCGGAATTTTCCCCCGCTAGGCAGATAAAATTGCTGCCTACAGAATCGCCGCGTTAGCGGCAGTTGCGCAAGGATTGGAGTGGCGGCGGAGCAGGAAAATCGGAGTTTTTATTTATTACTTTTTTCAACATAAGGTTATATAATGTATCTTGGAGGCTTTGATTATGGAAAGACGAGAATTCTGCCTTAAGGATAATATTTTGATTACGTACAATGCGGAGAATGTCTGCTTTGAGGACCAGAGGACCGCAGAGGCGATTTTGTTCAACAATGACGGAACGATTTCTATAAACAATTTTGACGAAGCAACGACAGAATATTATAAAAAATATTTCAAGAAAATTTACCCGTCCGTAACGATGCTCCGCAGTCTGGACAGTCTGGAGAGTGCATAATGCCGATATATCTTAGAGCGGTCGGATACAAAGTTTATATCTGGTCAAATGAAGACGGTGAACCTGTTCATTTTCATGTGACAAAAGGTAATCCTGGCGAAAATGATACGAAAATCTGGTTGCTGTCAGACGGGGCGTTCAAGGTCGCACATAACAAAGGCCGGATTCCGGCTTCTGATTTGACAAAGATTTTCTCCGTCATGCAGAATTACTATTTTGATTTTATTGACTTCTGGAAAAAACTCCATCCGGTCAAGTTTTATGAATGAATAGCTAAAATGTCGATTTTCCCCCGCTAGGCAGATAAAATTGCTGCCTACAGAATCGCCGCGTTAGCGGCAGTTGCGCAAGGATTGGAGTGGCGGCGGAGCCGATGCGCAGCATTGCAGCGAAAGCGGAACCACGGAAAGCCCCGATGCAGTCTGCCCACGCGCCCGTAAAATTAAAATTTTTATTTTTTCCTTGCCTTTTTACATGTTTTTTTAGTATTTTCTAACTTGTAAGTAAATTTTGCGAAGGCTGGAATGGCTGGAGCATTCAAAATATAGGAGCTTGTAAAAATGGCTAAACAGTTGATTTTTAACGAAGATGCACGCAAAAAGATGCTCTCTGGTGTTGAGCAGATTGCCAACGCTGTGAAAGTTACCCTCGGTCCCTGCGGCCGCCTTGTCATGCTGGACAAAAAATTCGGCGCGCCGACTATCACAAAAGACGGCGTTTCTGTCGCAAAGGAAGTGGAGCTTAAAGACCCCTTCGAGAACATGGGCGCACAGCTTGTGAAAGAAGTCGCCTCAAAGACAAACGATGTCGCCGGTGACGGAACTACAACAGCTACAGTTCTTGCATATTCAATCGTAAAAGAAGGACTCAAGTCAGTCGCAGCCGGAATCACTCCGATTGAGGTAAAACGCGGAATCGACAAGGCCGTTGCGGTCGCAGTTGAGGCCATCAAAAAGAACAGCCGCGCAGTCAAAGGCAGCGAGGACATCACACATGTCGCGACAATCTCAGCGAACAACGACCCTGAAATCGGTAAAATCCTTGCCGACGCTATCGAAAAGGTCGGAAAAGATGGCGTAATCACTGTTGAAGAGTCAAAGAACATGGACACTACAGTCAAGACTGTTGAAGGTATGCAGTTTGACCGTGGATATATCTCTTCATACTTTGTGACTGACCGCGACAGAATGGAAGTCAACTACTCTGACGCTTACGTTTTGATTCACGACAAGAAAATCTCCACAATGAAAGACCTTCTTCCGTTGCTCGAAAAAGTCGCCCAGACTGGAAAGCCGCTCGTGATTATCTGCGAGGACATGGACGGTGAGGCTTTGGCAACTTTGGTCTTGAACTCAATCCGCGGAACATTGAAGTGCGTTGCAGTCAAGGCACCTGGATTTGGTGATAGAAGAAAGGAGATGCTCCAGGACAT
Source organism: uncultured Treponema sp. (assembly GCA_946615905.1). Lineage (GTDB taxonomy): Bacteria > Spirochaetota > Spirochaetia > Treponematales > Treponemataceae > Treponema_D. The sequence goes on along the minus strand of CAMOIE010000017.1, from coordinate 34,237 downwards.
CGCTATTTTGACTGGCGGACAGGTTATCACAGAAGAACTCGGACTCAAGCTTGAGACAACTGAGTTGAACCAGCTCGGACAGGTCAAATCTGTTAAAATCGATAAGGACAACACGACTTTGGTTGACGGTGCCGGAGAAAAGAAAGCTATTGCTGACCGCGTTGCTGAAATCAAAGCTCAGGTTGAAAAATCAACTTCTGACTACGACAAGGAAAAGCTCAAGGAGCGCCTTGCAAAACTCTCTGGTGGAGTTGCCGTAATCAACATCGGCGCAATCACAGAGACTGAGATGAAAGAGAAGAAGTTCCGCGTTGAGGACACTCTTGCCGCTACACGCGCAGCTTTGGAAGAGGGAATCGTTCCTGGCGGTGGAATCGCTTTGATTGAGGCTGCAAAGGCTTTGACAGACGATGCCGCAAAAGATCTCTCTGACGATGAGAAAGTCGGATTCAAGATTGTAAAGCGCGCCCTTGAGGAGCCTATCCGCCAGATTGCTGACAACGCTGGTCTTGACGGCTCTGTAATCGCTGAGAAGGCGAAGACTGAAAAAGCCGGAGTCGGCTACAATGCCCGCACTGGCAAATGGGTTGACATGATGGCTGACGGTGTTATCGACCCGGCCAAGGTCACACGCTCAGCATTGCAGAACGCAGCTTCTGTCGCAGGAATGTTGCTCACAACAGAATGCGCAATCACAGACATCCCGGAGCCTCCGGCTCCAACTCCAGCTGCACCAGGAATGGGCGGAATGGATTACTAATTAATTGATAAATCTGTGCGAGAATTGACGAATGTCAATTCTCGGGAAGCCCGCAAACGCGGGCGGCGAATGGACTACTAATTAATTAAAAATTAAGAATGAAGGCCGGCGAATCGCCGGCTTTTTTTTATGGCTGTGAAAGTCAGTGGAAGACTCCAGCCTACTTGGCCGCCCCAATATTGACTAAGGAAAAAATGTCTTATTCCACCAAGTTGATTTTTTTGTTACAATAGATTGATAATCCATGGAAGTCCAGTACACCAAAATCAACAATCGCCGTTATCTCGGCAACAAATATAAACTTCTCCCTTTTATTACAGGCGTTGTAAAGGAAAATTGCCCGGATTTTGATGTCTTTACGGATATTTTTGCGGGGACTGGAGCTGTATCTTCAGCTTTTACAGACAAACAGCTTAATACGAACGACATTCTTTTTAGCAATTACATTTCTAATACCGCGTGGTTTTCGCCAGAAGACTATGACACGACAAAACTTGTTAGGCTGATTTGTGATTATAACTCTTTGGACTGCAATGAAGAAAACTATATGACAGAGAATTTTTCTGACACATATTTTTCTCGGCAGGTCTGTTCTAAAATTGGTCATATACGGCAGGACATTGAAAATAAAAAAGTTTCCAAAGAAATTAATAGCCGTGAATATGCGATTCTCATAACATCTCTGCTTTATGCAATGGATAGAATTGCAAATACATGTGGTCATTATGATGCTTACCGCAAAAATATAGATTTATCGGAACAAGTTCTTGAGATGCGAATGCTTGCTGCCCAAAAAGGCTTGAACCAAAAAAATCACTGTTACAACGAAGATTCCAACGAGTTGGCAAAAAATATAAAAAGCGGTTTGGTTTATCTGGATCCACCTTATAATTCACGTCAGTATTGCGATGCCTATCATTTGGTTGAAAATGTTGCCCGCTGGCAGAAGCCGGAAGTTTTTGGTGTCGCCCGCAAAATGGACAGAACTGCGTTGAAAAGCGACTATTGTACCCGCTCTGCACCAAAAGCCTTTGATGATTTAATAAGCAATCTAGATGCCCAGTATATTTTGGTTTCCTACAACAACATGGAAAACAAGGGAAATGACCGCTCAAACGCCCGCATTTCTGATAAAGAGATTCTTGATTCTTTGAATGCAAGAGGTGGAAACCTCTATTTTTTACTGACTAGGAGATTTTAGATGGAACGAAAAGAAGGCATAAAATTAATGCCACTTAGGGAATTGCTCGATTATATCGAGTTTGATTATAAAATTATTGCAAGTCCCGGTGATGAATACTTTAAGAAAGGAGAAAAAGTAATAAGACTTATTGATAAAACTAATGTTTATTTGGGAACAATTAGAGATTTTGAAGTAGAGGCATCTGATGTAGGGGTGGAAGCAATTATCGAAAGATTGTACACATATTGGTATGATTATTTTGTAAGTGAACTGGAGCAGAGCCTAGAGGCTGATGGTATAAAAACAAATGGTTTGACATGGGAACAAATGAGTGCTATTAGGGGAGAGCACTCTTATAAAGAACAACTATTTTATGTAAATAATTCTCAATATGTTGTTTTGGATCCAGAAGAAAAGGCAAAGTTATGACATATTTAGAAGAGATAAAAATTGCACTTAAAGAATTAGAAGGAATGGGATCTCTAAAAGAAATTAATGAAATTATAGAACATAATAATACTCTTGAGGCAATTCATACGAACCCTAATTGGAAAGATAATATACGAGCTACAATTCAAAGACATTGTAATCAAACTAATTCATACCGAGGGGCTGAAAATTTATTTTATTCTGTTTATGGGTTAGGAGAAGGTTATTGGGGACTTATTTCATATAAAAAATCTCAATCGCTACAATCAGAAAATCCGATTATTCAAAGACAAATCTCAGCCATTAATAATGATTCTACACTTACTCAAACTCAGAAAGAAGTAATTACTACTGCGAGAATTGGACAGGGATTGTTTAGAACTAATTTAATTTCCAAATATCAACATTGTTTGATAACAGGAATAAAAGATTCGCGACTTTTGATTGCAAGTCATATAAAGCCTTGGAGAGACTCAGATAACAGGGAAAGAATAAGTTCTGAAAATGGACTTTTATTGTCAATGCTTTATGATAAGCTTTTCGATATAGGTCTTATAAGTTTTGATAATCAAATGAAATTATTAATATCAGGAGAGTTAAATTCAGAAGACAAAGTAAAGATAGAATTAGATACGAATCGTGTTTTTATAAAAAATCCTTCTTCAGAATTATTGTCTAATATGGAATATCATCGAGATGTTATATTCAAACACTAATAATGATGACATCTACTGGATTAAACAGAACTCTGAAAAATATTCAGGCTTGATTCATTCTTTTGACAACGGAATAGAAGACCGTGCAAGGCATTACACAAGTAACCTTGTAAAACTTGGATTCACAGATGAAAAACGCACAGATTTGAGCGAGGTTGGAAAATCTGCCGTATCAGAAAAACTTCAAAAAGATGAACTTGAAAAGCTTTTGCCTTTGTCGGCGTTGAATGTCTTATATTTGAGGCAGCTGCTAAAAGTGAGAATCTTTGCAGAAGATGAAAAATCATTTTATTCACCTTTTGCGTTTGCTCTTTATATGCTCTTAAAAAATGACAGAATTTCTACAGAAGATTTCTGTGAAATGATTCAAGGTTTGAGTCCTTATTCAGAAATCGAAAATATAGATGATTTTGTTAAGAATTATAAGACGACAAGTATCGTTGAAAATTTGAAAGTTGAAAATCCTTTTTCTGAAGAATTAATTCCTTACGATGAATTTAAAATTTATTTTAAAAACGGAAAATCTGAGACTACGGTAAAACAGTATTATCGGTTCTATACTCTGTTTTTTACGCTAGTAAAATCAAAAAAGCAGACTGACTTGAATAATTTCTTAGATTTTTATGACGAGGCAAAGGCGGCTATAAACAAGGCATTTGGTTATGAGCGAAACCTCTTTTCTTTGCGCCGTGCTGAACGCCCTGAAATTACAGATTTTATTTCAGATTATGAAGAATTTTTCACATCAGGATTCAACGGCCTTATTTATGAAAAATTCACAAAGTCAAAAAGGCTTGATTTAATCCACGAGTATTCTGACACGACAATTCGTATTTTCAAAGCGACAGGTATAATTTCGTTTGACAATGGTTATGTGGAATTGGTGAACAAAGATTTATGCGCTCTTATCTTTTCAGAGACAATTTTGAAGGAAAGAATTTTTGGAAAGATTTGTGATGAAAAATCTCCGAATTATAAAGATTACTCAGGTTATGAAGGAAGTCTGGCTTCTTATTTTTGTTCAAATTATTCGCTCTCAGAAATTTTTGATTATGATTCAAAGTCTGTCAATGATATTGAAAATTCAGTCAGCAAAACTTTCGGAAGTGAAAGCGTTGATGGCATTTCAAAATTGCTAGAGGCTAGACGGCGGAAAGAATTTGAGAAATTTATTGCGGAAAAATATCCAAAAGACGAAGTCCGAAATTTATTGAATCTGTTCAGCGACAGAAAAAATGACCGTTTGATTAAGGAAATTGTTAGCGACAATGCAAGCGTCCCTACGATTTACGAATATGTCGTTGGAATCGCTTGGTATTATTTTTCTGGAAAAAGCATTGATTTGCTTAGTAGTTTGAATCTTACTCTTTCTGCAAATTTTGAGCCTCTTTTGCACGCTGGCGGCGGACAGGGCGATATTGTAATTTACAGTAAAGATAAAGTTGTAATGCTTGAAGCGACTTTAATGAACGAGAATTCCCAAAAACGGGGCGAGTGGGAGCCTGTCTTGCGTCATTCCGTCAACTTGAAAATTGATGAGGAGGCAGCCGGAACTGGACGGAGAGTTGTCACCTTCTTCTTATCTGATAAATTTGACTGGAATACAATCAATATCTGGAAAGCTGTTGCCGCCGTTCCATTGCAGTCTTCTGTCGACAAAGATAAGTTTACCGATAATGTTGCTATCATGCCGGTAAATAATGCGGAACTATGTGCCCTGCTTGATAAAGAAAAGGATTATGACAAAATAATTGATGATGTGATGAAACTTTTTAAAGTTGATACTAACTTTGATTTTAGATGGCGTGAAAATTTTATTGCAACCATTGTTTAATTCTTTTTTCGCGGCAGTTTGCGGCAGGGATAGGAAGGGGCGTGGAGCACGTGCGCAGCCATGGGCAAGCACCGGAGGCGCGGTTAGCCGCCGTAGCCCTGGATAGCCCGACGGCGGCGGAATGGAATGGAGTCGCCGGGCCGCCCGATTAATTTTCTCTATTTTTATTTTTACTGCACGCTCAATCGGATTGACTTTGTTTCGGTGGAAGAAAGGTCGTCCCAGCTGAATGAGAGGGCGGAGTCTGTTCCCACCGACAGTGATGAAACTTCGTCGTCAAATACGGTTCTGAAGTAGTTGTATTCGGTTCCGGTCGTGTAGGCTCCGTACCATGAGCGGGACACGTTGTCCACCCCGGATGCGTCCTTGAGGTAGAGCTTGAATGTGTAGCCATCGCCTTTCATCGCAAATCCGTTGTTTGTCTTTGAGACTGTAACAGAGTCCGCTTCCGCATCGGTTGCCTTTGATGTCGGGCCTACAAGTGTGTCCATTACCGCGCCTAATCTGTCCGCGCCCGTCACTGCGTGGGTGAGCGACAGGTATGGCTTTGCTGAGTTTTTGTCTGTGCCATCGTATTTTATGCTGGCCTTTACTGTCAGGTTTACGTCCGGCAAGTCTACCTTTGTGAATGACGTTTCGCCTGTGTAGCCGGAGCCTGATTTTGTGACTTTGTAGAATGCGGTCGCCTTTGCGCTCGTGCTGTCTTCGGACTCCAGTTTTGCGAGGTAGAGTTCACCGCCTTTTTTGATGAAATACTGCAAGCCTGAGAAGTTGTATGATGAGACACCCCAGGAGATTCCGCTGTCAGTTGAACCTATGATGTCGATTCCACCGTTGCCCGATGCGCTGATTTGAATCGGGTTGGACTCGTCGAGGACTTTAGAGCCGATTTGGAAGCCCAGCTGATTTTTGTAGCCGTCAGCGGATGTCGTATAGAAGACTTCTGTTCCCTGCTTTGTTTTGAAGGTCATGTTCTTTTCTGTAACGGTCGTTTCTTTAAGTTCGCTCACGCTTATCACGTAAGTTTTTCTTGTTGTGACTGTTCCGCTTTCGCTTGTCGCAGCGAATGTGACAGAGATTTCTTTTCCGGCGTAGTTTTTGTAGATGGAAGAGAAGAGTGTCACTTTTGCGGAAGATTCGTCGATTTCGTAGTCGCTTGAGCTGATTCCGCTTCCGCTGACAGACAGGCTCTTCCATGTGGCTTTTGGAGATTTTTCGCCCGTGAGGACAATCGCACCAACGTAATCCAAGTTTGTCGCCGTTGTGTATGATTTTTCGCTTCCTTCGTCATAATCGAGGTCAGACTTGGCCGGTGTCAGCGAGTAAGAGGCCGTGCTTTCGTCAGAGGCGAACTGGTTGATTGAGACACCGACCTCCGCCTTGATGTCGTAAGGAACACCCATGCGCACGTAGTAGCTGTGCTTGTACTGGGCGACTGAGACTGTGACTTTGAGAATGTAGATTGCCGCCGCGTCTGTCGTCGTGAAGGAGCCTGAGACTGTGCCAGTGCCGCTTGCCGTCGCAAAATCGCTCCATTCAGTGCTTGAATTTGCCGGGGAAGCGTAGTCGTATCCTGCGGAAGAATCTGTGTTTCTCAGGACTGTGGCAGTTACATTTGCGCTTGCGTTTGCGGCGGTCGCTGAGAATGTGTATTCAGTTCCGGTCTCGCCGTCTTTTGAAGTCGTGTATGAGTTATAGTAGGCCTTTGGGGAAGAAGATTCTGCCGTTCCGATGGAATTTTTCTCGAATCCGCTGATAATTGAAGCCGTGCTTGCAGACGGATGCAGCGAAAGGGCACTCAGACGGACTTCTGAATTTGCGGATTTTATGATTGTCACGGTGAAAGTCTTAGAAGTTGTCTTGTTTTTGTTCCAGACCGTGTATGTGATTACCGAAGTTCCGGCCGGAATCTGATTCGTCTCGCTTCCGATTGTGCTTGTCCAGCTTGTCTTGCTACTTTCGCTTCTTTGTGGCTGACTTTCGATGCAATTCATATAGTTTGTCTGCGCACCGGAGGCAAGTGACTCTCCGTTTTCGCCGGATTTGAGGACGTAGCCGCCGTTTTCAACTGTGATTTCCTCGTTCTCCTGATAGGTTTTGAGGCTGAGGTTGAGCGAGTAAATGTTTCCGCTGATGTAAATGATTGAGTCCCGGTAAGAGACCGAGCCTCCGCTGCCATTTCCAGTGACGGTATTGTTCACGGTCATATTTGTTGTGTCCAGGTCTGGCTTTACGATGGAGATTGTTTTTACAGGAGTCTTAGTTCCGTCAACGTAAATGCTTACGGTCGTGGTTCCTGGCTGCAAGTCTGCGCGGGCTGCTGAAACATCTGTGTCTTTATCATTGCTTCCGATTGTAATCGTGTAGTATTCAAGGGCGGAAGATGATTCTGCTGTCTCGGAACTTGCGCATTGGGCTGAAATATCGCTTGCGTTGCTTCCGCTTTCGAGTGACGGAGATTGAGAGCCTGCCGTGATTTCTGTCAGCGATGAAGTCCAGCCTGTCTCAGCTTTTTCTGAGTCGTAGCTTTGGTAGCGTGAGTTTGTCACCGAATAGTAGACTTTATGACTTGAGTCTGAATTCAAGAGTCTGAAGAAGATTTTTACGCTGTCGATGTCGGTTGTGACTGACCAGCTTTCGTCTTCCATTGAAGGCGTGTATGCCACAGCTGTGGAGCTGTATGAAGACATAGAGCTTCCGGCTGAATATTCGCCTGCATTTTCTGCCATCGTGTAGCCCATGAGAGCTGTAAATCCTGTAGACTCGCTTCCGGCCTTATTTACGGTCACTTTGTGATAGGTCACGTCAGAGTATTTTGTATTTCCGTTTGAGTCAGGCCGCTCAGAGCCGTGGTCGTAGACGCGGGAAGTCGTCTTGATCCAAAAGTGAGTTTCCCCGCTCTTGCCGGAATCATTTAAAATAGAAGAAATCGCGTAGTCAGAATCCGAGGAGCCGGAGCTTTTTGCTTCTGCTTGAGCCTTTGTAAGTGAAGAAGTCCAGGTCGCGTTGGCTGGGTCGGAGCCTACATAGAATGAGACGCTTGTGTAGGAGTCTTTTGGCACTGCGGTGAGGGCAAGGCTTTCAACGTTTGCCCGGTTGTCCGCACTGACTGTCATTGTGTATTCGATTGGGGAGTCAATGCTGCCGCCGTTTTTGTCCTGAATTTTTGCGAGGGAACTTGTTCCCCTGTCAAAATTCGCTGCAAGTTCTGATTCTTGGCTTGCGCTTCCGATTGACGCAAAACTTTCGCTTGAATATTTTCCGTTGGATTTTGCGAATCCTGTTTTTGCGCCGATGGAGATTGACTCAAGGACAGTGTTTCCGGTCGCCTTGTAGGCATAAATCGTGTAAGTCCTGCTTTCGCATCCTTCTTCCGTTACCGTGAATGTGATTACTTGAAGTCCGCCCAAAAGTGAGACTGAATTGTTTTCGTAAGTCGTCAGGCTTGAGTATTTTGAAACTTGAGTGAAGTTTTCGACTTTGACGTTTGAGTCGCTTTTTGTGTTGATTGTGATTTCATCAACGTTTTCGTCCAAGCTGACAGAATAAACGTCCTTGTCCTTTGAGAAGTTGATTTCAACCGGACTGTCTGAGTCTGTGGAAATCGTCATTTCGCTGAGCTTTGAAGTCTCGTCGGCCGCCGCAAGTTTTTCTGCCGATGAAGAATCTGCGCTCTCTGAGATTCCAGTTTTTATCAGAGAAATCGTGTAAGTCTGACTGTATGAGCCGTTTGTCACCGTGGCCTTTACGAGAGAAAGTCCGTATGGAAGATTTGTCACGCGAACCCGGTCAGTGTTGTTGGCTGAGTCTGCGTTCAGTGTGATTTCGCTTGAGTCGCCCTCGTCCAAAGCTTCGAGGCCTGAAATTCCTGAGATTGTCTTTCTGACTGTGTAGGAGACGCTTGTGTAAGTCGTGGAGCCGTCGCTGTTTGTGACCGACTCGTTCGTTCCTGCAACTTCGCTTGCTGACGGTTCGGAATTTTTTGAGCTGTAAGTCGTGGAGCTGGAATTTGATGAAATCGAGCCGTCTTCTGAGATTTTCATTACGGTCGTTGTTTTTGCAATCACATAAGTGTAAGAATAGACAGGTTTTGCAAGTCTTTCCGCAGTCCAAGTGATGGTTGCGCTTGTGTCGCCTGGAACGAGCTTGAGATAAACCGCGCTGTCGCTTCCTGTGAGCAAACTTGCCGTTCCGTATTTTGATGAAGCCTCTTTTGAAAGTTCGTCAAAATCTTCCGCGCCAGAAATATAGCCGACCCGGTAGTCTGAGACTCCGCTTGTGTATGAAACTTGGTTCTTATTGAAGCCGTCTGATTCTTTTAATACGGCGAGTCCTGAATAAAGCTCTGCGTCTTTTTCGATGTACAAGTCAGTTCCGTAGAGGCGGGTCAGATTGACTGTGTATGTTTTTTCTGCGAGGGGAATTGTGACTTTTGTCGTTCCGTAGGGAAGCTCTGTGAATTTGATTTTGTTTCCTTCCTGCGTGAATGCCACGGACGGATTCTCAGCACTTGCAGTTAAAGTTCCGTTTTCATCGGCGGCATAAGTCTGGACTGCGGCAAAATCGATTTTCTTAGAATCTGGAGTCAAATCGGGGCGGACTTCGACTGTCGCCCAGGTGTCCTTTGGATATAGGTAAGTGTATGAGGCGTATGTGTTCAGGCTTGAGTCATTTGAATCGTGTCCGACAGAATATTCTGTATGCGAAGAGTTAAAGAAAATCTGGTTCACGGTTGGAGCTGATGACTTTATTACGACAATCCCGGAGTCAAGAGTCCGGCTCTTTGAACTTGAGGATGAACCTTCCTGCGGACTGATTGTCTCGGCGGCTTCTTCGTTTTTGCTGTTTATCGGAACGATATTGCCTGAGGGATTGTTTGCTGAGCTAGAGCTGCCCCCTGAATTTGAAGAAGATGAAAATGACTTTTGCGCCTCCAAGCTGTCTTCGTAGGTTTCAAAGAGGTTCGAGCAGCCGGCAAAAAGTATGAGCCCTGTTGCCACAATTAAAAAGTTTTTTATCTTTCCATTAAGCGATGTGTTTTTAATAGTTTTCAATTTATTTGCCTCATTCCCACTTGTCTTTTTTTACCTTTAAGTCTTATTCCGTAATTTGGTCTGCTCCGGGCTTTGTCAGCTCAAATTCGACCCGGCGGTTTTTCCACCAGTTGTCATGGTCTTTCCAAGCTGCGATTGCATTTGCCCCGCCGCGTCCCTGGGACTGCATCGTGCTTGTGTCAAAGCCTGCTTTATTCAGAAGCCCCAGAACTGCCGCAGCCCTCTCTCTTGAAAGGGGAATCAGCTCTTCCCGGTCTTCCCGTGCTGTGTTCGTGACGTTGTTTGCATAGCCGACAACCATAACCTCGCAGTCGGAATGGGCTTTGAGCTGGGCCGCGACCGCTGAAATTGTCTCCTCGTTTTCGGCAATCTGATCTTTTGGAATCTTGTTGAATGTCGCCCTGTCCGGGTCAAAATGGATTGTGTTTACAATCATCTTCCATTTTTTGTTCGGAATGACTTCAATCAGGGCGACTCCGGTTTTTATTGAATCCTCTGCCAGAAGTTCCGTCTTGCCGGTACGCTTTTTGTCGCCTTCTGACGGTAGGACTGTCAACTTGATTTTGTAGACGTTCAGAGAATAGACTCGCTCGCCGGAATCTGACTTTCCGTCCCACTTGAGGCTTTCCGGCAGAGGGCCCTTGCCTTCAAATGTGCGGAAAAGATTTTCTTTCGGGTCGAAAATCTCGATTTTCCATGAGTCAGGGGCGAACTCCAGTCCTCCAGCAGACGGAATCAATGTTTCAAAATCGTTTATTCCGTCATCATCAGGGGTGAAATTTTCATGAATGTCTGCGCGAATCTCGGCTTTAGCCTCGCCAAGTTCTACTGGTTTTTCCGGCTCCGCTTTCGGTACTTCCGTTTTTACAATGGGAAGTTCTGCCTTTGCTTTTTCTGCCTCGCGGGCTTTTCTTGCGGCTTTTATTTCGTTCCTGTGGAAAAGTCCCAATGGATAAGTTCTGATTCCTGCGTAGACTGTAAAAAATTCTCCAGAACCGCCGCCTATGCTCTTGTCAAAGAAAAGGTTGTAGTCGCCGCCGATAAATGGAATGAACAAGTCGTTCCCGACATAAAAATCAATTTCCAGAAAGGGTTTGAGAAAGAGACACTGGGCGTTTTTGTCGCCGAATTCTATTGAAGTGACTTCTTGAAGCTGTTTTTTCAAAGTTGAACGGTAGTAATCTGTTGTGATGCAGTCCAAGCCGATTCCCATGCCGGGCGTAAACTGAATCCACGCGGGAATTTTGCTCCAAGTGCGGTTCGTTATGATTTTTTTTGCCTTGAATAGGAAAATATTGTTGTGGAAATTTTCCATCAGGGCTTTTTCGCGCTTTCCTTCGCCCCATGAATCCCGGCTGAATTCAAGGCTAAAGAGCCAGCCTCCGAAATTGTAGCCGACCGCCGCGGAAAATTCCCAGCCCTTGTCAGTCATGGGTCTTAAGTCCTGACTTGTAAAAAAGAGGGGACTTGCGTAGCCTGCGTTTGCCTCAAAAAAAACATTCGTAAGCCGCAAATCTTTGAACGAAGGAAAAAGTTTGCCAGAATCATCTTCGGCATGCAAAAGCCCGCATCCTGCAATGCACAGGAACGCGGCAGCGAGAAAAGATTGTCGTTTCATTTTTTTTATAAATCCAGAATTTTGAGAGAGACGTTCAAGATTTAGCTTTGCTAATAGGCTTTTTATCCAGAACTTTTAGGAACGATTTTAATCATGGAGACTAGAAAATTCAATGGATAAAATAGAGATTTTGCGAAAAAACGTTAGAAAAACGCAACGTATAACTAAATGTTTTATTATTTGCCAATGCGGTAGGGATAGAAGCACCGGAGTACCCGCGAAGCGGGTATGAGCCGCGGTAGACGGCGAAGTGCGGATAGCCCGGCCGACGCGGTGGTTGTCCTTCGGCAAGCTCAGGAACCACTTGTCGAAACCTGCGGAGGACCGCCCGGTTAATTTTTACTCGTTCCTTATAAATTGTTCACAAAAAAAAGCCGATAACAGAGATATGCGAAAAGTCTTTTTTCTTCAGTTATTATTATCAGTTTTTATATTTACAGCTTGTCTGGCTCAGGCGGAAAGTCCGGCCGCTTTATATGATTCTGCCGACTCGCCATCAGAATCTGCGGTGATTCAGAGGAATTCGTCTGAAATTCCCAAAGCTAAAGGCTGGATTTTGACAGGCGCCCAGTCAGGACTCTACAAGGTTTTCGAGGACAGGACTAGTCTGCCCTTGTGGACTGAAGGCAAGGTCACGAAAATCATCAAGACTTTTGACCGCTGGTATTTTTTGACTGCGGAAGGCGTTCTCTCCTCAACTGACTTGGCTCATTTTGAGCTGCGCAATAACGGTCTTCCCGCCCTGACAATCAAACAGTACGAAAATAAAGAAATTACTTTCCGCAAGCAGACGGCCCCGTTAAAAGATTTGGCAGTCCACCCTCAGAATTCCTCGATTTTGGTCACGGCAACAAAGGACGCGGTTTACATCACTTACGATGCGGGTCTTTCATGGAAGTCTCTAGGCTCGACAAGCAATGCAACCAGCGGAATCAAGGCTGTAGCGGTTTGTTCTATTAATATTCCCGGAACTGGAAAAAAGGCTTCTGTTGACGCGAACGGACTTGCGATTCCGGCTGTCGCCCCGCAGACTCAGCTTGTGGTCTTTATGTCACACACGATTTACGGATTCTCATACTATCTGCCTGAGAAAAATCGCCCGGCTTGGAATGACTGCAACGGGGGCTTTGACAATTTGAAAACCCAGGGCTATCCAGATGAAATCTCCGATATTCTTCCGGTTGTCTTTACAGGAACGGACGGTTTCCCTGAGACAGAGGTTTTTGTCTCTCAGACTTTTATGCCCCGCCTTTACAGATTTGACTGGGCGACTAAGCGCGGTCAGCTTTTGCAGGGTGGAAAGGAACCTGCCGACACAATCGACGGACTTTACTGGGACGGCTCCGAACTTTTGTACACAAGGCCTGGTGAAATCGCCTCCTACAATCCTGCGACAGGAGATGCCGGACAGATTCCGCAGAATTATTATGACTGGTGCGGCTTGTTCTCTGTTCACGCCCCGACTGACACCTTGTACGCCGCTTGGATTCCTGAAAGCCCCGAACTTTTGGAAAAAGGACTTTCTTTGAGCGAACTTTGGCTTTTGAAGCCATCCTTTTGTGCAGACGCTTATGCCTCAAAGGCTTTGGACAAAAAGGCTGTCTACTGCCCGGCAAACAGAGCAACAAGTGACGCAGGAATCGCAAAATACCGAAAATTGTTGAAGGACAACAAATTGAACGCCCTCGTAATCGACATGAAGGACGACTACGGACTTTTGCGCTACGAGACGACCAATCCCGAAATCAAGGAGATGGCCTACGTCAGCCGCTACCACATCGACATCGACAAATTCGTAAAGTCATTCAAAGAGGACGGAGTTTACTTAGTCGCGAGAATCGTGACCTTCAAGGACAAGAATCTCTCCCAGTACGCAAACGGCCGCTACGCAATTTGGAACAAGTCTACGAACCGCCCTTGGATTGGAACAAAAGGCACCGAAGAGGTCAAGGACGAGAACGGAAACGTGACCGGCAGCAAGACTTCATACTATGACGAAAACTGGGTTGACCCTTACTGCCCGGATGTCTGGGAATACAACGTGAAAATCGCCCAGGAACTGATTCAAAAGGGCTTTGATGAAATCCAGTTTGACTATATCCGCTTCCCGACTGACGGAAAGAATCTCGGTCAGGCAAGCTACCGCTACAAATCCGAGGGAATGGACAAGGAATCCGCGCTTGTCTCATTTTTGAGATACGCCCGCAAGAACATCAATGCTCCGATTGGAATCGACATTTACGGGGCGAACGGCTGGTACAGGTCTGGAACCCGCACTGGTCAGGAAGTGGAGCTTTTGGCTGACTATGTTGACGTAATCTGCCCAATGTTCTATCCGAACCACTTTGAGAATTCATTCTTGAATTACTCGCCCTGGCCGGAGCGTCCCTACAGAATCTACTTCTACGGAACCTACCGCAACACTGTAATCGGCAGGAACAGGATCATAGTCCGCCCTTGGGTACAGGCTTTTTATCTGAACGTCTCCTATGACCGCCAGTATTACAACTCGGACTACGTTCGCAAGGAAGTTTACGGGGTCCGCGACTCAGTTAACAAGGGCTACATGTACTGGAACAATTCCGGCCGCTATGACGACCTGACCCCGGATGTCGGCGACTCAAAATACCCATGGACTGCCACAGAGGCTTCCGCAGAATTCAGAAAGCCCGCCCTCTCCAGCGAAAAAGAAGAAATCTTCAAACCTGTCAGTCATTTGGCGGAAGAAAAATACGAGAAACCTCTTTCCCTTCTTGACTCCCCCAGTCGGGACTCCATCGATGACAGGAAGGCGCATTCGGAGACGAAAGTTGAAATTCAAAATACGCAGAGCATTCAAAAGGCTTCGACTTTTCCCTCAATCGGAGACATAAAAAGACTCTGGCAGGCCTACGGTCAGGACGGTGAATCTTAATGGACAATACCGGTTACTCAAATGAGGAGCCTATTGCGGCTATCGCCACGGCTTTGGCTCCTGCTGCCCTCGGAATTATCAGGACTTCTGGAAAAGACTCTGTAAAATTGCTCTCAAAAGTGTTCTCGCGGCCAAAGGCCTTGAACGAAGCTAGCGGAAATTCCCTCGTCTACGGCTGGATTGTAAATCCTTCGATTTCCGATGACTCTGTTGAATCAAATCGTGTGGACGAAGTTATGGTCTCAGTCTACCGCGCCCCAAAATCCTACACCGGGGAGGAAATGGCTGAAATCTCCTGCCACGGGGGCGTTTCTGTCGTCACGGCAGTTTATAATCTTCTATTAAATAACGGTTTTCGTCCGGCGGAAAGGGGAGAATTCACATTCCGTGCATACATCAACGGCAAAACTGACTTGACAAAGGCTGAGGCTGTCCGCGAAATCATCGACTCAAAGACTGACCTCTCCCGCTCGCGTGCGGCCGGCCGGCTTTCTGGAAATCTCTTTGACATTATTGACGGTGTAAAAAAACTGATTGTCGATACCCTTGCCTCAATCGAAGTTGAGATTGAATACCCTGAGGACGAGGAGACGATTTCCGAGACTTTCAATCCCGCTGATTTGGAAAAGGCGAAGTCGGAGCTTGAGGAGCTGGCCTCTTCTTGGGAAAGCGAAAAAATCTATCAGGACGGGGCGAGAATCGTTCTTGCGGGACGCACAAACGCCGGAAAATCCTCTCTTTTCAATGCTCTTTTGAAGGAAGACCGGGCAATCGTCTCTGACATTGCGGGAACAACCCGCGACTGGATTGAGTCCTACGTCAGCTTTAAGGGAATTCCCGCCAGGCTTTTTGACACGGCAGGATTGCGCGAAACTAGCGACATAATCGAGCAAAAAGGCGTGGAACTTACCAAGGATTTGACCAAGGAAGCCGACGCGATTTTGTATTTGGTCGACTCAAGCGCAGGAATCACGAAAGACGACGAGGATTTTTTTGACTCGATAAAGTCTTCAAAAATTCCGCTGATTTTAATTTGGAACAAGGTGGACAAAATCGAGAATCCTGACTTTTCTGGCGAAGAAAAAGCGGGAGCCGTAAAAATCTGCAAAATTTCCGCCAAAAAAAATCTTGGAATCGGCGACCTTGCCCAGACAGTCTGTGATGTTTTGACAAATGGGCAGAAATCCGAGCGTAACATCACGGGGCTTGGCTCCGAGCGGCAGAAAGTCGCGGTTCAAAACGCCCTTGAGTCTGTCACCCATGCGCTGAGTCTTACGAAAGACTACACGCTCGATGCGGTCGTTCAGGATTTGGAGGATTCTCTTGACGCTCTCGGAGAAGTCACCGGTGAAGTCACTCCTGATGATGTTCTCGGCTCTGTTTTCGCACATTTTTGCGTAGGAAAATAGTTGTTATTTACGGTGGACTAATGCACTTTTTGGAGGTTTGTGATAAAATCAGTTTGTTAACAAGGCGGATTTAAATGTTTGCTAGATTTGTAAAATTTTTTTATTGCTTTTTTGTTTTTTTAGCAATCTGTTCTTGCATACCGGCTTTTTCACAGTCTGCGGCGGAAAACAAAAATGTTTACGGGCGGATTGACTCTGCCTTTGAGCAGGCTTCGCCGGACGAACTTTCTAAAATCCTTGCAGAATATTCAGCCTCAAAATCTTATGCGACTTATGAATCCTACGCTTTAAAAAAAGTCAGGCTTCTTGTAATTCAAAATCAGCTGGATTTGGCCAGTCAGATGGACTTGGCTATTATTGACAATAATCTTGAAAATTACGAGGCGGTCGACCTTTATTCATATATTGACCGGGCGATGACCCAGGAAAAGAACCGACTTGCCGCTGAAGAAGCCCAACGGAAAGCTGAGGAAGAGCGCAGACGCCAACTTGCGGAAAAGGCCAAGGCCCAGGTTGAAAATCGCAATAACTATCAGGCTGTCAGCACTGCCGATGGAAAATCTGTCTACATCAGTGCGGATCAGCAGTCATTTTCCCAGTTTTTGTGGACTGCCTCTTTGGGCATTGCGGATTTTATGTTCCAAAAGGCTAGCGAGCCGGATTACTCAAGCTTAAAGTATGGTCTTTCCGGCGGATTTAAAGCCTTCCATGTTACCGATGATTTTGTTTTGGGCGGAGAACTTTATGCAGGTGGCCAATTTTTGACCATGGGGAAGGGGGAGAACGAAATTCTCGCATCTGCCAGACTTGTGCCAGAACTCGCCTTCGCCAACTTCAACAAGAATTTATTTTTGCGCCTTGGATTTGCCTCTGCAATTTTGGCTAGTGGCAAGCGTGAGGAGACCGGATCCGTAAAGACTTTTCTGACCCCGGCGGTCGGACTTGGATTTGACAATATTTTGTTGGGCAAGTCAACTTTTGCCTTTCATGCGGATTATTATCCTGGACACCTGGCATACAAGGACGTGAATTTTGCCATGGAGGGAGGGGCTTCTGTTTTGATTCCCCTTTCCATGAATGACAAGATAAAAATTGGCATTGAGCTGGGAGTCAGCGATATGCTATTTATAAAAGACAGCGGAATCGACAACCGCGCCAAAGGAAGCCTTGGAATAGGAGTTGGAAATGTTTACAAGTAAAAAAATATTTTGTGCAATCTTAGCTATTTTTGCTTTTTCTTTACTTTTCGCCCAAGAAAATTCTTCAGGCGTAAGCAAACTGACCGAGCGGTATCTTGAAAAAGCTCAAGGTCAGTATGACGCAAAGAATTACAAGGAAGCCTACAAGGCTGTGAATGCTGCCCTTCATTTGAACGCTGACGCAATGCCGGCCAACGTGATTGTAATCGGAACCCAAATTTACACAAAAGTCCTCGATGAAATCGCCGAGAAAAAAGATTATGTTTTTTTTGAAGAGGTCACTGCGAATCTGGAAGAATATTCTGTAATTGCTGACTCAAAAATAAAGTCCAAGGTAAAGCAGATTTACAAGCAGCAGGAAGAGGAACTTAAGGAAAAGCAGGCCGCCGCCGCAAAAGCAGAGCGGGAGGAACAGTATCAGATTTATCAGGACATGATTGACAAAAATTCTGCTGACTCAGAGAAGGTCCTTGAGGCAATCAATAAAAACCAGCAGGCAATGGCTGACAATTTAAAGTCGCTGAGTGATTCAGTCCATGAGTCCTCCAAGTCAACTGGAAAGATTTTCTGGCTTATTTTGATTGTCGTGGTGATTCTTCTTTGTGTATTTATTTTGGTCTTCTTCGGAGTTGCCGCCGCTGCCCGTGCCGCAAAACGCCGCAACGATGCCTTGGACTCTACTTTGAAGATGATTGCCGGAATGCAGCAGGCAAACAACCAGCTTCTTTTGGGTGGAGTCACCGACTTGCATGGAATCAACGGGGGCTTGAAACTTGCAGGCTCTTCAACTTGGGGGCAGAACGCTCTTCCCGCTCCAGAAATGTCTGAAAAAGAAAAGGCTGAACTCAAGCAGCTTGCAATTGACTGCGAAGCTTTGGGCGTAAAAATCGACCAATATACAAAACGCAAGAACAACTCTAAGAATATCTCGGAACTCGTCTACAAGTTGGCGATGCAACTTGGTTTAAACCAGAACACTTCGATGATTTACTTCTGTGCGGCAATGGTTTACGATGCAGGATTTTTGGCTTACCCAGAGGACATGTTCGGTGAGGCTGAATTGACTGAGACCGAACGTGAGGATTTGCGAAAGCATGTTGAAAAAGCCTCTGATTATCTTGGCTTTGTACCCGAAAAATACTTTAAGATTTTTGACGGGGCTGCCCGCTACCACCACGAGAATATGGACGGAACAGGATTCCCATTCAGACTTTTGGGAGAGGAAATTCCGCAGGTCGCCCGTCTTATCCACGTGGCCGAAAGCTACAACTCGCTTATCAGCCGCCGCAACTACAAGGAAATCAAAGACAAGGAATCCGCAGTCGAAGAGCTTAAAAAGACTCCCGGATTCTACGACCCAGATGTTGTTGCCGTACTCGACGCAATCGTATAAAATATCGCAAGTCCGCTCTTTTTGAAGATTTTAACTTCAGCGGGCAAAAGGAAAGTTTATGTGTGGAATCGTAGGATATGTCGGCGCAAAGAATGCCGCCCCAGTTTTGATAAAAGGTCTTAAAAAACTTGAGTATCGCGGCTATGACTCAGCCGGAATCGCTGTTCTCTCAGATTCTGCTGATGATATTCTCGTAAAGAAATCAAAGGGGGCGCTCAAATTTCTGGTCGAAAAAATCACCGGGGAGGTCGTAAAAAAGTCTTCAAAGTCCGACCCGGCAGAAGCCGAAAAAGAGAACGATGAGAATCTTAACGCTTTAATCGAAAAAACTCCTGATTTTGTAAAGGGAACAGTCGGAATCGGACATACCCGTTGGGCGACCCACGGAGAGCCGAGCGACACTAACTCACATCCTCAGACAAATGTCTCCGGCTCAATTGCAGTCGTCCATAACGGAATCATCGAAAATTACGCCAAGCTCAAGGCGACTTTGCAGAGCGAGGGAATTGTCTTCCGCAGCCAGACTGACACGGAAGTGATTGCCCACCTGATTAATTATTTTTACGAAAAATGTGGAGACCTTTTTAAGGCTGTCCTTGAGACTCTTCACCGTCTTGAAGGAAGCTATGCCCTTGGCGTTGTCTGCAAAAATTATCCCGACAGAATTATCGCTGCCCGTAAGGAAAGCCCCTTGATTGTCGGCTTGGGCAAAAATGAGAATTTCATCGCTTCTGACGTTCCTCCGGTTCTGGAATATACTCGTGATGTCTACTATCTTGAGCAGAACGAGCTTGCTGTTTTGTACAGCGACCACGTTGACCTTTTCAACGAGATGGGCGAGAAAATCCACAGGGAGCCTTCACACGTTGAATGGAACCTTGAGAGTGCGGAGAAGGGTGGGTATGCCCACTTTATGCTTAAGGAAATCCACGAGCAGCCCAAGGCACTGACCGACACCCTCCGCCCCCGACTTGTCTACGATGGAGAGAAGCCTGTTGACATCAACTTTGAGGAAATCGACTTTGGAAAATCTTGGAATGAGGCAAACCGCATCGTGATTACAGCCTGCGGAACCGCTTACCATGCCGGAGTTGTTGCAAAATATGCCTTTGAAAAATTCGCCAGAATTCCTGTTTCAGTTGATGTCGCAAGTGAATTCCGCTATAGAAATCCGATTTTGACAGACAAAGATATTTTCATCGTGATTTCCCAGTCCGGTGAGACTGCCGACACTTTGGCCGCCCTCCGCCTTGCAAAAAAAGCAGGGGCAAAGGTAATCGCCGTGACGAACTGTGTAGGTTCTACAGTGAGCCGCGAGGCTGACGAGGTGATTTACACTTGGGCGGGTCCTGAAATCGCGGTTGCATCTACAAAGGCCTACACGACCCAGCTTATGTGCCTCTATCTTCTCGCTTTGAAAATGGCTAAAGTCCGTGGCCAGATTTCAGACGCAGAATATATCCGCGTAATCGGTGAACTTGAGCAGATTCCTGAAAAAACACAGACAATTGTTGACAATCAGACTGAAATCCAGAAATTCGCCTCACGCCAGTTCAATAAGGAAAAGATTTTCTATATCGGCCGTCTTTTTGACTCCGCTTCTTCCCTTGAAGCAGCCCTCAAGCTAAAGGAAGTTTCATACATGCACTGTGAGGCTTTTAGCGCGGGAGAGCTTAAGCACGGACCGATTGCCCTTGTCGACAAAAATACCCTTGTCGTTGCTATTGCCACTGATGCAGAGCTTTATGAAAAAATCGCCTCGAATATCGTTGAAGTAAAATCTCGCGGCTGTTCAACTATGGTGATTACGGATGATACAAAGGGAGCCTTTAAGGAATGCGCCGACACTGTGATTACGATTCCGCCTGTTGAGTCAGCCCTATCTCCGATGCTTGCGATAATTCCGGCCCAGCTTTTCGCATACTACTGCGCCGTTCAAAAGGGAAATGACCCTGACAAACCCCGCAATCTTGCAAAGTCTGTCACGGTTGAGTAAGCGACAAAAAATAGCAAAAACGGCGGTTGAGCTTGTTGAAGGGTCGAAACATATAGAGTGTGGACATTTCGATACTTCGACATGCTCAGTAACCGCAGGCTCAATGCCCACACTCTGCAATTCTGTTGTTTAGTGTGTAAGTCCGATAGCCTGCATGGTTGAGGCTGTGTCTGTGAAATTCTGTTCTAGGAATTTCTCAAAGTCGTCTGAATTCTGGTAGGCCAAGGACAAATTAAGATTCAGTGCCGTTTCTTTGAATTCCATGTCTTCTTCTGCCTTTGTAAAGGCATCAATTAAAATCTGCTTGATTTGAGAATTTACGCCGATTGGCAGAGCTAACCCCCTCCATGTTCCGAAGTTCAAATCGTAGCCCTGTTCCTTAAAAGTTGGAATGTTCGGGTATGATCTCAAGCGTTTTTCAGTCATGATTCCAAGAACTTTTACCTTTCCTGCATCGAGCTGAGTTTTGACTTCTGGCAGTGAAACCGTGATTGCATCTATGTGGCCTCCAGCTACGGCTTCAACTGCACCGGCCGCACCTTCAAATGGAAAGTGCCTCACATCGATTTTTGCCTCAGATGCGAAAAGACCTGCCGCAATATTCCAAACTGAACCAGGAGCGGAATTTCCTATAGTCACCTGTCCGGGATTTGCCTTGCAGTAGTCCACGAATTCCTGAATCGTATTGTAGGGCGCATTTTTGTTTACTGTGAGGGTTGCTGCATCCGTATTTACCCGGATTAAGGGGTCAATATTTTTATATGTAAAGTCAATCAACTTTTGCTGGGGCAGGGAATTCAGCTCAAATGTTATCATTCCCAATGTGTAACCGTCTGTATTTGCGTCTTTAATTGCCGCGTGACCGAGACCTCCTGCTCCGCCAGTGATGTTTTTAACTTCGACAGGAACGTCTAGGAATTTCTCGGCACTCTTGCATAAAGCTCTGAGTATAGCGTCTGTTCCTCCCCCTTGTCCCCAGGGGCAAATTACTGTGATTTTTTTCTGCGGATAGTTGATAGGTTTTGAATTTTTTTTGCAGGAATAAAAAATTCCGCAGAATGCGAAAATTGCTATTCCAACGGCAATGAGAGTTTTTTTCATATTTTCTCCCGTAACAATTTTTTATTTAGTCATATAATAATACAAGAGACTTTTTATGTCAAAATGAAACGATTTCGTTAAAGCAGGAGATTGCAAACTGGTCGGTCATGCCGGAAATGTATTCTATTATGCACTTGCGGTATGAGTCCGCGTCGTGAATGTCGAAGACCTGCGGAGTCTGCCAGCGGAAAACCTGCCTGCGGTCATCCCGCCCGTCCGGCCTGTAGTTCGAGTATTTTGAAAGCCATTCGTCGAAAGTCTTGTATAAATCCGGGAACCTTTTCAATCCTGAGGGAAGCCGCCCGTGGATCACAAAAGGCCTGATTTTCTCAAGTGTGTCGAAAATCGTTTTGAGGACGACTTCCGCGTATTTTTGGAATTCCCGCAGCCGCCAGTGGTTGTATATGTTGGCGTAGTTGAATTTTTTAAGCTCTCCGATAAAGCGGAAATACTGGTCAGAAAAATAAAGCCCTTTTTCCGGGGAGGACTGCTCGCACAAGTCTACTATTAAATCGTTGATTAAGACGGTCGTGTTCACAGCCTTTCCAGAACGGTGGCTCAAGGGCTGGCCGTCCTTTGAAAGTCCTATTGTCTCGGAGACGATTTCGCGCAGCTGCCGGTAGGAGCCCATGTCGAGAATGTGGTAAAGGCGGGCGTCCTCGATGTCCCGGCCTAAAAATGCGATTTTGTCCGCGACTTTAACCACGCAGCCTTCCCATGTGAAGGGCTGGACTAAACCCGGCCTCTTTATATTGTAGAGATTCATCGCCTCGCTCCGGGGCTTTATTCCCTGCTGGTCGATTTCTCCGCAGTGGCAGATAAGGCCGTCGCGGACTGCGTAAGTCAGGTTCAGGGTTTTGGAGGTTCCGTCCGGGTCTTGCAAAGTCTCTATGTAGTCGGCGAAGAAAAGCGAGTTGCGCTCGTGCCAGAATTTCTTGATTCCGCCCTTGTCGCTTTCCGCGAGAATCGAGTTCAAAATCTCCTCGCCAGAATGTCCGAAGGGGGCGTGTCCTATGTCGTGGCCGATTGCGATTGCCTCGGTAAGTTTTTCGTTGAGTCCCAGATACTGGGCGATTGTAGTCGCGACGGAAGCTACGTGCATCACGTGTTCCATCCGCGTGCAAACGTGGTCGTTGTGGGGGGCGAAAAAAACTTGAGTCTTGTGTTTGAGGCGGCGGAAGGCCTGACTGTGCAGAATTCTTGTGTAGTCCCGCTCGAATTCTGACCGGATTTCGTTTCCCCGCCCGTAAATCTCAATCTCGCGTTTTGTCGCGTCCTTCCACTTGCTGCTAAGGCAGTCAGTTTTTACGCTTGCAAAAGAATCCTTCATAGAGCCTCCCGAAAACTCAAAAATTATAGCATTTGTCCGTAAAAGATTGCAATGAAAGTAGTCCGGCTAAATTATTTCTCCAAAATCTTTAGGCCTGTCAGTTTTTTTTACAAAAGTCCTTTCAATCCACAGAAAAAATATTGAGAGAAAAGGCTGACTTTGATACTTTTGTAGCGATTTAAAAAGGAGATGGTGATGAAAAAAATATTTTTGATGATTTTGCTTTTTGGACTTTTCGCCCCCTTGTCTTTCGGAACTGAAAATAAGTCGGAAAAGTCTGCAAGCCAAGAATTGTTGCGGAAAAACGATGAGGATATGGTTCTTGTCACGGGATTTTATTCCAACGGAATTGAATATGATTTTAAAATCGGTCGGTATGAAGTGACTCAGGAATTGTATGAGGCTGTAATGGGCACAAATCCCAGTTATTACTCAAAAAATCCCCAGACTGGGGAAAGTCAAAAACATCGCCCTGTTGAATTCGTGACTTGGTTTGACGCAGTTTATTTTTGCAACAAATTGACCGAGCTGACTATGGGAAAAGACGAGTGCTGCTATTTAATCTCGGACATAAAATATAAAACCGATGATGAGAAGGCTCAGAAAGAAAAATTTATTAGAGAAGACCCGACCTATAAAACTTATATTGTGAAGGCTGACGTCAAAATGAATCATAATAAAAAGGGTTTCAGACTTCCAACCAGAGAGGAATGGCTTTTTGCAGCAAGTGGCGGTAAAAAATCGCAGAACTATAAGTTCTCAGGAAGCGATGATTTGAATGAAGTCGCCTGGTGGCTTGACAACAGTAATTCTAAGACTCATGAGGTCGGACTTTTAAAGCCGAATGAACTTGGCCTCTATGACATGACTGGAAATGTGCAGGAGTTCTGCGAAAATCTGGCTTTTTACTATAACAGCAAGGGCTTCTCATTCCCAAGAAGAATCTCCTGTGGTGGAAACTGTCACTACAATATAGAAGATTCTGAATTGGATCATTACCTTGATGCCCTGGCGGAAAAAGGAAACGGCGGTACAGGAATTCGCCTTGTTTCTTCCTCCGCCCACAAGGGGAGTGAAGTTGAGCTAAGTCCGAAGTGTTTTAATTTTAGGATTTTTCAGGACGGAAAGGAAGTTCCCTGTGTTGGCGGAACTGTAAAATTGAAGCGGCAGAAATTTGCCATAGCCTTTGACATGCGCAAGGAAGAGTCCGTCTATGCGAATTTTTCAGAAAGTCAGGATTTGTATGACAGCGTTCTTGACGGTTGGGAGCTTGGGGACTCTATAAGTGTTGGCGGAAAAGGGATGGCTGAAGCAGGACAAAACTCAGAGCAGAATATTTTTTTGAAGGACAAGGCATGGCATTACTGGCCTTATGATGATTTTGAAAAGGTCCGCTTTGACATCGTTGAGTACGACCGCGACAACCTTTATGCCCGGCGTACTGTGAGGACAATCAAGGATTTGGCGGGCAAAAATAAAATTGGCTCTGATTTTAAACCCATAAAAACGATTTACATGGTCTATTGCAAGGTTAAAAAGGATGAAAAAGACCGAAAGAATCTGCTTGGAAAAAGCGTTGTGAAGATAGTGTTTGACTAGGCCTCATTTTCTTCCATATAAAAGTATCGAAAAAAGATAGGTAAAAACATCATGAAAAAATTCAAATTTCGGAAGAGTTACGAGGAAAGGTACGCCGACTTCATCAACTTCGACTACAGCCGCTACTACAGATTTTTCTGGATTTGCAAACAGCAATATTAATATTATTGACGGTAATCTCACATTTTTTTACAATTCTATTATATCTTTTATTGGAGAATATTATGGCCGCATTCACAGACATTGAGTCTCTTTTACCTCACAGAAAACCCTTTCTTTTTGTTGATACAATCGAATCTTATGATGATAAGGGTTGCGTTTGCACTCGCAAATTCACAGATGAAGACTTCTTTTTCAAGGGACACTTTCCCCAGTACCCCGTTGTTCCAGGCGTGATTTTGATTGAGACTATGGCACAGGGGGGCGGCGCCGCTCTTTCATTACAGAAGAAATTTGACGAAGGCTCCCTCTTTTTCTTGGCAACCGTAAACAATGTGAAATTCAAGCATCAGGTTCACCCCGGTGATACAGTCCGCATGGAAGTTGAGAACAAGCGCGTCTCAAAAAACATGGTCGTGCAGGCCGGAAAAGCCTACGTTGGTGACACCCTCTGCGCCCAGGCAGAATGGATGTGTTTAGTTGGCAAAGGCAACTAGACACAGAAACGAAGTGGACGCACTGATGCGCAAGCACAAACGACTTCTCTAGAGTGCCAGCCGAGCGTGTCTCGGCTGATGTGTTTGATAATGGAGACAAAAAATAAAAAATGCTTTCTTCGAGAATGGAAAATCTTCATCCCTATGTTCCAGGCGAGCAGCCAAAAGACAGGGACTACATAAAACTCAATGCGAACGAAAATCCCTACGCGCCTTCTCCCCGCGTGATTGAGGCTGTGGTCGAGGCGGCGAAAAATCAGGGGCAGAAAATGGCCCTTTACCCCGACCCTGACTCCAACGAGCTGAAATCGGCAATCGCAAAAATGCTGAACCAGACAGGCGGAGTTTTGTGCAAGGCTAAAATTGAAGGCGGGGACGAAAATGGTTCAGGCGCAAAGGTCAGCCCGGCCGAGTCTGACAAAATTCCTTTTGAAGTTACGCCAAACATGATTTACTGCGGCAACGGCTCTGACGAAGTGCTTTCATTCGTTTTCTACGCATTTTTTGACAAGCTTGTCGTTCTGCCCGAACAGACATATTCGTTTTACCCGGTTTACGCGGGATTTTACAACGTTCCGATGGACAGGGTTCCGCTGAAAGCTGACTGGACTTTGGACACAGAGAAAATGCTTGCCGATGCGAATAAGAATGACGCACCGATAATCTTTGCGAACCCGAACGCTCCGACTGGAATCGGATTGACGAGAGAAGAAGTCCGCCAGATGATTTTGCAGGCTCCAAAAGACAAGGTTTTTGTCGTTGACGAGGCCTACGTTGATTTTGGCGGGGAGTCCTGCATTCCGCTTTTGAAGGAATTCAAAAATCTTATTATTGTAAGGACTTTCTCAAAGTCTCTTTGCGGGGCAGGAATGAGGCTAGGCTACATCGTGGCCAATCCCGACCTTGTGAACGCTGTGACGACCGTGAAAAATTCCCTCAACCACTTTCCGATTGATTTTTTGAATCAAAAGGCCGGAATCGCCGCCGCTTCTGACGCGGGCTACTATGCGGTCTGCGCGAAAAAAGTCGCCTTTGAACGTGAATCTTTTATTCAGTTTTTGAATGAGAGGGGCTGGTCAGTCGTCGGGGACAAGACGAATTTTGTCTTCTGCAAAAAGGACGGACTTTCTGGACTTGAGGCCTACAAGGCAATTAAAAAGGAAGGAATACTTGTCCGCCGCTTTGACACTCCCGGAATCGAGGAATATTTGAGAATCACAATCGGAACAAAAGAGCAGATGGACACCCTCAAGTCCGTGATGAGCCAATTTTAATCTCATGAAAAAGTGAGCGGCGTTAGCCGCGAACCAATCCGTGTGATAAAACGAGGAAGTTTTCTTGAAGAGACTTGTTACTGTAATTGTGTTTATTTTTCTCTCCTTCTCAGCCTTTTCCGCTACTACAGCAAGCGCGGCGGTCAAGGAGGCGGCGAAAAAGACTTCCGTAATCGACTCGATTTCCTACCTTGAGAAAACGGCCGCCTCGCTTAAAAGTCCGGCGGAAAAACGCTCTCTCTACGCATTTTTGGGCGGAGTACAGGAGCAGCAGGGGCTTTACCATGCGGCCGCCTCATCCTATGCGAAAGCCGCCGCAATCTCAGCGCAGGATGCCGCCGGAATGCAGAAAAAATCGTCTGAAGTCTTGGTTTTGGACGCGGTTCGCTGCGCCCTTTGCGAGGGAGACACCGACACTGCCGAAAGCTATTTGAATTCTGCAGTCAGAAAGACCCAGAACGAGGAAATTTCCGCAAAAATAAAATTGTACGAGCAGTGGATTGCCTTGAGCAGGTCTTCCGAGCGGGCAAAGACGGACGAAGCCCTGGCAATGCTCAAAACTTATTCAAATCTTGACTCAATGAAGTCCGTCAGACCGCAGCTTTTATTCACCCTCTGGTATTTTTCTGGTGACTCTTCGTATTCTGAGAGCCTCAAAAAAGCCTATCCGTCAAGCATGGAGGCGGCGGTTGTCTCTGGGAAAATCCAGCAGCTTCCTTCCCCCTTCTGGCTTTTTTCCACAAAAGAAGGTGATGCTGTTCCAGAAATCGCGGGTGAGTCTGTCCAAAGTCAGAAAAATGAGCAGACCTCGAAAACTGAGGATTCTGCAAAAAATGAAAAGGCAACAAAGGAGCAGCTTGGCTTGTTCAAGAGCGAGGCGAACGCAAAGGCACTGGTCGAAAGGTTGAAGTCAAAGGGCTTTGCTGGAAAAATCACCAGTGAGAAAAGGGCTTCCGGCACGACCTATTACATTGTCTACGTTGACGAGAATTCTGACGGGACGATTGGAAGTCAGCTCAGAAACGCAGGCTTTGAGTGCTACCCCCTCTTTGACTGAATTTCTCAATTTTCACCAATTTTTTGTTTCTTTTTATATTATCAATGTTAATTAGTGAAGATTTTACTTTTTCTGATTGTTCAAATGCTTTTTGCACATTATAATCATATATTATGAGTACTCAAGATTTAGAATCAAAAGAACTGTGCCACTGGGCCGACCAGATGGCAGCCAGAATCATCAAGGAAAAGGGTGATTTGCCCCTTTATACCTGTGCTTCCGGTATTACTCCTTCAGGAACAGTCCACATCGGAAATTTCCGCGAAATCATGACTGTCGACCTTGTTGCACGCGCATTGCGGGACAGGGGCAAGAAAGTCCGCTTTATCTATTCATGGGACGACTACGACGTTTTCCGCAAAGTCCCGGCAAACATGCCCAAACCCGAAGTTTTGGAAAAATACCTCCGCTTCCCGATTACAATGGTTCCCGATACATTCAACCGTGACGACAACTACGCCCGCCACCACGAAGTTGACATCGAGCAGGAGCTTCCCCGCATGGGAATCCACCCTGAATTTTTGTATCAGGCCAGCCGCTACCGCGCAAACCGCTATGCAGAGGGAATGAAAAAAGCCCTGCAGAACCGGGAGTTGATTAAATGGTGCCTTAACTGCTACCGCGACGATGAGCATAAAATGAAGGATTCTGACGTTTACTGGCCTATTGCCGCCTTCTGCTCAAAATGCAACAAGGACACTACAGAAATCCTCGACTACGATGGTGACTACGGAGTCACATACAAGTGCGAAAGTTGCGGCAACGAGGAAAAAGTTGACCTCAGAAACTGCGGCAATATCAAACTCGGCTGGCGCGTTGACTGGCCGATGAGATGGAATGAAGAAAAAGTCGTCTTTGAACCGGGTGGAAAAGACCATATCTCGCCGGGCGGCTCTTACGACACCGCGAAACTGGTCTCAAAAAAAGTCTATGGATGGGACGCCCCGATTACAATGAAATACGACTTTGTAGGACTCAAGGGCTTGCCAGGAAAAATGTCATCCTCAAAGGGAAAGGTCATTGCCCTTCCCGATGCGTTGGCAGTCTATCAGCCGGAAGTCCTGCGCTGGATTTTCGCAAGCAACAAGCCTGACCACGAGTTTGCAATCTCATTCGACATTGACGTTATCACCATGTACGAGGCTTATGACCGTGTTGAGAGAATCGCTTGGGGGGAGGAAAAGGCAAAGTCTGACGACCTCTACCTCAAGGAAAAGCGCGTTTACGAGCTTGCCCAGATTGAACCAGGAATGCCAAAAGTCCGCCCATATGCGATTGCCTTCCGCCAGCTGACAACATTGTTGCAGACATATTCCGGGGATGTAGATTTGGTAATCAAAGCTCTCGGAGACATCAAACCGGAGCAGGAAGAATGCTTCCGCCGCCGCTGTGCCTGCGCTTGGTACTGGGTAAAGGAATGCGCACCTGAGGAATTCCGCTTTGCCCTCCGTGAGGACGGCTCTAAGGCAGAGCTTTCAATGGAAGAGACAAAGGCTGTCGTTAAAGTCCGCGATGAAGTCGTTCCAGAGATGAAAAACATCGCCCTGGACAAGGAACTTCAGCAGAAAATCTACGACATCGCAAAGGAAATCGGACTGGAGCCAAAATCTCTGTTCACAACTTTGTACCATGTTCTTATTAATAAGGATCAAGGTCCGCGCCTTGCTTCCTTTATGAGAATAATTGGAGAGGAAAAACTACAGAAAATTCTTTCTGTATATTAACTTAAAAGCGGGGGGGGGGTAAAAACTCTCCCATATAGTCACAAAGGAGGTTTTCTTATGAAGAAAATTATGACTTTTATCATTGCCGCTTTCTTTGGCGCAACAGCCATGTTTGCCGCTGAAGATGCCGGAAAAGCGTCTTTTAACGTAGGTGTCTCTGTTCCGCAGGTTTTTAACTACAATCCTGCAAACAGAAATATCGATGTTGAATGTTACAATTCATGGGGCATTAACGCCGGATTTAGAGTTCCGATTGCTCAGAACAAGATAGGATTCTTTGTTGACGGAAACTTTTATTCCCCCTATGCCTACAATGCAAGAAAATCTGGTGTTACGAATACGATAAACAACAACTGGAACAACAGAATGTTTGGTATTGACGGAATGTTCGGTGCCTACACTGTTCTTGTCAGCGATAGTAAGCTTGTGATTCCTGTCGGAATTGGACCTAACTTTAACTTCGCAAAGGTTCAGAAGGATATCAAGCATTCTGATAATAGATACTCGATGTCAGAGCTTTCTCTCGGTATCGGCCTTTTCGTAAACGCAGAAATTAAAGTTTCTGATTCAGTCTCTTTGTATGGTGGAGTTCGCGGAGCTTATGACTTCTTCCAGCACACATACTACAGGGTATACAATAAAGAAACAAACACGACAAATGCCCCTGCAAAGACTAACGCTGACAACTATCACAACTGGGTAAACGAAATTGTCGTTGCTCCGGTTGTCGGTCTAGTTTTCAGATTCTAGCTCAAGAAGGATTTTACCAGCACGACCAAAAAAATGAGGGCTGTTATAAGTCTCAGGCCTGTGCCGGTAATAAAACCTAAAAATGAATAGCTTGCTGATTTCACGGCGCGGCTAAAATCGCTTGCGTCGTGAATCAGTTCTCCTGCCAAGGCTCCGAAAAAAGGACCTAGTACAATTCCGCCTATATTCCCGGTGAGCAAACCGACAAAAGTTCCGATAAAAGCACCCCAGCCACCCAATTTGCTGCCACCTGAGATTTTTGAAAAATATGAGGGCAGAAAATTATTCACAATTTCCACAATCACGCAGACAATTCCCGTAATTATGACGATGTTCCAGCTTAAATGAGAGAAAGTTATGAATTTTGCGGCCAAAAGTGAGAGCCAGCAAAGTGGCGTTCCCGGAAGCCCGGGGATTATGCAGCCCAAGACTCCCGAAAACATTAAAATTGCCGCAGCCAGACACAAGAGCAAGTCGGGTGTAGTCATTTATTTTTTTGCTGCCTGATAAAGTGGATATACTTTTGTGACGATTTCTTTTAAGTCTGTAATGCGGCTCTGGTTTGACGGGTGGGTGGACATGATTTCTGGACCAGAAGAGCTACCTAAAGCTGACATTTTTTCCCAGACGGTGACGGCTTCATTCGGGTCATATCCGGCTCTGGCCATCAGTTCTGTGCCGATGTGGTCAGCCTCTGTCTCGTGGGATCGGGAGAAGGGGAGGGTGACTGTGTACTGGGCAGCCAAGTTCAATGCGGACGCGCCCAAATCTCCAAGGCCTAAAAGCTGAGAGACAGTTGAAACTCCCGCTGACTTCAAGACTTCGCGGCTAGCCTGTTCTCGTGAATGCTCTCGGAGGGCGTGGGCGATTTCGTGTCCCATGACGGCGGCAAGCTGGGCATCGGTCAAGTCCAGGCTTTTGATAATTCCCGTGTAGACGACGATTTTGCCGCCCGGCATACACCATGCGTTAACTGTGTCCTCTGTGATCACGTTGACCTGCCAGTCCCATTTAAGGGCATCCTCGCGGAAAGTTCCGGTCTGGGCAATCAATTTTTTCGCGACGTTTGCGACCCTCGTGTTGTAGCTTGCGTTCGTGTTCAACGTTCCGGCTTTTTTAGCCTCGGCAAGGACTTCCGAATATGACTGCTTTGCGGATTCTTCCATCTGCTCCTCGGAAATCAGCATCAGCTGAGACCTGTCCGCGTCTACGGCTCCGGCTGATGTTGTCGATGTCGTCGCACAACCGGCCAGTGTGATGATTGCAAGGGAGGCCAGAAGGGCCTTGATATTCTTTTTCATAAAAACTCCGTGGATTTCAATGATTTTTCACAGAAGATTTTATAACGAATCTGAAAAAAATTAAAGCTATTGCAGACTGCGGCAGCGATATGCAGGGCGAAGTTGGCGGCTTGCCGACAATGGAGCGAAAGCGGAACCCGGAATAGCGCGACCCGAACGCAAGAGAGGGGGCCGCCCGAATCATCTATTTTTCGCTTTTGACTGCTTTCATTTCCCACTCAACTTTTACGCCACGGCTTTCGAGGTTGGGGATTCTCTGGGCTGTCAGGCAGTCCGCCCGGTGAATCATGATGCCCTTTTTCTTTTGTGAGACGTAGCCTACAATCGGGTCTCCGGGTTTTGGGTTGCAGCATTTGGCCAGGAAAAAGAGCATGTTTTTGGTGCCCTCGATTTTTATTGACCCGGAATATTTTTCTTCCGGCTTTTGTCCCAGGCCTGCCCTGTGCTTCCGGCGGTTCTCATCCTGAATCTGCTTTGAGTAATTGTTGAGGACGGCAAGCTCTGCCGCCCGCTTTGCCTCGGCTTCCTTGTCCACAAAATTCGGGTCGTTCGCCACAAGCCATGAGTGGATTTTCTGCCTTGCCTTGGCGGTTTTTACGAATTTGAGCTGGCTTTCCGTCGGGTGGGCCTGCGGATTTGTGAGGACTTCGATAATCTGAGTGTTCTCAAGTGGACGGGTGAGGGGAATGATTTTTCCGTCAGCCTTTGCGCCCACGATTTTCTCTCCGATTGCCGAATGGACATGGTAGGCAAAGTCAATCGCGCAGGAGCCGGCCGGCAGCTGTTTGACATCCCCGTTGGGCGTAAAGACGTAAATCTCATCGCCCAAAAGCTCGTTCTTGAGGTCTGAAAAAAAGCCCTCATCGCTCATGTC
The DNA here is from genome assembly GCA_946615905.1 of uncultured Treponema sp. GTDB lineage: Bacteria > Spirochaetota > Spirochaetia > Treponematales > Treponemataceae > Treponema_D. The sequence goes on along the minus strand of CAMOIE010000017.1, from coordinate 2,066 downwards.
GGCGTTCTTGAGATTTTGCAGCTGGTTTACGATTCCGAGGTCAGAGATGTCAACCTTGTCGTGGTTTGTTCCCTTTTTGTAGAGCCAGTGGGAGGCGACGCCGTGTTCGGCCTTGTTGTGCATCTCCGCCGTGCGGATTTGAATCTCAAGGGGCTTTCCCTCGCAGATCACGGTCGTGTGAAGAGACTGGTAGCCGTTTGCCTTTGGCATTGCGATATAGTCTTTGAATCGCCCGTCCATGGGCTTCCAAAGTGAGTGTACTATTCCAATTAAAGTGTAACATTCGTTGACAGTCTGGCAGATTACGCGGAGGGCAAGGAGGTCGTAAAGTTCGTCAGCCCCCTTGTTGCGCTTTCGCATCTTCTGGTAAATCGAGTAGAAATGCTTTGCCCGGCTTGTGATTGTCACCGAGATTCCAGATTTCTCGGCCTGCTTGTAGATTGACTGCACGGCCTTGTCCAAATACGCCGCCCGCTCGCCCTTTTTCGCCGCGACAATCGCCTTTATCTGCTGGAAGACATCTGGGTTTGAGTATTTTAGGGACAAATCCTCCATTTCGCTCTTTACTGACTGCATTCCAAGGCGGTCGGCAAGTGGCGCCCAAATGTCGATTACTTCCGCCGCGACAAGACGGCGGGATTTTTCGTCCACGGACTTTAAGTTTCTCATACGGTCGAGGCGGTCTGCAAGCTTTACGAGGATTACGCGAACATCGTCAATCATCGCAAAGAGCATTTTTCGGATCGCATCTGCCTGCTGAATCGTTTTTGACTTGATTTTCCAATTGGTGATTTTTGACGTGTCGGCCACGATTTTAAGGACGCTTTCGCCGAACTGAGATTTTATTTCTTCCGGAGAGATTCCCTCAACGTTCAAAAGAGAGTGGAAGAGTCCTGAGACAATGCAGTCGCTGTCCATCTTGCTTTCTGCCAGAATCGCGGCGACTCTGAGCGGGTGCAGGTAATAAGGCTTTCCGCAGCCGCGTTTTAGCTCCCCGGTCTTTGAGATTAAAAAGTTCCAGGCCGCAGAGATTTTCTCCCGGTCAGAATCTGTGTAGTCCGGGAAAGACGCGAAAAATGACTCAAGAAGAAGCTTCGGGTCTGTCTCTTCATTGTTGCTGATTACATCGATTGCCATTTCCGCCTCCCGCTCTTTCTGTTAAAGATAACACTTTTTTTTGAGAGAAGGAAGATAATTCGCAACGTCGGGGAAAATTTTATCACACGGATTTGCTCATGTCTAACGACATTCGCTGGTTATGGATTGTTTCTGTCATTTCGACTGAAGAAACGTAAAACGCGAACGGAATGGAGAAATCTGTAGACATCTCGACTTCGCTCGATGTGACATTCTTCTAGGCAAGGCTAGAAAAAGGGGTTCTTAGGGGTATCCCCTAAGCAGTGCCGCGGAGATGGGGTGGCTTGGAGGGGAAGAGGTGCTCGCTTCTGAGTAGGGCATCTCTTCCCCTCCAAAAATAGAATCGCGTTATGCTCTCTTCAAGTGGATTGCGAATCCGCCGACTTCTTTGTCAAGGTAAACGACCTTGAGCGGAGAGGCGTTGGCTTTGCCCACCCATTTTTCTGTTCCGGCGACAGGGTTGAAGCCGAAGCGTTTGAGGTAAGCGAGTGCGCGCTCAACGTTGTTGCAGAGAACAGAGATGTGTCCGTTAGCTCCGCGTCCGTCCTGCTTCATGATTTCAATCTGGTCTGAAGCGAAGATTGATGAGTTTCCGACTTTTGCGGCGAATCCGAAGGGTGCGAATCCGTCAGCGATTGAAGAAGCGTCATCGGGGTTCTTTGCGTTGATTCCCATGTGCTCTACGCGGAAACCGTGCATTGCCTTTACAGCGTCTTTGCAGATCTGTGTGATTTCGTCCCACTTGCAGCCTTCGATGAGGGGCTTTTTGACCATCCAAGTTCCGCCCATGCAGAGGATGTTCTTGCGTTTTGCGTATTCAGCGACGTTCTCAGTGTTGACTCCGCCTGTGGGCATGAATGTGCACTGGGGGAAGGGACCACCGAAGTCATCGATGATTTTGTATCCGCCCTTGCGCTCTGCAGGGAAAA
>CAMOIE010000016.1 GCA_946615905.1 uncultured Treponema sp. | reverse complement strand
ACGCCGTACATGTCAGCGCGGTCAATGATAATCGTGTTCACGTTCGGAATGTCGATTCCGTTCTCAATGATTGTAGTCGCGACAAGGATGTGAAAGCCTCCGAGCTTGAAGCGGCGGAAAATCGCGTCCAATTCCTCGGATGTCATCTTTCCGTGGGCTGTCTCCACCATCATCTCAGGCACGATGCGCTGCAATTTAAGACGGGTCTCCTCAAGGCTTTCAACCCTGTTGTGCAGGTAGAAGACCTGCCCTCCCCGCTCAACTTCCCTACGGATCGCCTGGGCGACTTTTCCCTCGTCATAGGCATCGACAATCGTCTCTATCGGCTGCCGGTTCTGCGGTGGAGTCGTCAAAAGTGACATGTCGCGGATTTTCAAGAGACTCATGTGGAGGGTTCGTGGAATCGGAGTTGCGGACATAGAAAGGGAGTCGATGTTGTTTTTGAGAGCCTTGAGCCTCTCCTTGTCCTTGACACCGAAACGCTGCTCCTCATCGATAATCATCAGCCCCAAATCCTTGAACACTACGTCCTTTTGTATGATTCTGTGGGTTCCAACGATTATGTCGATTTCACCGGCTGCAAGTTTTGCGAGGGTCTTTTTCTGCTCTGCATGACTTACAAAGCGGCTCAAAACCGCAATCTGAACCGGGAAATTCGAGAAACGCTCTACGCAGTTCTCGTAGTGCTGCTCGGCCAAAATCGTTGTCGGGGCCAAAAATGCGACCTGCTTTCCTCCCATGACTGCTTTGAAAGCCGCACGCATGGCAATCTCAGTCTTTCCGTAGCCGACATCACCGCAGACTAGGCGATCCATCGGAACGGGTTTTTCCATGTCGGCCTTGATTTCTTTGGTGACGTTGAACTGGTCGGGAGTGTCCTCGTATGGGAAAGCCGCCTCAAATGCGGTCTGCCACTCAGAGTCCTTGGGAAACGGAAAACCTCTGGAAGCCTTTCGCCTTGAGTACAAGTCGATTAGTTTTTTCGCCAGATCCTCTACGGCCTGCTTTACCTTGTTCTTTCGGTTCTCCCAGGACTTGGAGCCGATTCTGTCGATTTTGGGAGCCTCGCCCTCGTTTCCGATGTAACGCTGGACTAAGTTGACCTGCTCAATCGGAACGAATACGAATTCCTCGTCAGCGTACTCAAGCTTTATGTAATCCCGCTCGTTGCCCATAGCCTTGACGCGCTGGATTCCCTTGAAGATTCCGATTCCGTAGTTCACATGGACTACATAGTCGCCCTCGTTCAAGTCCACGAAAGTGTCAATCGCCTGGCTTTTTACCCGGTGCAGGCTTTTCGGAGGCTGCCGTCTGCGGCCGAATATCTCGTTCTCCTGAATAAAGATTACTTTTTCTTCCGGGATAGAAAATCCCGAAGAAATAGCCTTTGGCAGAATCGTCAGCGGATAAAAGACCTTGCCGCTCTTGGCGTTTTGAGCCGCCCCCTCTTCAGCAGACTTCTGTGTGAAGTCTTTCAGGATTTCGTTTATTCTCACTGCCTGATTCGGGTTGTCAGCGTAAACTATGATTTTCCAGCCATCAGCCTGCAGTGAAGTCAGCTGCTCTTTTAAATAGTTGAAGTTGCCCAAAAAGTTTCTAGGAGGGTCGCAGTCGATTTGCAGGGGCTTGTCGTCAGAAGTCTCGTCGGCCTCAGTCTTCAAAGTCCTGAATAAAACGCTTCTTTTGTGGCTCTGGCTCAGCTCCTCAAACGGGATGTACTGAACTTCGGGCGGAAGAACCGGGAATGTCTGGCGGGCCGTGCGGAAAAGCCCCTCAGTCTCCCTCTGGAATGATTCCCTTGTGTTTAAAAGCCGGTCATAGTCAAAATAGAAAACAGAAGACTCAGGGTCAAGATAGTCTAAAAGCGAGTAACGGCGGTCAAAAATCACCGGATAAAACAACTCCTCGCCGGAAGACTCCCCCTTGGAATTTAACTCCTCAAGAAGTTTTTCCTGGGCTTTTTTCGCCTCGTCAGTAAGCGTGAAAAAAATATTTCCGGGAGCCGCTTTTTCCGGGGAAACCGAGTCAAAATACCTAGAAAGTTTGTCAACTAGTTCACTTTTCCATACAACTTCCTTCATCGGGTACACCAAAAGAAAGTCTTTTTCGCCCGTGGTTGACTGGTTTGAGGCGTTGAAAGTTTTTATCGTCTCGATTGTGTCAAAGTCAAAGACAATTCGGGTCGCCTCTTCTTCTCCTGGAGTGAAAATATCAAGGACTTCACCGCGCAAAGTGAATTCCCCCTCGACCCCGACTTTTGGAACGCGGGTATATCCGATTGAAGTCAGCTTCTCTGCCAGGGAGGCCGGGTCAATCTCAATTCCTTTTTTGAGCGGAAAGACCAGAGAGCGGATATAATCCGGCGGAGGAACGGGGGTCTCAAGAGAGCGCAAGGTCGCGATAAAAATCTGCGGGCGGCTTGAGCTGTTCAATTCCCGTTTTGAGACGGAAAGCCTGGCCAAGACTCCTGCCCTCTTTCCGAAAACTGCGGAGCCGGGGGCGGCTGGCCTATAGGGAACAAGTCCCCACCATGGAAGAAGATATATGTCAGCATTCTCACCGATTGAGGCCTCAAGGTCGCTTTTTACGTCCTGAGCCTCTTTTTCTGACGGGACGATGACAAGGGAGTCCAGCAAGGCTGCGTTGTGGGCATTCAGCTCAGGGGATTTGCCGTAGCGGCCGGTTCCCTCATACTGGCGGTTTAAGAAAAGTAAATTTCTCCTTTCCTCCGTACACTCGGAGACAAAAAATCCGGCCGAAGAGCCTTGAAAGCCCTGAATCTGAAATGGGAAATTGGAGCCGGATGAATTGTTAGCGATATTTTTCGCGGCGTTTTTAAAAGTCGTCCATTTTGAGAATACAGGACCGAGTTCGGAAGAAAGTAAAGAATTCATTTACTCAGATCTCCATGTTCATAACATGGCGGACTTCTTTGAGGGTCTCCTCCGCGATAACGCGGGTCTTTTCCACGCCGTCAAGAAGAACCTTGCGGATGTAGTCAGGATTTTTCTCAAGCTCGGCTCTTTTTGCGCGCAGGGGCTTAAGCTCCTCGTTCAAAGCCTCGGTCAGCATGGACTTCAACGCGCCGGAACCCTTGTCGCCGATTTTAGCCGCGATTGCCTCAGGCTCTTCCTTTGTGCAGAGTGAAATCAGACTGATCAGGTTCGCGACCTCCGGGCGTTTTTCCGGGTCATAAGTGATTACCCTCTCGCCGTCAGTCTTAGCCTTTTTGATGAGCGCGGCTGTCTCGTCCTCAGTATTGTGAAGGAAGATACAGTTGTGGAGTGACTTTGACATCTTCTGACTTCCGTCCAAGCCCTTGATTGACGGAGTTTTTGAAAGGAGCGCATAAGGCATCGGAAATACAGGTTTCTGATCCTTCTTGCAGTATTTTTTGTTGAAGCGGCGGGCAATCTGCCTTGTAAGCTCCAGATGAGGAAGCTGGTCTTTTCCGACAGGGACGATGTTCGCCTTACAGAAAAGAATGTCGCAGGCCTGATGAACCGGATAGCAGTACATGCCCTCGTTTACCCCGGCCTTGAAATTTCCGGAGGCCTCCCCTTTCGCGATTTCGTCTTTTACAGTCGGGTTTCTTCCAAGCTCCGAGTTGCTGACCAAAGTCAAAAAAGGAAGCATGAGCTGGTTGCATTCGGGGATATATGAGTGGGGATAAATCGTGACATCCTGAGTCTCCGGGTCAAGCCCTGCCGCAAGGTAGTCAATCACAAGCTGCTTTGTATTCTGGCTGATCTCATCATAAGCATCGTGGTCAGTCAAAACCTGATAGTCTGCGATTAAAACCATCGTCGGAACGCCAAGCTTGGCAAGGCGGACACGGTTCTGCAGGGAGCCGAAATAATGGCCGATGTGCAGACGGCCTGTCGGGCGGTCACCGGTCAAAACACGGTATTTTTTAGGATTCACCTGTATATCTTTTTCAATCTCGCGGCTTTTCTCAAGGGCCGCCTCGTAAGTTTTGTTTGCGTCGAATTCTTCTTCTGCCATAATGATTTCCTTATTGGATTGACTTTACCAAAATTCCAGCTTTTGGGCAATTGCGGCATGAATTCATGGATTTTTGCAGACTCCCATTTTCTGGGAAAAGCAGCAGAAAACTGCAATATAGTACATAATTTTCTATTATTTTCAAATTTTTCTTTCTGCTATTAAGTTGACTAATTTCTCAACATAAGTATAGAATTTTGTCATGGAAAACACAAAAAAAATTGCATCATCGAACAAAGAAAACATCCTGGGAACAGAGAAAGTCGGAAAACTTCTCATGAAATTCTCAGTCCCCGGAATCATCGCCCTCGTAGTCAACGCGCTTTATAATATCGTGGACCAGATTTTCATCGGTCAGGGAGTAGGATACCTTGGAAACGGGGCGACAAACGTAATATTCCCCCTCACAACTTTCGCAATGGCATTCTCACTGATGATTGGAGACGGAACCGCGTCATTCATCAGCCTGATGCTGGGCAAAAAGGAAGAACACAAGGCCGCGAAGGGTGCCGCCGCGGGAATGATTTTCGCGGTTGTGGCAGGCTGTATTCTGGCCGTTCTATACTCAATTTTTCTCCCCTCGCTCTGCCGTCTTTTCGGCGCGACAGACGCGATTCTGCCTTACGCCCTCCAGTACGGTGGAATCTCAGCCCTCGGACTTCCCTTCCTCGCAATCTGCTCAGGCTACGCCTCTATAATCCGCGCGGACGGTTCTCCGAAATACAACATGATCGGCTTGCTCGCCGGCTGTCTGATTAACCTGGTCGGAGACCCGATTTTCATTTTCGTATTCCACTGGGGAGTCGCAGGAGCGGCATGGGCCACGATTCTGGGACAGATCGCGAACGCGGCGATAAACCTCGCCTATATTCCGAGAATGAAGTCCGTGAAAGTCACAAGGAAGGAAGTCAAAGGCTCCTTTCCGATTGTACCGCAGATTTTAAAACTTGGAATCTCATCATTCATCAGCCAGATGGTTCTGGTCATCGTCATGGCAGTCCAGAACAACTTCCTCAAAATCTACGGCGCGGAGTCTGAATACGGGGCAGACATCCCGATTTCAGCCCTCGGCGTAACGATGAAAGTTTTCAGCATCCTCATGGTAATCTGTATAGGTCTTGCCTCCGGTGCCCAGCCGATTTGGGGCTACAATTACGGGGCAAGGCTCTACAAGCGCGTAAAAGAGACCTTCAACCGGGTTATTGTCATCGCAACAATCGTCATGATTTTCGCCTTCCTCTTGTTCCAGTTCTTCCCGATGTCAATCGTAAGGATTTTCGGGGCTGCGGACGAAAGCTACAATAAATTCGCTATCCAGACATTGAAAGTATTCCTTCTCCTTGTGCCTATCTCAGGCTTCCAGCTCTCAGCGGGTATTTTCTTCCAGTCTGTGGGTCGTCCAATTCTCGCCTCATTGATTTCACTCTCAAAGCAGATTATCTTTATGATTCCGGCCCTCTTTATCCTCTGTCCGAAAGTCGGAGTCGAGGGAGTCCTTTGGGCAGGTCCTGTCGCCGACGGACTTTCTTTCTTGCTTACAGTCTGTATGCTCACCCTCTCATGGAAAAGAATCTTCAAAGATGAGGACGATTTGAGCGACCGCGCCGCAGAAAAAGATTCTGCCGAAAGCCCCAAGATTGACTCTGACAGCCGCCTGCGATACTTTATCAACCACAGGCCGACAGTCATCACAATCGGACGCTCATACGGAGCCGGAGGACGTGAAATCGGAAAAAAACTTGCCGACTTATACAAAGTCCCCTACTATGACTCCGAAATCATCAAGGAGGCGGCCGCCGAAAGCGGACTTAACGCGATGTTCCTCGCTTCTGTTGACGAGGAGGACTTGCCTGCTTCAGTTCCTCCAGTCTCTATGGTCGTCGGAACAAATCAGAGCGACCTTAAGGCAATCCGCCGCGCAGCTGAGGAAGCGGAAGGGGCTGTCATAGAAAAAATCGCCGCGAACGGGTCATGCGTCATAGTCGGACGGCGGGCTGACCAGATTCTCAAGGGCAAAACACCCGTATTCTCAGTATTCGTTGATTGCGATGAGAACGCCAGGGCAAAAAAAATCGCCAAAAATGAAGGATTGTCAGAAAAAGAAGCCCTCAAAAAGCTCCGTGACATCGACAAAAAACGCTCTTCATATTACAATTTTACAACGAAAGGCTCCTGGGGCCGGTCTTCAAACTACGATTTAACCATCGACACCGGAAAAAACGGAATTGAAGGCGCGGTAAAAATCATTCAGGCAGCCCTGTAATTTTGAAAAATGACTGCGAATGAAAAATCTGCTATTTATACACTTCTGAAAACTGCCGCCGACTCAAAGCTCGGATATTTTTCACCGGATTTTCCAAAAGAAGATCCGGTCTTTTCTGATGACATAGATGCTATAAATGCCACAGAAAAGCCTCTTGCGCAGGAAACATCCCAGCAAGATAAAATCCAGAGTCAAGAGCCTGCGGCCCCACAAACTACAACATCGCTAGAAGAAAGCTCTCCAAGCCAAAGCCAGCTGACTACAATCGCGGCGATTGCCCAGAAAGTCGCAGTCTGCCAGCGGTGCCAGCTCTCTCAAACACGGCACAACACGGTCCCCGGAGTCGGTCCGCTTAAGCCTGTCGTCATGGTGATTGGCGAGGGTCCCGGCCACGATGAGGACATGTCCGGGGAGCCTTTTGTAGGCCCTGCAGGTCAGCTTTTGGACAAGGAGCTTGCGGCAATCCACCTCTCACGCCATACTAACACCTTTATCGCTAATATAGTAAAGTGTCGGCCGCCGAACAACCGCACTCCTTTCCCGGAAGAGGCGGCCGCCTGCTCCTCATTTTTAGAGGCTCAGATTTTCGCGCTGAAACCAAAGATGATTCTATGCGCGGGTTCCACCGCAGCGAAAAACCTTCTCAAAACCGAGGCCGGTGTAGGCAGATTGCGGGGTAATTTTTACGACTGGAACGGAATCCCCGTCCTCGTGACATACCATCCGTCAGCCCTGCTCCGGGACTCCAGCCTCAAGCGTCCGGCATGGGAAGACTTAAAGCTTTTCGCCTCAAAGTTGCAGATTCTCGCCCCTGACTACGCAAACCAAAGTAAATAATGCCTCGCTTCCTTCAGATTGCAGTCAACGTTCCGCTAAACCAGCTCTTCACATACTTGGACATATCCGACGAAAAGCCTGAGGAGTCCAGGGTCGGCAGGCGTGCGGACTTGAAATTCGGCAACCGGAAGATGACAGGCTTTATCCTCGATGAGAGTAAAAGTCTTCCCGCTGACTGTCCGGTCGGCGAGGAGAAAATCCGTCCGATAACAAAAGTCTTGGACAAAGAGCCTCTTTTAACCCCGGAACTTATTGACCTTGCAAAATGGATTTCCTCATACTATCTCTGCTCAATCGGCGAAGCTGTGTCGGCAATGCTTCCGTCTGGAAGAAGGGAGTCTGATGCGGGAGGATTCTCTTTTTCTGACGACATAAGTATACATGCTGAGAAAAATTTGAGCGACGAGCAGCTAAAATGCGTACAAAATATTACACATCATAACAACAAATCTATATTCCATTATGTCTACGGGCCTACAGGAAGCGGAAAAACCGAAGTTTTTTTGCAGACAGCCCAGAAAATCCTTGAGGCTGGAAAAGGAATAATATATCTTGTCCCGGAAATCTCTCTGACTCCACAGGTGATTGAGGCGGTCACTCAAAGGTTCGGGAAGCAGACTGCTGTCCTGCACTCTGGCCTTACTCCAAGCCAGAAGCTCTCCGAATGGAGGAGAATTCTCTCAAGAGAGGCAAGAATTGTAGTCGGCGCGCGCTCCGCAGTATTCGCACCTGTCCCGGACTTGGGAATGATTATAATCGACGAGGAGCATGACTCATCATACAAGTCTGGCTCCTCCCCCCGCTATCACGCCCGTCAGGTGGCCATGTACCGCTGCCTTAAAAACAAAATCCCGCTTGTGATGGGGTCTGCAACCCCGTCAGTCGAGTCCTGGCAGAATATGCAGACCGGGCAGATTTTGCGCCACACGCTGACAAAAAGGCTGGCCGGCGGAAAAATGCCAGAAATCTCCTGCGTGAACTTAAGCCATATCCAGAACATAAACGGCTGCATTTCTCCTCAGCTCGAAAGCGAAGTTCGGAAGACCCTTGAAGAGAAAAGACAGACTATTCTTTTTTTGAACAGGCGGGGCTTCACCCACTTTTTCAGATGCAACTCATGCGGCTTTGAGCTTAAGTGTAAGAACTGCTCAGTCGCCCTGACCTACCATAAAAATGAAAAACGCCTCCGCTGTCATTATTGCGGCTGGTCAATTCAGCCACCATCACAATGCCCCCAGTGCGGCTCTCTCGACGTAGGCTACTCAGGTTTCGGGACTGAATATATCGAGAGCGAGGTCAAGGCTAAATTCCCGAACGCAAAATCGGTCCGAATCGACACGGACTCACTGACTCACAAGGGGGAGCTTCAAGAAAAGCTCGATGCCTTCAAAAAAGGCGAATACGACATTATGCTTGGAACCCAGATGGTCGCAAAGGGGCTGAATTTTCCCCGCCTCAAGCTGGTCGGAGTTATTTTGGCAGACACAGGACTTCACCTGCCGGATTTTCGCGCCGCAGAAAGGACTTTCTCACTGATTACTCAGGTCGCGGGTAGAGCCGGAAGATTCTTCCCGGACGGAAAGGTCATTGTCCAGACATACTCGCCTGACCGGGAGCCGATTGCGCTGGCGGTCACAGGGCAGACAGAAAAATTCTATGACTTAGAGCTTCAAAACCGCAAAATTTTGGCCTTCCCGCCTTTTTCAAGGTTGCTCAGGGTCGTCTTCCGCGCTCCTACGGAAACTCAGGCAAAAAACGCCGCCATCGGGGCCGCAAAAATATTTGAGGAGTCGCTGAAAAGATTAATCGAAGAAAAAAATCAGCCGGAGAAGATAATAAGAGCCGCAGGACAAAGCGAGATTCTGGGGCCTTCCGAATGCCCTCTTTCAAAAATCTCGGCAAACTACCGCTGGCAGATTCTCCTCCGGGGACCTGCAATTTCAGTCTTGCAGATGATAACTTCTTATTTTATAGACAATTATGAGAAACCCTCGAACGTCTACATAGAATACGATGCGGACCCGGTCTCCATGCTTTAAATCATTTTTCTTGTGAATCTTAAAAGCATACGATATACTGATACTGAATAATGATTTCCTAAAAAATCACCGATAATATAGGAAAACAACGGGCGCTCATCCGCTCAAATGGAGAAAAGTCTTGAAACGTACGCTCTTTTCAGTTATGGCAGTTTTTGCAATCTTTGCCCAGTCTGTTTGTGCGGAAAAAACTGATTCCGTACAAAATTATAAAGATGCCCAAGTCATAATCAAATTTTATGACCGCACAATGTATTACCCGGAAAATGCCGAGGAAAATCCTATGTATGTCCACGTTTCAATCGTGAACAAAGGAGCTGAAAACCTCCGCTTCAAACTTGCTGATGACAGGGCGTTCAGTCTGGATTTTAATGCCCACACGTTAAAAAATACAACGTTGCCCTATACTCAAGATTTAACAGAAAAGCGCTCAAGAAGCCAGACCGTCTATTTTAGGGAGATTTCCATCGGTCCTGGAGAAGAATATTCATTTATTGAAAATGCAAAAAGATACGTGAAATTCTCAGAGCCTTCAATCTATTACCTTGAGATGGTTTTCTATCCTGAACTTTACAAAACAAAAATTGCCGGACTACAGTCAAACCGCTTGAGCCTTGAAGTCAGGCCTTCTCCATCAGCCGCCTCAGGAACTTCACTGCCTGTTGAAAAGAATACTGCCGTGCTTTTAAAACCTGAACAGATTTCTCCTGACAAAGTTGTCGAACAGACGATTGTCGCCCGTCAAAAATCTTTATGGGACCAGTACTTCCTTTACATGGACATTGAACAAATGATGTTGCGCAATCCAGACATTCAGAGAAGATACAGGGCAGCCTCAGCAGATGAACGCAACAGAATGCTTCAAAATTACAAGGCAGACTTGATGCAGGAACGAATTGATTCTGATATTGTTGCCGTTCCTGAAAAGTTCTCTATCGAGAACACATCTTATTCACAAACAGAGGGAACAGTCACAGTAACAGAATGGTTTAAATACCCTAATTACCGTGAAAAGAAGAGTTACATCTATAAAGTCTACCAACGCGATGGAATTTGGCAGATTCACGATTATAACGTAACAAACTTGGGAACGGAGTAAAAATATGAAAGCACTTTTAATTGCCGACGATGAAAATGTAATTTCAAATACAAGCGAAGTTTTAAAAACCGCAGGCTACGAAGTTATCGTTTACCGCTGGCTCTTGAAAGCGCTTGATAACATTGAAGAAATTTCTCCCCACCTGATTGTCATCAGTACAGAAGATTACCCGCGGCATTGGAAAATAGTAACTCAGTTTGCAGCATCCCGCTTCGGCAGTTATATTCCGCAGGTAATTTTGTACACAGGAAAGGAATTTCCCGAAGAAGAAGCAAAAAAAGCAGAGGTTTTAAAAGTCCGAGGAACATTTTCTTCTGTTGACGTAGAGGGCTTGGAACAACTCAGGGAAATTCTTACAAAAACAATTGACATATACTCAGGAAAATTAACTGATTCTCCCATTTCAGAAAATTTTACCTCCGTCACAGAATCCTTAGTCGGAGAAGATGAGGATGATAGTCTTCAAGAGCAAGAAAGCGAAAGTTCCACGGAAGATATTCAGCAAGAAGTTACTGCAGACGCAGAAGAGACTGTAGAAAGGGAAATTGAAGAAGATATTCAGCAAGAAGAAGACAAAATAGAAGAAATTCCGCAGACAGAAGAATCCGAAGAAAACGAGGACGATTTCCCCATAAGCGCCATCGAAGAAGATATTTCAGCAGAGGCAAGTGACTCTGAAGAAAGTGAAATTTCAATTGAAGACAGCAGCCTTTCCGAAGATGAAATAAAGGCAAATGAGGAAATTTCAATTCCTGTCCCGACTACCACAGAAACATTTATTCAGTGCGCATTTATTTTTACGAATCCGCAAAACGGAGCATTGGTTTCTGGAATAGCCCGAAATTATGATGGTGAAAAACTGGAATTTACCCCGGATTTGCCGTCCTTATGTGCGAATCTTTCGGCAGGCACAAAAATCGAAAAAGCATCGATAAGTTCTGAAAATTCCGTAAGCGAGGTTTCAGCAGAAGTCCTTGATTCAGCAGATTTTATCACAATTCAGGTTAAAAAATCCGCATGAAAGCTGCCAAATTCTTTTGTGAAAACTGCGGAGCCTTAGTTCCTGCCAATGCAAGAATGTGCCCACATTGCGGAAGATTTTTTTCTTCAGTCCGTTGCCCCCAGTGCGGAAAAACAGGAAGCTCAAAAACTTTTGAAAACGGTTGCCCCCGTTGCGGTTATGCCGTTGGAGACTCGTCTTCAAAGAACATAAAAACAAATATACCCAAAGAAATCACAGCCAGCAGAAAAGCGAGAAAACGGCTGCTTTCTGAAATAAATAAAAAGTCTCCGGTTGCAAGTTTATCTGGCTACGAATCCTCCGCCCCAAAATGGCTGTATATCGCCTGCCCTGCCGCCTTGTTAGTCTGTATTTTCATCATGCTGAAATACCTTTCAGTCTAAAAAATCAGCAGGAAATTTTTACAATTCTACCGTCCACAGGATGAGGAAATTCAATTTGAATGGCTCTAAAGTCAAGATTTTCCCCTTCCTTGTACTTTTTGTTGTAACAAAAATCCCCTAAAACCGGCAAACCAAGCCAGGCCAGATGGCAACGAACCTGGTGTCTATAACCTTGACTTATTGAGCAAATCGCATAATTCGGTTTATGGAGTACCACTTTAGTTTTATATAATTTTTCACCCGATTTTTTTTGTGCAGCCCGTCCAGATTCTTCTGTTACAGGGCGGACCTGGCTGCTGTTACTTCCATAAGGCCTAAAACGACTTTGCAGAGTCAAATCAAAAGTCAATTTTAAAGAGTCCTTTGAAAAATCAAAGACTTTCTGCCGCAAATCTTTCATAATTTTAGAATCAGGAGGAAAGCCTTCATCCTCAAGACTTTTTGAGCAATCAGAATACAGCGAAAAATCGACACCGGCCTTGTAATACTTTATGATTTCATCTTTTTTCTGAGCCATTGCAAAAAAATCGTAAGACTCCTGGCTTGAGGCAATCAGCAACAAGCCGGAAGTGGCAGTATCAAGACGATGCAAAAGTCCATATTCAATAGGCTTTTTTCCGTGAACAAGCTTAATCTGCGGAAATTTTTCTATAGCCCAAGTCAAAGCTGATTTTTCACCACCAAAAAGAGGCGCAGAAGGAAGTCCTGATGGCTTATCTAAAATTAAAAAAGGATTTTCGACTGATGGCTCTGAAATAATTTTACATTCGCATTGATTCATATTTTTCTCACCCCGTCAGGTAATTTTTTTTGAGAATCAATCACAGAAGACCTATCAAAAGACGAATGTAGCTTTCTTAGGACACTTTTAAAGCGGCCAGGAGTTCTTGTCCTGAAAGTCGAGCATTCGCTGTGGCCAGGCAAAAGGATTTTCAGCATGTATGAGTGAAGCATGAGGCTCGCGTCTGGAAAAATCTTGCTCTTCACTTTTGAACCGTACAGGGGGTCGCCCAAAATCGGGCAGCCCAAATACTTCATATGAACGCGAATTTGATGAGTGCGGCCTGTATAGATTTTTACTGCCATCAGTGAAAACGAACCGTAGCAGGCAATACAGCGGAATCTCGTTTTTGCGAATTTCCCATCGTCAGTGCCGGTGACAGCCTTGAATCTTTTTCTGTTGCCGGGGTCCCTGATAATTTGAGTCTCAACAAAGCCCTTTTGAACAGGAGGCAGCCCCTGACAAATCGCGATATAGACTTTTGCAAGATTCCTACGATTCTTGAACTGGCCATTGAGCCATTCCTCGGCAAAACGATTTTTAGCCGTAATGATAAGTCCAGAAGTATCCTTATCCAGACGGTGCACAATTCCAGGCCGCCGCCTCTCCAAAATCTCAGAATCATTACCGCTTTTCAATTGACGGACAGATGCCCTTCCCCAATGAAACAAAAGTCCGTTTACAAGGGTCCCAGTCCAATTTCCTGCGGCAGGATGAGTCACCATTCCCTGGGCTTTATTCACAAGGGTGACATTCTCATCTTCGTAAATTATATCAAGCGGAAGGTCTTCAGGTTCTATGTCGTCAGGAATATTGTCTTCCCATTCGATTTCGATTTTGTCACCGGCAGAGACTTTTGTAGAAAGTTTGGCCAGTTTTCCATTTAAGGAAATCTGGTTTACACCCGCCTTTAGCTTTGACCGGTTCATTTTTGTTCCGCAGAGTTTCTCCGGGCAGGAAGCTACAAAAGAGTCAAGGCGGATTTTTCCCTCAAAGTCATCTGGAACACTCGCTCTAAAAAAGGGCACTTTCTACCCCTCCTTGAAAATATTCCCTTGGAAAGTCTGGAGGATTTTTTTCAAGTTTCTTGTTCTTTTCATCAAATTTATTATGGTCTTCTAACATTTTTCTTTCTTCGTCTTCCCTTGACACGATTGTGATTATCTCATGCTTTTTTGCCCGTCTTGCCTTATATCTCTTTGCTGAACGGGAAATCAACGTTATGGCCAAATCTGTCAGTCCCAAACCGACACATGCGGCCGCAGACAATGCCATGACTTTTTTTTGGTCATCAGTCGTAAATCCATCAGAGCTTTTATTCAGGGGGTTGCGAAATTCGTTGTACTCATACATGGAATAGCACATGGTAGTCCACATTGTGACAAAAGGCAGGGAACCGAAGGTGATGATTTCTGTCCGCCGCAAATCTTTCGCCCACTGGGGAAATTTTATGTCGTCATAGGAACTTTCAGCGGAAGTCGACTGTGACGCGGAGTCAGCGGAAAAAACAGAGCGCGGAAGGAGAAAAATCAAAAGCAAAAGAAAGCAGATTTTTTGTCTCATGCAGAATAATTCCGTTCCCCGAAGATGGCAGTCCCTATTCTGACGATTGTAGAGCCTTCGCTTATCGCAATCTTATAGTCGCCGGACATTCCCATCGAAAGCTCCCGCAGAGGAAGAGCTAGAAATTGACTTTTCATCTTTAGAGAAAGCTCTCGCAAAGTGGAAAATGACTTTCTGACCAAGGTCTCGTCTTTTGTGTTGGGAGCCATAGTCATAAAACCGTCCGCCGTAATATGGGGATATTTTCCCTCACAAAAAGCAGAAAGAACTTGAGTCAAGTCATCCTCGCTTGTAAAACCGGACTTCGACTCCTCTCCCGTGTGAATCTCAAAAAAAACGGAAACAGACTTTTCGATTTTGGCGCACTGCTTTTCAATTTCGTCCAGCAGCTCCATTCTGTCGACCGACTCAATGCAGGAAGCGATTGAGACAGCCTTTTTAACCTTGTTTCTTTGCAGGGAGCCGATTATATGAAGCTCCGGGCTAAAGCCTTTTTCATTCAGCTCTGTGAATTTCGCCTCGGCCTCCTGAACCCGGTTCTCACCGAAAAAATTCTGGCCGCCCTCGATGGCATCAATCACGCTCTGCGCAGGATGAAATTTGCTGACGGCCAAAAGTTTTACGGAGCCTTCTTTTCTTCCGGCTTCCTTTTCAGCCTGCAAAATCGACTCTTTGACTTTTGAAAGATTTTCTGCGATTTTATTCATTTCGTTTTACTTCGATTCTGAGATTATAGCAGAATCAAGGCAGTCGCTCAACAAAAGGAGCTTCTCAACAGAAAGCTGCTCCGCCCTGTTTTTTCCGTCCAATCCTGCCGCCGAAATGGCGGAGTCTATGACTTCACCGCTGGCAAAGGTGAGAAGATTATTGCGGATTGTCTTCCGTCTTGAGGCAAAAAGTGAACGGAGCATTTTCATAAAGAATTTTGGATTTTTGCAGCGAGGAAAATCAGATTTTTTAGTCATCAAAACCGCGCGGGAAGCTACATTCGGAACCGGCCAGAAATTTCCTCCGGCCAAATCCAAGACAGGCTTCAAATCATAGGCCCAGGAGCATAAAACAGAGAAAGAAGAATAATTCTCTGAATTTTCCTTGGCGCACATTCTTTCGGCGACTTCCTTTTGAACCGTGACCAGGGCCTTTTCAAAGCGGACTCCTTCGGAAATAGTGTCCGCGACAATCGTGGCCGCGATATTATAAGGGAGATTTCCAAAAAATCTCTGGCTCTGGGGGAATTTCTCATATTCACTTTTCCAGGTTTTCAGGACATCGCCCTCGACAAGATTGAATTTTCCGCTTGAAATCTCGTCAGCAAAAATTTCTTTCAAAGTGCGGGCAAAACCGTGGTCAATCTCAAAGGCCGTAAGCGCAGAGCCGCGTTTTAAAATCTCGCTGGTCATGGAGCCTAAACCAGGCCCGACTTCCCAGACAGAGGATTTTTCGTCCACATCGAGCAAATCAATCAGTTTTTTTCTGGCGTCCCCGTTCACCAAAAAATTCTGTCCGAATTTCTTCTGCATGGAAAAACCTAGTCCGTCCATATAATTTTTCAATGCGACAGGTGAATTGTAGTCAGGAGTATTCATTTGTTCTTTCCTCAAATTAAAAATGCTTTTTCAGCTGAAAGTCAGCGGCGGAAAAAGAGCGAAAATATCTACGAAAAATTGTATCACTTTGTAAAGAATTTGTATAATGCCCCCGAAGAATCCGGCGAAAAAAGGCATTATAAGAGAAAGAAAAATCGCCGCAAGGCCTAGCGTCAAAAAGAGCGTGACTAAAGGAGAGACAAAAAGCGAGGATATAATTCCGACCGGCATGACTTGGCCAAAAAGTCCGATGCAAATCGGAGCCGTAAAAAGCTGGGCGCCGGCGGAAGCCGCAAGAGAATCTGAGATTTTCGGGAAAAGCCTTGCGCTCCAGATTTTCCTGAACTCAGGGCCTAAAATCAAAAGTCCGGCCAAAGCTCCATAGGAAAGCAAAAAGGAGGCCTCAACAAGCTGGTCAGGGGCAATCATCATCTGAATCAAAAATGCGGCGCACAAAACAGAAAGCTCTTTAGGCCTCTTTAGGCGCAAAAATGACGAGGCGAACATAATCATCGAACAAAGCAATGCCCTCAAAAGCGACGGAGAAAGTCCTGCAAAAGCCACAAAAAAGAAGACCGCCATCACCTGAATGCCGTCAGCGAGATTTCTTGTGGCTATTTTTTTCCCTAAAATCAAAGCGAGGGCGGAAAACAATGACAAGTGCATTCCTGAAAGGGCCAAAATGTGGGCGAGTCCCGCAAGCTTAAAATTCTGCGCCAGAGACGGATCCGTATATTCTCGGGAACCGGAAAGCAGGGCAAGCAGAAGGCCTCCTGCAGCCCCCCATGAAAACATAAGCCGCTTGAATTGCAGACGGCACAAGGCCCGGATTTTTTTCAGCCTTCCAGAAATCGATTTTTCTTCCCAGCGGCAGTTTGATATGCTTTTTGCAAAAAAAATTCCTTTTTTTAAATCCCCGTGAGCCGTAAAATTCAAGCCTTTTTCGATTAATGGATTTTCGCCGCCTTTTTGGCAGTAAAGTTTTCCCGGATACAAGGCCTCAACGATTTCTCTTGGCAGACAGACTTTTAGCCGTCCGCATGCAGAAGCCCTTGCCCCCTGATGATTTTCAACAAAGTCCGCATTGAAAGAGAGAATATAGTAGTCTTTTCCGAATTTTACTGGAGATGAAAAGGCCTCGCCGCTGACAGATGAAATGTCATCCTGGAAAAAAGGAGCGCAAAAAGAGTGTCTTTCAGGAAGCTGAATCAAGCCGCAATAGAACAATATTGCAGCTGACAACGCTGCCCATAAAAGAGGATTTTTACAGGCTGACGGTATTTTTACCATTTAAGCTTTGAAAGGGCCGCCCTTGCGGAAGATTTTATTTCCTCCGGGTAATTCAAGTAAGTAACGTACAAAAGGTTGTCAAACGCGGACTTGTCGCCCAGTTCCCCCAAACCATTGATGATGGCAGACAGAACCTGTCCGTCCGGGATAAAAGCAGTCTTTTCAACAGCAGAATTTATCTCGGCCAGATATTCTGACAAAGTTCCTGCAATTTCTTTTGACGAAAAAGTTGCCGAATCAGAAATTACACTGGCAAACTGCTCGGCAGTCATTATACCCTTTGAGAATTCCTCTTTCGCAAGCGAAAAATACTTTTTCACCAAAGGCAGGGCGCGGGTCCATTTTGATGCTGTGATTATCGAAAGGGCTTTCAGCTGCAAAGAAATCGAAGGAGAAGTTGAATCAGTAACATCTTCCGTAGAATTTATTGCCGCTGAAAGTGAGTTTTCGGCAACTTCTGACACAAATTCCTGATTATTTTCATATTTTTTTTGAATCAACGTCAGGAAATTCAGGTTCTCAATGTAGGAAGCCGTAAAAATTGAGGCGGCAGCTTTTTTAAACTGGCTTTTAGCAAGAGATGCAAGGGC
Source organism: uncultured Treponema sp. (assembly GCA_946615905.1). Lineage (GTDB taxonomy): Bacteria > Spirochaetota > Spirochaetia > Treponematales > Treponemataceae > Treponema_D. The sequence goes on along the minus strand of CAMOIE010000016.1, from coordinate 59,691 downwards.
GTTCTCAGTCTCGACCTTAAAAGAAGGCCACTTGTTATTCTTCCAGCCGGAATAAACATAGCCGAAAGTATCCTCATCGCCAGTTTTTCCGGCGGCATTCAAAACAGAAGCCGTAACCGGAGAATCTGTGTTCTCAGACGAAGAAAGATATTCATTCAGGAGGCTTACAATCTCTTTTTGGGAATCTTTTCCCTCGCCCAGGGCAAGTTTCTCCAATGAGGCAATTTTCACCGTGTCATCAGAAAATTTTGAGAAAATCAAAATGATTTTTTTAGAAAGTTCATCGCTTTTTATTTCTTTTTTTGGCAAGGCGTACAATGAGGCTACTGCCAAAGCTGAAAGCTCCCGCTTATTTTTTAACAGGTCGAAATTCTCTATGGAAAAATCTATTCCCATCAGAGCAAGTTTTTGTCCTTCTTCCCCCTGACCTTCTTTGACGGCGGAAGTCTTATCCGAAAGGTTTCCAGCCAGAAATTTCACAATCCCGCTATCAGAAGAAGAGGTCTGACAAAAAGAATCAAAGGAAAAAGTCAAAACAAGGCTTGAGAGAATCAATATTTTTGAGATTTTTTTCATTTTGAAACCTCCTGGATATTTTCACCAGACTCTAAATCCTTGATCTCTGACTCACCGCTTTTGTCGGAATCAGAATCGACAAGGAAATTCTCTTTCGGGAAATTCAAGTCCCCGTTTTCGGAAGCAGGCTGACTTTCATCATGGATATCATCCGCCCTTTCGTCCTTCACTACTTTTTCGAGATTCTCATCAGCCTCAGAGTCTTCTTCCGCACCGGCCATTGCCTCAAGAATCTCTTTTTCATTCGGCGGCAAAATATCGTAGACATAGCTCAGAACGGCATTCTTCATCTCCGTATCGATGTGAAGGCACTCAAAATGCAAGCGGGACTGGTTTATGGTCGCATTGAATTCAACCGCACGAACAACTCCGAACATGACGACCTGCACAGAGCCGATATAAAACTGCAATTTTATCTTGATTTCAGGCCGTCCCTTTCCTCCGACCCGAACCATGGCCCCGTCCTCCGAAATATCTTCGAGCAGGCACTTGTAGCCAGGCTCGGTGTCAATTTCGTCAAAGAGGCTTGAATCATCATCCGTCTTAATAAAGTACATTTGAGCCGGAATGTTACATTCAGAGCGGACTGACTGCCTCTTTTGAGTCCTCAGCAAGTCAGAACATTGGGCAAGATAAAGGACATCCCTCGCCTGATAGACACCAGCCCTCACGACTTTCGTCTCAAAGGAATAGTGGGCATCCCCATTTCTCCAGAAAAAAACCGAGATATTCTTGCCGACCCAGTCATCCTCGCTGAGTCGAGGCTTGTCCTTCTGACTTGGAAAGGAGATTGTCATCTCATAGCCGTTGTTTTCAAGCTTTGCAGAAAAAACTCCGTGGCCTTTTAAAATAATCCTGAAACGCTGGCCCTTATCAAGGTATTTTGTGGAGTCAAGTTTCTTTTTGTTCTCATGCTCCATCGAAATCTTCGTCCGAAAGTCATAAAGTTTTGAAAGAAAATTCTGCACTGCCACGGAGCTTTCTGTTCCCTTGGATTTTGAGTCAGAAATAAGGCGGGCAATAGCCCCGTTCAAAACAGGAACAGAGATATAAAGGGATTCAGGGTCTTCAATCTCACAGACTTTCGCAAGTTTCCAAAGGGTAAGCATCTCGCTGAATTTAAATCCGTTGTCAAATCCTGTGGAAAAAAATGAGATTTTGTCACTGAATATGAGCATTATACGGATGAAAATTATAAGAATTACGGCTGTCGCCACTATAACTGGAAGCATACTTTTTCCCTCGCGTTTTTAATTTCATATACTAAAAATAAATAAAACGCTATTATATTTTATATGAAAAAGTCCTCTTGTGCCATAGAATTTTCACTTATTCTTGTTATATTGATTTTGCCCGCGATTATTTTTCAAAAATCCCCTGATGAAAAGACTCTGATAAAATTGACTTTGACCCTGCCCCTGATTTTCATGTTTTTGTTTTCGGCGGGACTTTATTTTCAGCTTCAAAAAGAAAAGGAAGTCTACGGAGACTTTAAGGCAGCCCCCTCATTCTCAAAACTCTCATGGGGAACAGTCACACTCGGACTTTTGTTCTTGACTTCAAGCCTCATGCAGATTTTAGCCTGCGTCTTTAAATTAGACTCTTCACAGGGATTTTCAAAGCCGGACTCACTTTTGGCCTGGATTTTGACTTTTACCGCGATAGCTTTTTCAGCCTTTTATGAGGAGTCCGTGTACAGGTTCTACCTGCCGAGAGTTTTAAATTTTCTCTTTTTCAAAAAACACAGGATTGCCTCAGAAATAATCGCAAGCCTCCTTTTTTCGCTCGCCCACCTCTACTTAGGGCTTCCGGCCTTTATAAACGCCATTCTGGCCTCCGCGATTTTAAGACTATGCGCATTAAAAACAAATTCGATTCTACCTGGATTCATAAGCCACGGCCTATACAATTTGACCACAGTGATAATCCTGACGGCTATTTAGCTCAACGCGTTTCAAAAAGAGAGATTATTTTTTGAGCCGACCAGACGGAAAGCTCGTACTGGCCGCTGACTTTTTGAAGGGCCTCCCGGCTCTGCCCGTCATCAAATTCAGATGGGAAGTATTTTGGAAGCACGGCATAAGATTCGTCCCCGCCAGAGAGAGAAAATTTGTAAAAATTGAAGATTCCCCACCTTCCGTCACCGGCCTGAATTCGGATTGAAAAATCAGGCTCCGGCGGCAATTTTAATGGAGGGGCAAAAATCTTTCCGTGGCGCAATTTCAGCAGGGCTGACACAAAAGAAGAAAAATTTATAGATGAGTCATTCAGAGTGACTTTTGTCTTTTCGCTTTCAAAAGTGATTTCAACAGGATTTTCCAGCAGGGGAAAAAGGCTTCCGTCAGCCCACAAATTCGGGTCAGGCGACAAAAATTGAGAAAAATCATCAGCGCACTCATATAAAAAATTTTCTTTCACTTTTGAAAAAGCCGTTCCGCCTGAAAAAGCGAAAACCAAATTCTGAGGATTCGAGGGGCTTTTTGAAAAATACAAATCCGGCGACTTGTTTTTACTAGAATTTATATTAATATGTATAAAATTTTGTAACAGTTTACTTGATATATTTTCTGAATATGTATAAAAAAGTCGACTTTTTTTAACACCACTTAAGAATTCAAAAATCATATCCCCGTTAGCAGGAAGATAAAAGCCGCTGTAGTCTCCATTCAGACTTTTTACCCCTGTGATAAAATAGGATTTTCCGCAATTTTCAATTGTCAAAGTCTCACCATTTCCAGAGATTTCAAAAGACATTAACAGATTCCCTTTTAGAAATTCAGGCGGCGCAAAAGAAGATTTTACAGTTTTTTCACGGCTCTTTTTTATGGTCGGAAAAAAAAGCGAAAATAGGCAGACGGCAGCGAGAAATAATGTGATGACATACAAACGATTGGTTTTATTAAAGCCCCTCAAATCGCCCTCCTGTTAAAGGCCTTTCGGACGATGAAGGCTAAAAATCCGCACAGCAAAATCAAAAGTGGAATAACTGCGAAAACCACGAAAATGACTTTTTTTCGCACGGCCTCAAATTCTTCCGGCGCTGTGATTTTATACAGGGAAGAATCCGTAAAGCCCTTATTTTTAAGAGAAGCAAGCTCTTTTTGATTGTTGAAGTCATAAAAAAGATTTGAGACAATCTCAAAATTCCTGAAATCCCCGCCGTTTTGAGATGAAATCAGATTGGTCGTCGTGTTCTGGCAAAAATAAAGGCTTGGAATCAAGGCGACCTTCGACTCATAACTGCCCTCACCGCCCTCATAGTAACCTCGGATTTTTCCCTCGATTTTACCGGCTAAAACCAGCTGTCCCGACTCCGCCCCGGCTTCATTTGAAGATTTAGGCATCGTAAAAGGATTTGTCAAAAAAATCGGCTCGGAATTAAGCTCCTTTTCTTTCCACGCATAGGGGCTTGAATAAAAAAGAGGCCTGGCGTTTCCGTACAAGTCAAGGGGGCTAGCCCAGAATAAAGTTCCGCCTAAAGGAGCGTTTTCCTGCGGCAAAAGAGATACGAAAAGCGGGTAATTTATGCTGACGTATTCAGCAGCTTCACCTTCCCCGGACTGCATTGTGAGAGGAAAAGAAGAAATGTCTGCCGCCAGGGATTTTGAGAATGAGAAGCCCCAGGAATTAAGGGCCGGCAAAAGAAAGTCATGAGGATTTTTTGAGAGATTCCATTCGCGTTTTATGTCAACAGAATACGGGGAAGCCATAATTACGGCGGGAACCCCATTTTTTACTGCTAACTCTATTGAAGCCGCCTCTTCCATTGTGAGAGCCGAGGAGCCTAAAATCAAAATGGAGCCGTCCCTGATTTTTTCCATCGAATCCAGGGCCTGTAAAATATTTGATTTTTCGATCTCATAGACGTTGAAGCCGTCAGAAGTCAAAAAGGCCTTTAGATACGAGAAATCCTCGTCAAGGTCAAAATTTTCCCCGGCGATGACAAAAATATTGCGGCTCTTTTCATCGATTAATTCCTCAAGCCTGCGGGTCAAGTCAAATTCCAGATTTTGGTTTGACAGGACAAAGGGAATCACAGAAACCTGGTCCAAATACTGAATCACGACTGCCGAATAGACTTTTGAGAATTCAGTCTTCGTTCCTGTGTCAGAGCGGATTTGCCTTCCTGAAATGCCGTAGGAAGCGAGGATTTTTTCATCAGCCTTCGCAATTTTTAAGGAGAAATTCGGATTTTGACTTGCATATTCCAAGAGAAAATCCTCAGCGTCACCTGTCTGCGGGTAAAAATCCTTGAGTTCTTTTGACCTGTAGTATGTGATTCTCACTGGCTCCCTGACTTTTGAGATTAAATTCTTGCTATAGTCAGAAAGGGAAAAAGCCTTTGTCTTTGAAAAGTCCGCCCGAAAATAAAGCCTTGAGCAGCTTACTGACACGAGAAAGAAACATAAAAGAGTCAGATTGAAAGACTTTCTGCTGTAAGGCCGTCCGGTCCTCCTGTACTCGCTTTTTACCGCAAAAAATAAAAAGAGGAGAGCCGCGATTAGAAAATAAAAAAAGTCCCGGCTGTCAAAGATTCCCTTTGAGAAGGAGTCAAAATGCCAGGCGAAGGAGATAAAGCGGGCAAAAAAAGAAGGCAGAAATCCAAGTTTTATATACAATGGCAGGACGTGAGAATACATGGATAAGGCCAGAATGACGGAAGAAAGAATCAGTGGAAAAATCCCTGTTGAAAATGGGAAAATCGAAAAAATAAAATTAGTGAACGCGGACGCTGTAAAGGCATATAAAATCATGGCAAAAAAAGCTAGAATAAATGAATGCCAATCGATATCACCAAAAAAGGAGGCACAAATGGGAATTGAAATCAAAAAAGCCATGTAAAGAAAAAAAGCTGCGGTTTGAACAATGGAAATAGATACGATGCGACAGGCGGCTCTTACAGGAATAGAATCATCATATAAAAAATTTTTGGTTTTAAAAGCAATCAAGGGAATGAAAAGAAAAACAGACTTTGAAACCAAAGAAAACAGGCTACGCATGTTAGTAGAGCCGACTCCAGACAAGAAAAAATGCCCTGTAAAAAAGAAATTAAAGGCGCAAAAAATAAAAGTCGAGCAGGTTAAAACATAAAAAAAAGGGCTACACAAAAGGGAGAAAAATGAGAATTTTATGATTTTATTTGAATTAAGCATATTCACTTTTCGTCTGTCCTTAGGCCGGTCAATTTAAAAAAAGCATCCTCAAGACTGTCAGTTCCGGCGATTTTTTTAAGATCTTCTTCCGTTCCGAATGCTTTTTTTTGCCCGTGTGAGATGAAGCAGATTTTGTCGCAGAGAGAATGAGCCTCCTGCATCAAGTGGGTTGAAAGCAAAATCGTGTGATTTTTTTTGAGAGAGAGAATCAGCGACCTCATTTTTGCAATCTGCTCAGGGTCTAGGCCGTTGGCAGACTCGTCCAAGACCAAAACCGGAGGATTGTAGACAAGGGCGGAGGCGAAAGCAAGCCGGGTCTTGTAGCCTTTTGAGAGGGCCGGGATTTTTTTTGACAAAATGCCGTCAGAATCCAATGAGCAGACTTCGCAGGCTTTTTTTACGGCCGCAGAAAGAGTATTTTTTTTGACTCCGAAAAGCTCTGCCTTTGCAAAAAGGAATTCCTTCACTGTGTAAAATGACGGGAAAGAGGCCTGCTCTTCTACGAAGCCTGTAATCTGCCTGACTCTCTCAGGATTCTCACAAGGATTGATTCCGTTGACTGACAAAGAGCCGGAGGAAGGAAAATGCCTGGCAGTGACGGCCTTTAAAATCGTGGTCTTTCCGGACCCGTTGGGTCCCATTATTCCGGTGATTTGCCCTGCCTGACATTCCAGAGAAAAATCAGACACGGCAGTCTGTCCGGACCTGCCGTATATTTTTGTGAAATGGTCGATTTTTATGCCGGATGCGCTAGCGCTGGTAGCCCCGGAGTTGGCCGCGGAAGCGGTCAATGAGCGTGAGCGAAGGGCGGACATAGCGGCGGCTTTAGCCGTAGCGCCCAGAATTTCATCTCCAGAATCAAGGCTCATAATCAGTCCACGTATGGAATCTCAAAGTGCATACGGTCGCGGCAAAGTTCTGCACCCGGGTAGACTTCCTGCGCCTGTTTGAGAAGAACGTCAAGGTCGCGGTCCGTGTAGCGGGGGCTGTAATGAATCATTGCCATGCGGGAAACCTTTGCGTCACGGGCGATTGTCGCGGCCTGCCGGGCTGTCATGTGCTTTTTTTCTTTTGCCTGGTCGGCGCAGTCATCGGCGAACATTCCCTCGCAAATCAAAAGGTCGCTCCCCTGCACTTCCCTTGCGATTGAAGGAATGTACTGTGTGTCTGTGACAAACGAGAATTTCCGGCCCGACCTTTTAGCCCCCATGACATCTGACGGATGGATAATTTTTCCGTCAGCAGCCTGGACGTCCTCACCCTTCTGCAGCTTTCCCCACAGGGGGCCTTTTGGAACTCCAAGCTCCTCGGCCTTTTCCGGGTTGAATTCTCCTGGGCGGTCAAGTTCCTCAAGCGTGTAGCCCACGCAGGTCTTTGTGTGCTGCAAGGGAAAGGCCCTGATGTAAAAGCCGTCACCCTCGTAGCAGACGCATGGGGCTGTGATTTCTTTTACGACCACGGGATAGTTTATGTACATGTCAAGGACCCGCCGGCTTGTCTCGATGTATTCGGCGATTTTTGGAGGCCCGAAAATGTAAAGAGGCTCCGTACGGTCAACCTGGGCGGAAAGCATCATGATTCCGGGAAGCCCCGTGATATGGTCGGCGTGGGTATGGGAGACGAATATGGCGTTGATTTTCTTCCATTTGAGGTTGAGGCGGCGCAAAGAAACCTGGGTGCCCTCGCCACCGTCAAAGAGAAAAAGATCTCCGTCACGGCGGAGGAGCATCGAAGTCAAGTGGCGGTAGGGAAGAGGCATCATGCCCCCGCAGCCCAAACAAAACGCTTCCATGTTCATATATTACCTTCCAAGCAGTTTTTTGATTATTTTCTTTCGCAAAAAGGCCCTGACTCTCTCCGCCTGAATATAGAGCTTATAGACAAGAGTTTTCAGCGGAATGTCAAAACAGCCCGGTCTGTGGATTTCCCGTCCGCCAAAGCCGGTCTTAAAAAGATAGAGGCCGTGCATGGGGTGTCCTTCCTCTCCTGTCGGCGGGATTCCGTAAAAATCGTAGACCTTACATCCGTATTTCTTCGCGTCACAGATCGCAGTCCATTGGACAAGATAGGCCGGCATAAGATTCCGCTTTGAGTTAGATGAGCAGCCGTAAAGGTAGACCGCCTCATCCTTATTGAAAAGCGTGATTATACAGGCCAAATCCTCGCCCTCGTGGCTTGCGATGTAAAGGGTGATTTCTGTATCGCACTTGCCTTTGTCACCACGCTCAAGCAAGTCCTTGTAGTATTCTTTCGGGTGCAGACCGATTCCGTCACGCTTTGCAGTGGTCTGGTAGATTTTATAGAAGGAATCCAAGTCGTCCTCAAAATCCGGGCTTGATGCATGGACTGCTCGGACAGTGACACCGTGCTTGGCGGCATAGCGGATGTTGTATCTCCACTTTGACTTCATCTGCTCAAGCTGTTCGTCCTCGGACAGTGACAAATCAAGCAGAACGGAGTCCGGAGGCTGAACGTCAACGTCAGACTTTACGAGCGGCACTTTCGCATAGGCGGAGACCTGAGCGAGGTTTGAAATCCAGCCGTCACGGGTGATTGTGTCGGCAAAATCAAGAGGAATGTCAAAGCGGATAAAGGCTGTGTCCTTTGGGAGAAGGCCTTTAACTTTTGAGGACAATTCTCCAAGGGCTTTTACGTAGTTTATGTCGGCCTCGGCTTTTTCGGCAAAGCCCGCTTCCTCATCGACAAGAAAAGCTGGAGCCATCGGAACATAAGCGAGTGAAAATTTAAAAAACGCTTTTTTAAATGAGCGGACAAGGACATTTATGCCGTCACAGGAGACTTTATTCCACCCGTGACCGCATTTAAAATCCGTCCAAAAATCTGATTGCTGGAAATGTGTAAGTGACATCAATAATAAAACATCCTATTTGATGTTTAGTTATAGCATAAATGCCAGCTTTTGACCATAAGCAGAAAACTTTAAGCTACGGCCTTTTCCTTTGCTGACTCAGCTGATTTTTTTGAGTTGAAAATCAGGCCGAAAATCTTGCGGACAAGGGGCCCTGCGAAGAAAATCTGCCAGAAGAAAGCCATCGGGAAATTTTTGACAGTCGTCTGAATCCAGACGGCGATGATTTCTTTTCCCGCGTGTTTGAACAAAAGCGTTGCGGCAAGGCTCATGAGGGGGCACATGACGCAGACTGTCATAGAACTGATTGCAAGGATAAGGACAATCGGGCGGTCTGTCTGGGGATTTACAAAGCGGAAGGCAAGGCCTTTTGCGGCACGTCCGGCGAACAAAAACTCAATGACAAATGCAATCGGTCCCATTATCACAAGCTCGTGGAAGGCCATAAGAAAAACCTGATTGCTCATTCCGCCAGTCGCAAGGCTGATATTGTAGCAAATCATTGCGTAGACCATCACGAAAACCATCATCAAAGTGAACACTATGTCCTCAAAAAGTGACTTGGGCATAAAAAAACTCCTGTAAACAGCAAAAGTGTTGTTCCAGGGCACAGGCCCCTAGTTTCCAATTGAATACCTTGAATACGCTGTAAATTATTTGCAGATTCTAGCAGATTTTGCAAATGTGTGTAATAAAGATTTTGTTATAGGACAAAAAAATATGGGGCTGTCCCAAAAGTAGCAAAATGGTGGTTGAGCTTGTCGGGGCAACGCCCGCAACCACCATCTATAGTGGCAAATGTCATTTCGACAGGCTCAATGACCGCATTCTGCGAACTTATTAGACAGCCTCGTTCCCATTTCAGAGAGGATTAACCAATCTCGCTGTTAAGGGCCTTTTCAGTCTTGATTTCGCGGCCGTCGGCAAGAAGTTTCTTTCCTGCTACTTGTACGACACCGTTCACAGCCTCGATTTTGACGGAGAAGAACTCATCGCCTGAAATCTCACTCTTTTTGGCAGCGTTCACATCCGCTCCCTCAAGGACGATTTTTGTTCCAGGCTTTGCCCATGATACATCAAGGACCTCGACCTTCTCTTTTCCGTCTTCCTTGTAGTCACCGGCAAGGAGCATTCCGCGGGACTCGATTCCCCTCATCTTGCGGGGGGCAAGGTTCGCCACAAGGACAATGTTCTTTCCAAGAAGCTCCTCAGGCTGCAAATAGGGGCGCAGACCCGACTGAATCACACGGTCTGTCCCAGAACCGTCGTCCAAATGCTCGACATAAAGCTTCTCTCCCTCAGGGTTGTTCTCGATTTTGACGATTTTAGCCACAGTCAGTTCGATGTTGGCGTTGAAAAAGCCCTCCTGGTCGGCCGCAAGCTCCGGCTCTTTCGGGGCGGGCTTGGCTTTTTTCTCCTGCTTTTTGCCTTTTTCCTCGTTCTTTCGATCTTTCTGGTTTCCGGCATAGCGGGCGCGGTAGGCGTCAACGGCCTTGTTGTCCAGCTTGGTGAAGTAAACGGCGGTCTGGCCAATCTCTGTGATTGAGCCGTCTGTCTTTCCCAAGTCATTCCATGTAAGCGCACCCTCTTTCGGGGCAACTCCTGTCCTGTAGTCGATTACGGACTTTCCGAGATAGCCTGCCACCAACTGTGAGTACTGGGGCAGATAAGGCTGAATCATAATCATCAAATCCTTGATTACGTAGACAAGGTTATAGAGAAGATTTCCAGCTGAGGCCGGGTCAGTCTTGACTGTTTTCCAAGGCTCAGCCGCCTGAAAGGCCTTGTTGCAGATATCGGAGACTTCGAAAATTCCGTGGAAGGCGTCTTTTAGATTCGCCCACTCAAGGTTCTCGGTGATTTCCTTTTCTTTTGCCTCAACCTCTGCCCAAAGAGCCTCGTCCCGCTGACCGTCTGGGACTTTTCCTGCGAAATTGTTGTTGATGAAAAGAAGTGTGCGGTTAACAAGGTTTCCAAGGTTTCCGATCAACTCCTTGTTGTATTTTTCCTGAAAGTCCTTCCATGTGAACTGGTAATCCTGCTTTTCCGGGCGGTTGTAGAAAATGTAGAATCTCCACGCGTCGGCCGGAATCCCGGACTCTTTGGCGTCGCTTCCGAACACGCCTACTCCCTTTGACTTTGAGAACTTTCCGTCCTCGTAGTTGAGGAATTCTGTTGATGACATGTGGTGGAGTTTTGTCCAGTTTTTGCCGGAGCCTAGCAATGATGACGGGAAAATCACAGTATGGAAGGGAATGTTGTCCTTTCCGATGAACTGGAAGAGGTCGACTTTATCAGCAGTCTTGTCCTTTTCGCTTGACTCCTCAGGGAGCCACCAAGTCCTGTAGTCAAAAGACGGCTTTCCGGCGGCCTTAAGCTCATTCTCAAGCTGCTTTGTGATTGAGATATAGCCGATTGGTGCGTCAAACCAGACGTAGAAAACCTTGTTCTCGTATCCGGGCTTCGGGACGGGAATTCCCCATTTGAGGTCACGAGTAATCGCGCGCTCATTGAGGCCGTCGCGAATCCATGCCTTTGTCATCTGAATCGCGTTGTCGGACCACTTTCCCTCGACTGATGCATTTTTCATCCATTCCTCAAGCTTTGGGGCGATTGACGGGAGGTCGATGTAGAGGTGCTTTGTCTCGCGGATTTCAGGTGTGGAGCCGCATGTGTGGCATCTGGGCTTTAAAAGCTGTGTCGGGTCAAGCAGGCTTCCGCACTTGTCGCACTGGTCGCCGCGCGCGTCATCGCTTCCGCATTTTGGACAGGTTCCGTTCACAAAGCGGTCGGCCAAGAACATATTGCAGTGGGGGCAGAAAAGCTGCTTTGAGGTGTGTTCTTTTATGTAGCCGTTTTTGTCAAGCTCGTTGAAGATTTCCTGCGTGACCTCTTTGATTTCCTCGTTTGAGGTGCGGCCGAATTTGTCAAAGTTGATGTCGAACCACTTGTAGATTTCCTTGTGGATTCCGTAGTAGTAGTCGCAAAGCTCTCTCGGAGTCTTTTTCTCTTCCAAGGCCTTTGTCTCAGTGGCGGTTCCGTACTCATCGGTTCCGCAGATGTACATGGTCTCATAGCCCTTTGACCGGCAGAAACGGGCGAATACGTCAGCGGAAAGCATTTGAATCAAGTTTCCGAGGTGGGGAATATTGTTTACGTAAGGTAAAGCGGATGTAATCAGTCTTTTGTTCATAATAGACTGATTATAAAATTTTTAAGAAGATGTTTCAATAATAACCAACATTGAATACAGGTTGGGCGGTTCCCCATGTTTCAGCCCAACCGACACAAATCGATTTGCGATTTCTGTCTTTGCCTTATACCTCAATCCATGGCGGCTCTGAATAAGACTATGGGCATTTTCAAATATTTACTGGCTCACGAATTCAGCCCCGCGCGGGGATTTTTTCTCAAGGGAAATCACGTCCAGCCATAGATTCTCATAGCCGTCCTCGGTCTTTTCAAGGACAGGCTTTCCTGAGACGCGAATCCACTCGTCTACAGCCGGGAATGCTCCTGAGTAATGGAGCATAAAGCCTCCCCAGCCGTCGTTTCCGCAGCAGCCAGGTCCCCGCCGGTATACAGCCGGATACGACTCTTTTCCGTCCCATGAGACAAGCTCCGTGAACATGCCCTCAAGGCTTATAGTTTTGTCTTTGTAAGAGTCAAAGTTAAAGTAAATGTCGTTGATCTGCGCAAGGAACATTTTCTCTTTGATTTCAAGAGTGTCACCTTCTGGAATCTCGATTTTCGGAGCCTCGTAGACTGTCGTGTCTTCAATCGGGGGCTGAAAGGCTGACTCCGAGTCTGGAACACCGTTTTTCAGCTCCTCCTCGGCAAGCATCACGTCGCGGAGAAAATCCTCGTCAGTGTAATCGGACAGGGCTGACGAATGTCCCGGAACCGCCGGATTGACCATTCCGGGCTGGGTTCCCTGAGAGCTTCCGTCGCCCAGACTTGTCTGCCCCATGTCAACCGGTCGGGCGGAAAAGCCCTTTTTTCCAGAGTCGCAGGAGGCTAGCATGGCGATTGAAAATATTGACAGCATCAAAAGGAAGGTATTTTTCACTCTCATTTTTTTCTCCAATTTTTTTCCGCAAATGTCGAGGCAAGCTTCATTAGAGGAAGCCTATCTCCGCCTGTGAAGGATTTTCTCAGCGGCAAAAAATCCGATGAAAACAAGAAGGTCACAGGCTACGATTGAGGCACCGGTCGGGGTCGCAAACTGGTATGAGATAAAAAGCCCTGTCCAAAGGCAGACGACAGAAATTACGGCTGACGAGAATATCACGGCCTTGAATGTCTTGAAAAGCCTCATCGAGGCCAGTGCTGGAATTACAATCAAGCTTGAAATCAAAAGGGAGCCCATCATTCTCATTCCGACGACGATAATCAGAGAAGTCAGGAGAGCGATCACCATGTTGTAGACACCGGCCTTAGTTCCTGTGGCACGGGCGAAATTCTCGTCAAAAGTGACTGCAAAAATCCTGTTGTAGAACAAGATGAACAAAACAAAGACCGCAAGCGTTATCACGATTGAAAGATAGACATCGGATTTTGACATCGAGAGAATGGAGCCGAAAAGATAGTTGCATACATCGGTGTTCATTCCTGTCGTCATAGAGAGGATTATCACTCCGGCTCCGAGGGCGGCTGTTGAGACAAGGGCAATCGCCGCGTCACCCCGGATTTTGCTGCTTGAGTTCAGGCGCAGCAAAAGGAAGCTTGACGCGGAGACAACGGGAATGCAGAGGGCAAGGGGGGCGACATTCAGTACTTTCGCAAGAGCCAGAGCGCCGAAGCCCACGTGCCCCAGTCCGTCCCCGATCATCGAGTAACGCTTGAGGACAAGCACCACCCCCAACAGGGACGAGCAGAGGGCGACCAAAGTTCCGACTGTGAAAGCCCTCACCATAAATGGATATGAAAACATCTCGGCAATATAAGAAATCATTCGCTCACTCCCGCGCTCATAAAGGCCCTGCCCACGTCGCTTTTTATATAGTCCTCGGTCTTTCCAAAAAACAGCTGGCCGTGATTCAAATGCAGGATGTGGCGGGCGTATTTCACGGCGGAATTCACGTCATGGCTCACCATCATCACGGTGATATTCATCTCCCGGTTGATTCTCTCAATCAACTCGTACAGTTCGCTTGTCATAACCGGGTCAAGGCCTGCTGCCGGCTCGTCAAGCAAAAGCAGGCGTTTTGTGGCGCACAAGGCACGGGCAAGAAGGACTCGCTGCTGCTGGCCGCCAGAAAGCTCCCGGTAAGACCTGCGGGCAAGATGCGTTATCCCAAGCCTCTCCATGTTGGCCACCGCCATCCGCTTTTGCCTGGCAGAATAAAAAGGGGCAAAACGCAGGGAATTCAAGGCTCCTGACTGTACGACTTCATAGACTGACGCGGGAAAATCCCTCTGGACCAAAGTCTGCTGTGGAAGGTAGCCGATTTCGTTCACGCGCAAGTCCGCCCCCCGCTCGATTTTCCCGGAGGCCGGCTTTTTAAGCCCTAAAAGCCCCTTCATCAGAGTGGACTTTCCCGCCCCGTTCTCCCCGAGAATGCAAAGGTAGTCACCCTCCTCAACTGAAAAGTTGATTCCGTGGCTGACCGCATGCCCGTCATAAGAGAAAGCCAAGTCTGTACAAGTCAGTAAGTTCATCAAAAACCTCTTTCGCCCGCAAAATTACACAGAAATTACACAGATGAGAAAATCATGTCCTCAAACGGGAGAGCTTATTCTATCGCCGTCTTGAGCGATGCGACATTGCGTTTCATAATGTCAACGTATGTCACGCCGCTTTCAAACTCGTCAGCGGACACTGTATGGGCGGAATGAAGCTCCACTTTTTTCGCCCCGGTAGCCTCGCAGATTGAGTCGGCGATTTTTCCGTTTGAAAATTCAATCGTAAAGACAACAGGGATTTTCTCCCCTTTAACCTTGTCTATCAGAAAACGCACGGTCTTCGCGGAAGGCTCCACGTCGGAGGCGCAGCCGGGGAAGGCGGCGTAATATTCAAGCCCGAACTCATCGGCAAAATAGCGGAAAGGAAAGCGGTCGCCAAAAACAAGAGTCTTTCTTTTGGCATTATTGACGACGGACAATAGCTCTTCGTCAACGGCGTTTATTTTCTCAATATAAGAGTCGGCATTCTTCTTGTAGAAATCCGCATTGGAAGAATCAATCTCAGACAGGACTCCGCAGATTTTCTCCACGATTGTGGCGGCGTTTTTCGGGCTGGTCCAGACATGCTCGTCGATTTCAGCCTCTTCTTCATCTTCTTCCTCAGTCTCCATTCCCTCGACAATTTCTTCCTCAAGGGTCTGAACCAAGTCGAGCAGCTTTACGGCTCTGGGCGGATTTTCAATGGAGTCAAAAACTTTCTCAACCCAGACATCGTTCTCGCTACCAGTGTAGATAAAAAGGTCAGCCTTTGAGATTTCCTTGATTTCCCTTGGAGTCGGCTCAAATGAATGCGCGTCGGCACCGGGCTTCAAAAGCATTTTTATGTCAGCCTTGTCTGCGGCGACCGCACGGGCAAAGTCATACTCCGGGAAAAGGGTCGTCACAATTGAAAGTTTTTCCCCTTTTTCATTGTTGCTTTTCTGGCAGCCGGAAGTCAAAAACAAGAGTCCGGCAAAAAAAGCTGCTAAAGTCGCATTAGTCTTTATGTTTCTCATAGAATTTTTCTTTCCTTTAATAAAGTAAAATTTATTTTTCTCTTTTCTTGGACGGAGAAAATCTCCCCCAACCGGCCTTTCGGAGTTCGGTAGCCCTCATTGGCGGCAAGCCGCCAACTTCGCTCCTACACGCACGGCGTAAGATTTTTCTCAAAGTCTCAGCCTTTCGTCCCTTATCTCAGAGCGGAAGAGAATCATTTTTCTCACGCAAATCTTGGATTTCTTCCGCGCAAAAATCAACTTTCGATCATTTTTCCTTCCAATTGCAATCAGTCTGCCAAAGGAAGCCAGAGCCGCAAAGGAAGCGAAAACTACCTTGCAAAGCGGGCAAGGTTCTCCAGTACAGTCATGATGGGCATGGACAGCAATTTTCAATGAGGAAAAAATAATTGTAAAGACAAGGATGCTGGCTAAAAATGCCGCCCTTCCCCGTCTGAAATCATCAAAATTTTTCATTTTTCACTTTCAATTGATTTGCATTCCTTGCAAAGCCCCTGCATAACAGAGTCATCGCAGTCAACGGAAAAACCATAGTCAGCAAGCAGCCGATTCTCCAAGGCATCCATGGCCTCGTGATTCAAGTGGAATACCTTTCCGCATCTGGTACACTGCAAGTGCAAATGAGAGTGGCAGGAAGAAGCGTCAGCAGGGTCGATGAACTGGTAGACAAAGGATTTTTCGTTGGGTCCCTTTGATTTTAAAAGCTTTTTTTCCTCCCAAAGTTTCTCAAGGGTCCTGTAAACGGTCGTGATGTTTATGCAGGAGTCATCGCTGGTAAGCCCCTGGCAAATCTCCTGAGCGGAAAGCCGCTGGCTTTTGTGAGACTTTAAGAATTCAATCAAAAGAGTCCGAGTTTTTGTGACGTATTCCTTTTTTTCCATAAAAAATGCCCACAAATTGCAAGTCAATTGCAAATCGCAGGCATATTACACCGAAATGAAAGGTCAGGTCAATAGAATCTGCAAATTAATTGCAAATTCACTTTTTCAAAAGCCGCATGGAGTTCAGGACGGCAAGCATGGTCACGCCAACGTCTCCGAAGACGGCGACCCACATATTTGCAATACCGAGGGCGCACAAGACCATAATCAGGGTTTTCACGCTCAGGGCAAAGGCCACGTTCTGCCTTACGTTTGCCATTGTCCGGCGGGCGATTTTTACGGCTGTGGCGGTCTTAGAAGGCATGTCGTCCATAATCACGACATCGGCGGCTTCCACAGCTGCGTCGCTTCCCATCGCACCCATGGCAATTCCAACGTCCGCGCGGGACAAAACCGGAGAGTCGTTTATTCCGTCTCCGACAAAGGCGACTTTCTCCCCGTCTTTTGAAGAGGCAAGGATTTTCTCCATTGTAGAAAGCTTGTCTTGAGGCAGCAAGTCAGCCTCATATCCGTCAAGCCCTAGTTCGTCAGCGACTTTCTTAGCGCATTCCTGATTGTCACCCGTAAGCATGATGACTTTTTTTACGCCGACTCCCCTCAAAAGTCCTACGGCCGACTTTGCATCTTCTTTTACAAGGTCTGAAATCACGATATGTCCCTTATATTCACCGTCAAGGGCCACGTGAATCACAGTCCCTGAGTCGTCCTCATTGCATTCAGTGAGATTGGACACGCCTTCCTCTTGCATAAAGGTCATGTTCCCGGCAAGGATTTTTTTGCCGTCGACCAGGCATTTTATTCCGTGACCTGCGATTTCCTGTGCATTCTCAACAAGAACCTTTCCGCAGGCCGGGCATGAGTGGGCTTTTTTCAGGGAAAGAGAAATCGGATGCTCTGAAAAATACTCCGCGTGGGTTGCGAGGGCAAGAAGCTCCTCCGGCCCCATAAGAGACGGATTTGAAGGATGAATCGCCGACACCTGGAAAACGCCCTTTGTCAAAGTTCCGGTTTTGTCGAATACGACTGTCCGTGTCTTTGAAAGCATGTCGATGAAGGCCGAACCTTTCACTAGGATTCCATTTGAGGATGCGGCCCCCATTCCAGCGAAAAAACTCAGCGGAACAGAGATGACAAAGGCGCATGGACAGGAGACTACAAGAAGCTCCAGTGCGCGGTAAAGCCAAGTCTTCCATACGGCGGCCGGGGCGTTAAATCCGAAAGTGACCAGGGGCGGAAGAATGAAAAGCAGGAGGGCTGCAAGGCATACGATGGGCGTGTAGACTTTCGCAAATCTCGTGATGAATTTCTCCGGCCTTGATTTTTTCTCGCGGGCTTTTTCCACCATCTCAAGGACGCGGGAGGCAGTGCTTTCCCCGAATTCCTTGGTGACTTTGACTTCGATTGTACCAGAAATATTCACAAAGCCTGAAAGTATCGGGTCTCCGGCAAAAAGCTCCCTCGGAAGACTCTCGCCAGTCAGGGCGGAAGTGTCTACAGTAGTGGAACCAGTTGAAATTACTCCGTCAAGGGGCACCCGCTCCCCGGCTTTTATTACGATTGTCTCCCCTACTTTTACCTGTTCTGCGGGAACCTCGCTGATTTTATCCCCGGTCTTTAAATTGGCAGTGTCAGGCCTGATGTCAAGAAGTTTTGAGATTGACCTGCGAGAGGAGCCGACAGCCTTGTCCTCAAAAAATTCTCCGAGCTGGAACAAAATCATTACAGCGCAGGCCTCAGAATATTCACCGATGGCAATCGCACCGACTGTCGCAACGGCCATCAAAAAGTCCTCGCCGAAGACTTTGCCCTTGAAAAGATTCCCCACGGCCTCGCGCAAAAGCGGAAGACCCGCAAGCAGGTATGAGGCGCAGTACAAAAGCAAAAATCCCCCCCGGACAAAAGTCTTTCCATTCTGACCGAAAATGCCCAGAAATCCTTCGGAAGCAAAATACGGAACTTTCTCAAGAATCATTCCGAGGGCAAATAGAATAGCCGCAAAAATTATTTTTTTTATGGAAACTTCCTCTTCTTCATCATCGTCTCCGTCATCATGGCAGCAGGAGCAGTGATGGTGGCCGTGATGATGAGCATGTTCATGCTCATGATGATGCTCGTGGCAGTGGCAATCCTCACATTCTGATTCTTTTATCTCTTCACTTTTCTTCATGATTTTCCTCCTATAAAGTTCCGTGTTAGCGGCGCGACATGGTGTCGCGAATCGCCTATTCTTCGTTTATATGCTCAAGACCGATATTCAGGATAGAGCTTACGTGATCGTCCGCAAGGGAATAAAAATTTGACTTTCCTTCCCTTCTAGACGTTACAAGTCCGCTCGCCTTTAAAAGACGCAGCTGCTGGCTGATTGCAGGCTGGGTCATGTCCAGTTTTTCAGAGATTTCGGTGACGTTCATCTCGCTTTGCAAAAGCACAAAGAGGATTTTCACGCGGGTTGAGTCACCGAAAATCTTAAAAAGCTCCGCAAGATCGCAGAGGTCTTTTTCATCCGCTAAATTAATCATATAATCATTTAAGCATTTACTTATACGTTTTGTCAAGGAAAATATTTTTTTTCAGCGATTTTTTTTTAAACCAAATGGAATCCGTTGATTTCGGGCTTTCTTCCCTCTCCGGAAGCCTCGTCCTCCACGACCGAAGCTTTGATTTCGTCAAGGGCTGAGTCTAGAATGTTCAGGGCGTAGTTCACCGCCCTGCTGACTTCAACGTCGATATCCTCGATTTCCTGAAGCCCGTCAAAAATCTGATTGTAGCCCTTGTTCATCTGCCTGTAGACATCTTTTGAGACTTTCATACTGGATTTGATTTTACCACATTCCTTCCCATTTGCAAAAGCATTTCGCAGCCTTTTTTAATCGTAGTAAGGTCGACTTTTCTCTCGCCAATTTTTTATAGTGAAGTCAGCCTTTTCATGTTTCTATTGACAGAAACATAATTTTTTCTTATCATTTTTTAAGGCGGTTTTTATGAATATTCTGGATAAAATTGTTGAGCAGAGAAAAAAAGACATAGCTGATTTTGGCTTCAGCCTGGGATTTGACATCCCGTCAAAAAGAAGCAGGCCGGTCACCCCGTTTTTGACTGAGAAAGGCGCCATTCTGGAAGTGAAGCGGGCTTCCCCGTCCAAGGGTGACATCGCCCCGGACTTGGATGCCTCAAAGCAGGCGGAGATTTATGCAGAGGCCGGCGCAAAGGGAATCTCAGTTTTAACGGAAAGCCACTGGTTCAAGGGAAATCTCGTAGATTTACTTGCCGCCTGCTCTGCCGTTGACGAATGGGCGGCGAAAAAGAAAAAAAATCCCCCCGCGATTTTACGGAAGGACTTTCTGCTCTATCCAGAGGAAATCGAGATCGCATACAGGTGCGGAGCCGACGCGGTTTTGCTGATAGCCAGGATTTTGGAAAAAGACCTGCTGATGAAGATGGTCGCAAAGTGCGCGGAGCTTAAAATCAGGGCTTTTGTGGAAGTCAGGCTCCAAGCCGACATAGATAAAGTTATCGAGGCCGACATGGCTTTTCCAGGAACCGTTCTCGCCGGGGTGAACAGCCGGGATCTTGCGGATTTTACAATCGACCCGCTGAAACCCGCTGAGATTCTTGAGGAAATGAAAGTCGAATGCGGAAAAGTCCTGCCCACGATTTATGAAAGCGGTCTTAGTTCCGTGGAGTCTGTTCAAATGGCGGGAAAAATGGGCTTCCACGGAATCTTGCTCGGAGAGGCCGCCGCGAGGAATCCTAAAATGGCCGCCGACTTTGCCAAGGCGATTGACTCAAGCAGTCCTGACCCAACGGGTGATTTTTGGAGAAAAGTCGCGAACAGAATATACATGGCAAAAAAATGCGGACGGCTTCCGCTCGTAAAAATCTGCGGAATCACAAATGAGGAGGACGGAATCAAAGCCTTTGAGCTGGGGGCTGATTTTCTAGGCTTCATATTCTGCAAAAAATCCCCCCGCAAGGCGGACCTTCAAAAAGTCCGGGATACGGTTGAGAAAGTCAGGGCGTATGCCGGAGGACTGAAAAAATCCCCGCCACTTTTCATCGGCGTGATTACGGAAATAGGCTCCACGGAGGGAAAAGAGGCCGTTAAACTTGTAAAAGAAGGATTTTTGGACGCAATCCAGTTCCACGGATTTTCCCGTCTCTCAGCCCCAGATGTCCCCGGCTACACGGCATTGAATCTTTCTGGCGGCGGCGACATCGAAATCCTCAAAAAAGAGCTTTCGCTCGGCCAGCCCAGAGTCTTGGTGGACGCGAAGTCCGGGGATTTAGTCGGCGGAACCGGAAAGACAATAGCGGCAAATCTTGTGAATGAGGCTGCGAAATGCGGAAGGCTTTGGCTGGCCGGAGGAATCGGCCCGGAGAACGTAAGGCAGATTGTCGATGATTGTACCCCGGAACTTATAGACGCCTCCTCCCTCCTGGAAGAAAGGGAGGGAAAAAAAGACTTTAAGGCGATGGAAGAATTTTTTAAGAAGATCAAGGGCTGACACAGAGAAGATGATTTTCGGTTTGTTTCTATTGACAGAAACAACCTAAAGCACTATTATGTTTCTATAAATAAGAACAAGAGGTTTTTATGAGCCAATCAATATCTAAATCAACAGACGGATTCTTTGACATCTACGGGGGCCGCTACGTCGCGGAAGTTTTGAGCCGGCCGCTTGAGGAGCTTTCAAAGGCTTTTGACTACTACATGAAGGACAAAGCCTTCAACGAAGAGCTTGACACAATCCGCCGTGACTACATTGGCCGCGAGACCCCACTTTACTTCGCCCCGACCGCCACAAAAATTCTTGGCGGGGCACAGATTTACATAAAGCTTGAGGGGCTTGCCAACACGGGCGCCCACAAAATCAACAACGCGATCGGCCAATGCCTTTTGGCAAAAAAAATGGGAAAAAAGCGCATTATCGCCGAGACAGGAGCCGGACAGCACGGGCTTGCGACCGCGGCCGCCTGCGCAAAACTCGGCCTTGACTGCACAGTCTACATGGGAGAAGTCGATGTCCGCCGCCAGCAGCCCAACGTGGCCGCAATGGAGATGTACGGGGCTAAAGTCCGCGCGGTGACTTCCGGCAGCAGGACCTTGAAAGACGCAGTTAACGAGGCCATGCGCGACTGGGCCAGCCACCCTGACGACACCCACTATGTCTTAGGCTCCGCCCTAGGCCCCTACCCATTCCCTGACATGGTTCGAGAGTTCCAGTCTGTAATCGGAAAGGAAATCAAAAAACAGGCGATGGAAAGAGGAATCAAAATCGGGGCTATGGTAGCCTGCGTAGGTGGCGGCTCCAACTCAATAGGATTTTTCGCCCCCTTCATCAACGAGAAATCCCCGCGTCTGATTGGCGTGGAGGCAGGAGGAGTCGGAGACGGAATCGGAGAAAACGCGGCCCGCATGACAGGAAACGCCTCAAGGGAGGGAATTATGCACGGCTACAAGTCCCGCTTCCTCCTTGACGAGGACGGTCAGGCCCTGCCGACAAGGTCGATTTCTGCCGGACTGGATTACTGCGGAATCGGACCCCAGCTGGCAGCCCTCGGAAAGACAGGCCGGGTGGAGTTCACCTCGGCAAAGGACTCCGAGGCTCTTGAAGCTCTCTCCTTTTTCGCAAAGAACGAGGGAATCCTTTTCGCGCTTGAGTCAGCCCACGCCGGGGCAGCCGCGATAAAACTCGCTCCGACAATGAGCAAGGACGAGGCTCTCATCATCAACATGTCAGGCAGGGGCGACAAGGACGTTTTCATCACAAGCCCTGTTTTCCGAAAGGAAGAGTGGCTGCAATTCCTTCACGCCGAGATTGACCGCCTTGAAAGCGAGAAAGACATTCACGACGCAAAGTTAATGAATGCCTGAGTCTGAAAAGAAAAAAAGAGAGATTTTACCGGAGTTGATTATGCAAAAAATAAAACTTATGTCACATTTGGTCGCAGGCTTTCCGACTGACGAGCTTGCCCTTGAGGCCGCCAGAGCTATGGTCAGGGGCGGAGCTGAGATTCTTGAGATTCAGCTTCCATTTTCAGATCCGTCTGCGGACGGGCCGGCGATTCAGGGGGCTTGCACAAGAGTCCTTGAGCGGGGCTACAAGACAGCCGACGGACTTGCCTTTATATCAAAGCTGCACAATGAATTTCCAAAGATAACCATCTACCTTATGAGCTACGGAAGCCTTGTCTACACGCCGGGAGTCGAGGCCTTCTGCAAAAAGGCGGCGGAAGTCGGTGTTACGGGGATGATTATCCCGGACCTGCCATTTGACTGCGACGAGGGGCTTACAAAATACTGCCGCAAGAACGGAATGGAGAACATACCTGTCGCTGCCCCCACCATGACGGAAGAAAGGCTTGATAAATTGTCAAAGGCAGGCTTTCCATACATCTATGCGGCTCTCAGAGCAGGAATCACAGGGGCGGCGACAAAAATCGATGGGAAGACAATTGACTTCATAAAAAAAGTCTCGTCAGGCGGAAGCAAGGTCTACGGCGGCTTTGGAATCGAAAGCGGCGAGCAGGCGAAGGATTTGGCTCCCTACGTTGACGCGGTTGTGGCAGGCTCCGTTTTTGTCAGAATCATCGCAAAAAATCAGGAAAATAAAGAGAATATTTCTAAAGATGTCTACAAAAAGGCACAAGAATTGACAAAGATATAGTTTTCGGACGCCCCCGACGAGAGAGAAAAGCCACGCCATGTCGGCCCCCTGCGGGTCGCTACGTCCGGGGCATTTTTCTCTTTATACATCAAGTCTTTTATTACGTAGCATTCGTTCACGGGCAATGGCAATATGAATGTAAGTATTAATCTTCTGCTTGATGTCATCCATTGTGATGTCACTCACCTGTACCCCTTCAAGCGCAGAATGCGCAGCAGGCTTTCATCCAGCCGACTTTCGCTTATCTCGCCTGTGCGGACGGCATTGAGAACCGCGTCGTAGGCTTCAAATGGATTTTCAGGCATCAAGAGGATGTCGTTTCCGGCCTTGAAGGCAAGAAGAGCGGCCTGGGCGCCACCGTAATTTTTGCGGATTGCGTCCATGTTGAGGGCATCGGTCAAAATCACGCCAGAATAGCCAAGTTCATTTCGGAGTTTTTCAGTCACGACCTCATGGGAAAGAGAGGCCGGATAGCCGCTTGAGTCTGCGGCGGAAAGGGTGACATGGGCAATCATTATCGCGTCCGCTGCCGCAAAATTTTCTATAAATGGAATAAGCTCACAATCTGCAAGCTCCTTCCAGTCCTTCGAGACCGCAACGTATTCTAAATGGGTGTCACTCTTTGTGTCCCCGTGGCCGGGAAAATGTTTCAGACAGCCCTTTATCCCCCGGCTGTGAAGTCCTTCAAGAAAAGCCGCGTCCATTTTTGAGACAAGAGCCGGACTGCTGCCAAAGGCACGGTCCCCAATCACGATGTTCTCAGGATTCGTGTTCACGTCAGCGACAGGGGCAAAATCCATCGTAAAGCCGTATTCAGAAAGATAAGAGCCGATAAAAGATCCTGCCTTCCTCGCCCTTCCGACTTTTCCGCCCGCACCCACCGCTTCCATAGGTCCCACATTGCGGATTTTAAGGCTCTCACTTTTTGCAAGCCTTGCGATCCGGCCGCCCTCCTCATCGACTGAGATAATCGGGCGAATCCGGCTCAATGCCCTCAAGTCTGACGTAAAAGACTTGAGCTGCTTGGAGTCCACGATGTTCGGGCCAAAAAAGAGAAATCCGCCGACAGGACATGAGGCATAGCTTTCTTTCATGCTTTTTGAGACTTTCGTGCATAAAAACTTCTCACCCCTTGCGATGGAATCATAAAAGTCCGGCTCCATAGTCTCCGGGCAGACAACAAAAAGCTGGCCGACCTTTTCTTCCAAAAAAAGCGTGGAAAGCAATTCTTCGGCGGTAACATCCGGAAAATTGTCAGTATTTTTTTCACGCAGACTGCTACAAGACAAAAGACTGATGGAAGCCGCCATGACGAATGCGAAAAGCAAAGACCTGAAAAAACGAAAAGTCATTTTACACAAATCCATAAATCTACCCTCTTCTATCTAATCTAGAGCGTTTCCACCGGGAACCACTTGCTTCTGTCCTGCATCGTGGCAAGAA
This sequence comes from uncultured Treponema sp., assembly GCA_946615905.1. Lineage (GTDB taxonomy): Bacteria > Spirochaetota > Spirochaetia > Treponematales > Treponemataceae > Treponema_D. Next base: position 35,421 of record CAMOIE010000016.1, on the reverse strand, counting down.
GCATTCCCCAGGTGACACCCTTGTCAGTCGTCTCTCCTACAAGGTAGTCAACGCCGTCAACTGTGATTGTCTGCCCTTCCTTTCCAGAAAGATTCACACCGGCAATCGCATGGCTGTAGTCAACGCTTATGAACATACAGGAATCGATGTTCATATCTTTGAGCAAAAGCATAATGAGCATTGAGCGGCTGTCGCAGTCAGAGCCGTCTCCTGTCAGAGTCAGAGCGACATTTGTAAAATCAGCCTTGTCGGGGCTTGAGGATTTTTGCTGATACGGGAAGTTCTGCGTCCAAGTCAAAAGGAACTGGGCGATGGCAGCCTGAGGATTTTCAGGATCCTCTTTCCTTGCCAGGGGGTCGAGGGCGGCATAGATGTCAAAGGAGGCCTGCTTGACCCGCAAAAATCCGTCCTTGGCAATCATCCTGTAAAAGCGCAGCCAGGCTTCTTTCCATAGCGGACCTGTAGAAAAGAATTTAAAGACGGCGAATTCCCGGTCGACCACAAACTGGCTGGCCTCGTTATCGATTTCGTCAATCTGGGTCTGGATTTTTTTCCCCTTGATTTCAAGCGTAACTTTCTTTGCTTTCTCCCGCGGAAATGCGAATGTCGTGATAATCCCAGGCTCTCTCTGGCTTCCACGGTCAATCATGATGGAGTCCAGGAGGGAAAAAATCACCTGCTGCAAGTCAAATGCATGTTCACTAGATGAATAAGCTGCCATGGTGAACCAGCCTTTTTTTTCAGGCAGGGGTATGCAGACAGAAGAGCCGGACTTTGCCCCGTCAAGATTCATCTCAAGGTTTCCGACAGCGCAGTCACGCCCCCGCCATTTTACATTCTCGACTTCCCCGGAGGCGGAAAGTTTTGCATAAGTCCCGTCAATCGCCTCAAGCGCGGACTTGTATGACTCCTCCGGCCATATTTTCACAAAAGCCTCGATATCCAGCATCGTGTGCTTAAAAAGCAGGCTGGACTCATCGGCAGAGCCGTCCTCATATTTAAAGCCCTCTGGAAAATCAATAATCCAGCCGAATTTGTCATTTGCGACCAGCTCGGCGGAGGCAGTGAAAACTGCAAGTAAAATCAAAAATGCGATGGCGATAAATCTTTTCATAAAAGTCACTCTCCTATATTATATTCGACATATGAAAGAAATTCCCGTAGTTTTTCAAAACGATGAAATCATAATTATAAACAAATTCGCAGGACTTCCGGTACAAGGGGGACAGGGAATTTCCCATTCGCTCGACACGGAGCTTCCAAAACAGCTGGGGCTTGCAAAAGTCTATCTGGTTCACCGGCTGGACAAGGAGACTTCCGGGCTGATGGTCGTGGCCAAAAATCCTCAGGCGGCCTCCAAATGGATAAAATTGATCGGCTCCGGCCAGGTAAAAAAGGAATACGCGGCGATTTGCTTCGGACTTCCTGTCATAAAGGGAAAGAGGCAGAAATCCGGGATGATTACAAGTCCCGTCCAAAAGGGAAGCCGTGAGCAGGCGGCGGAAACCCATTTTACAGTCGAAAGATTTTCAAAAGTCCCTCTTCCCAAGGAAAATGCCGATGAAACAGCAGAATCTATTGAATCAATCGAATTCTCTCTGATTCGTCTGACTTTGGGAACTGGAAGAATGCACCAGATTAGAATCCACCTCGCATCGACAGGCTGCCCGATTGCAGGCGATGACAAGCACGGGGACTTCAAATTGAACAAAAAGGCCCGCAAACTTAGAGTCAGGAAGCTGATGCTGGCCTCAGTGAAAATCACTCTGCCAATCGATGGAAAGAAAGAGACTTTTGAGATTCCCCTGCCCGACCACATGGACAGGACAGCGGAACTATTCTAGCGGGGCAAAGTAGCCGGACTCATCGCGGCCGCTCCTGTTCATCAGGTAGGCCTCGACCTCAACCGGAAGGTATTTTTGGCCGAATTCTGTCGTCTGGCTTGACGTGAAAGAGAAGCGGTAAAGGCCGTTCGGAATCGAAATCAAGTCGCTTGCGACAGAGCCAAGCCCCTGACTGCGGTAGACGTAGTATTCATCGCCGTCAGTATTGTTGCAAAGGTACTGGATTTCCTCGCAGGGATTCTCCTGGTTCACAGTGATTGAGGCAAGGGCGATTGAGTTGTTGTTAAGATATGCGGCAAGGTCAGAAAGCCCGTAGCGGGTAAAGGCCTCAGCCCCGACCTGCCCCGCCCCGATAAGGACGATTGCCCTCTTGAGCGAGGCGTTTATAAGTCCGTTTGCAGCAAGGCGCAAGGCCATGTCCATCTGGCAACCGTTTGAATATGGATTTTTCAAAGCGCCGACAGTGAACTGTGAAACTCCGTCAGGAACCCCGGAATACTCAAGAACTGGAAGGGCTCCTGCGGAAATGACCCTCAAAGTTCCCTTTCCGCCCATAGATGCGGCAACTTCCTTTACGGCGGTCTCAATAGCCTCGGCATAGCCTTTTGCGTTCATAGACCGGTCGATAATCAGAGTGATGTCAGCGGTATCGTTTCCATCGGCGGAGCCTTCAAATTTGTAGTTCTGGACGGGAACCTTGTTCTCTGTCAAAAGGAAGTTCATTTCCTTGAGGCCGACTACAGCCTGCCTTCTTCTGTTCTCAACCTTTACGTCAACAGTGACCTGTGGGAATTTGTCGGAATACACGCGGTCAATCTGAACCAGCATTCCGCCCACAAGCTCTGACATCTTTGACATTATGTAGACTTCATTTGACTTGAAGTCACAAGCAAGTACGTTTCCGTTGATGTCAGGAACAGCGCATGTGACTCTTGACGGGGCGTTTCCTGTGGAGATATTCTCGGTCACGGCCCCGCTTTCGATATCGATTGAATAGACCTTGTTCTTGTCGCAGAGGATAAAATAGTTTCCCCACTTTTTCATAGCCTCAGGCCGCTTGAAAGTCTTCTCGTTGCACAAAAGCCCCAGATAGTTTCCAGCCACGTCAAAATGATAGACAGCCCCGCTGACGGCATCAGCGATGTAAATAGAACCGTTCGCATAGGCGATTCCAGTCGGAGCGGCAAGACCGTCGAATTCACCGGACTTTCCGCCGAAGTAAAAAAGCGGATTTCCATCCTTGTCGAACACATCGATTCGGGCGTTTCCGAAGTCAGAGACATAGATGTTTCCGTTCTCGTCCTCGGCAAGGTACTGGGGGCCTACCATGTTGCCAACTGAGACTCCCTTTGAGCCGATTGTCGCAAGATAAAAGCCGTCCTTTGAAAATCTTGAAAGCCTGTCTCCGGCGAACTCAGAGACCAGCAAATCCCCGTTCTGCAGGCGGATTATGTCCATCGGCCGGTCAAAACCGTTCAATGGGCCGTTTGACCTCTGGGTGACAAGACCGTTAGCGTCAATTTGAATCATTTCGTTGGAGCCGTAAGCCAAAACCCATGAAGAGCCGTCAGAGTTCGGGAGGACTGAAATCGGCTGGCTGTAAATCAGGTTCTCCCCGTTTTTTCCGGGATAAGAGCCTGACTCAGTGTAGCGGATGTTCGTGTCGTAAAAATTGTCGTTTATACGCCTCTCGCCTATGACCTCAATCTTGTTTTTGAGCAAAAGTCCGCCCTGCCCGTTCGCGGAGGCGACAGACCACTCCTGCAAGGCAGTACCCTCGATTCCAGAGCGGTAATAGGCCTTTCCAAGCCACTCGACAATTGAATACTCGGAAGGAAGATAAGAAAGAGCCTTTTCAAACTGGACGACAGAATCGTTAAAGGAGCCTCGGTAGTAAGATTGGACTCCGTTTCTGAAAGCCTGCTCGGCAAAACCTGAATTAGAAGAGCGTGCCCCGACCGCATTAGTTTTTACGGCATCCTCACTGGTAAAGAGATTGTTCGCTGAGGTTTTGGCCTTTGTCTGTGCATTTTGCGAAGTTGTCTGTGAAAATGCCGGACTTAAAAATGCGGCAATTGAAAGCGTACAAAAAGCGATTTTTTTAAGATTCTTCATATTTATTCCGCCTGAGCAATTTCAAGGTGCTCGATAATTTCTTTATTTTCAGGAAGCATTTCGTGAGCCTGGGTCAAATATTTTATTGCGTCCTTTTTTAAGCCCAACTTTATATACACAAAGCCAATTGAATCCATACATGCGGCTGACTGGGGGGCTAGATTCAAAGCCTTGCGGCAGTATGAAAGGGCCTGTGTCAAATCCCTCTCCTCGTAGGCAAGCACATAGCCAAGTCCGTTCAAGGCAGTAGGATTTTCAGAATCAAGCTCCAGAGACTTCTTATATAGATTTATTGACTCCTCGACTGAATCCTGCTGCCATGCTACATAGGCCAATGAGGAGTAAACAGAAGAAGGCTTGTAGCCTGTCTCAAGGAGTTTTTCAAGCTCGTATTTGGCAAGTTTTTTACGGCCGCTCAAAGCGTACATCACGGCAAGAAGATAGCGGCACTGCAAGACCCGGTTCATGTCAGTCCCAGCGGTAACGACCTGCTCAAGATAAAGGAGGGCGTCATCGTTGCGCTGGAGTTTCACATAACAAAGGCCGATGTAATAGGCAAGCTCTATATTGTCAACGGGAGAATCTTCCGGCAAGGCGAGGAAAAAAGCCAGGGAACCGGCATAGTCGCCTTTTTTGTACAAATTTATCCCGTCCGCGAGAATACTTTTTCCAGCCATACAGCCTCCCGTCTGTAGTCAATATAATATAAAAAAGAAGCCCCAAGATAAAGTTGCTAGAGCTTAAATTCCGCCCCTTTGAATTCGACAGTCTGAAGCTCGGCAGGAAGCAAGGAAAGGGCGATTTTATTTTCCCTAGTGACGGCATAGTCAGTCCGGCCTTCCCCGTAAGTCTTGACGTCTCCGCCGTTTATAAAACCGTACTTGTTTCCGTCAGGAGCGTCAATCACATGAACCCTGTCGCAGTAATCCCGGATGCAGAGGGAAGCCCCCTCCACCCCTGAATAATGGTCGGAATTCTCAAGGGCAAGAGCGTTCAAGCTGACCAAAAGTCCGTCCTTTGAGAGAGCAATCAGCTCCCTTATATTTTCGGCCGCAAAACGCGCGAGCGGAATAAAATCTTCATCAAAATCGCGTCCGGGAAGCCGCTCCAAACTCATAGCGATTCCGGGGACATTGTACAAGACAGCCTGACGGGCGGCAGAGACAGTTCCTGAATAAATGTCATCAGTTCCAAGATTGGCCCCGTTGTTTATTCCTGAAAAAACTGCGTCAAATTTCACTCCGCCAAACAAATCAGAGCTTAACGCCGTAATTACGCAGTCAACAGGATAGCCTGAGCAAGAATAGAAAGTACCATTGATTTCGCTCTCGACCTTTTTAATCGTGACTGGCCCGCTCAATGAAAAATGATTTGAGACAGCAGACCTGTTTGAGTCAGGAGCAAGGACATAGACATCCGCGACTTCTGAAAGCTCCTGCGCTAAAATTTTCAATCCGATTCCGTTGATTCCATCGTCATTTGTAATTAAAACAGTAAGTCTCTCAGACAATTCTAGCTCCTGCGGCAGGTAAAACTTCGTGGCAGACAGGCTTGAAGCCGAAAATCCGCTCGTACTCAGTGATTTTCTTTTTGAATTCGGCGACATCACCTGTGTTCAAAATCGCGTAAAGGCAGCGGCCGAATCCCTTGCCGGTGATTCTTCCGCAGTTGGTGGGATTTCTCGGGTCATCGATATTCGGAGAAATCTGGCCGAGTCTCTTTAAAAGCCAGTCGATTTCAGGGCAGGAGCAGTCGTACAAGTCCCTCATGCTCTCGTGGCTTTTATTAACGGCGCGGGCGAACTGACCGAAAGAGCCTTTCACAAGGGCTTCCCTGGCCTCCAGCACACAGCCGTGTTCCCGCATGACGCATAAAAGACGGCGGCGGGTCTCCTCGTTCACGATTGAGAGGACCTCGTTCACCTCGGTGACATTCTCCTCATACTGCCAGCCACCGTAAGCTGAATCCTTGCGCTCCTTAAGCTCTCCGATTAAAAGGACGTTCTCCGGCTGGTGGAAGACTTCCTCATTCCAGACTGAAAGGCGGGGAACCCTCGCGTCGACCAAAAGAACAGTCTTTCCGTCAAAATGAAATGGAATATTCTCATAGGAAGCCCTGGTATTGTCAGTCAAAATCAAGCTTCCGGCTTTTGAGTAAAGGGCAGAGAAATTGTCGGCATTGTAGTTTTCCACGCCCAAAAAGAGCCTGTTTCCGCGCTCGACCGCCTGCAAAAGCTGGTTGTCATCACATGCGAATTTATACAATTCCCGGATGGCGATTGCCGAGCCGATTTTAATCGCCGTGGTGATTCCGAATCCGGCGGAAGGAAGGTTGTCGGAATAAACCGTCACGTCAAGTCCTCCGACCTCGTAGCCGCCGGAGGTAAAGCCGTAAATCATCGCCTTGACGACGTTCGCCCACCGGTCTTCCTTGCGGAATTTCAATGAGGCAAGGCTTGTCTTTCGCCTGTCATCAAGCTGTGAAAAATAAAATTTTAACGAGGAGTCTTCTCTTTTTGACAAGGCCACATAGACAGGAAGGTCCACCGCCATCGAGAGGGTCTTGTCCTTGAAAAACCATGAGTGCTCACCTATCAGGTGAAAGCGGCCGGGTGTTGAAGAAACGACTTCCGGATCTTTTCCGTATTCACTTTTATGAGCTTCTCTTACCTGATCCATTGTTCTCCCACCGTCCCCTGCAAGATTGATTTTTTAAGTTTTTCTTTATAAGATGATACTATAATGTTTTGTTTTTTACAAGTTTTTTGTTCTCTGCTTTCCGCCGCAATGCTTTCGCTTGCCATTCCTAATGAGTTCTTAGCGCAAGGCTCTCCTCTAATCGGTCTTTTCGCATTAGTTCCATTTTACGTCTGCCTATCAAGGGCAAAATCCGTGAAGGCAGTCTTTTGGCTCTCATTTTTGCAGGCCGCTGTAGTCCACCTCCTCTCAAGTTTCTGGCTGGGCTATTTTCAGGACTTCGCGGTTTTCACACTTGGAGCATCAGACCTTGGGACTGGCGGATTTTTCGCCCTGATGTCCATGCCCCTTTATTTTGCTTTCGCGCCTTTTTACCGCACGAAAAAAAATCGCCTAGAGGAAAGGGGCGGAATAAAGCCATTCGCCCTCCCCTTAAGGATTTTCTGGTTCGCCGGAGTCTACACAATCTGGGAATGGTGCAAGTCGACAGGATTTTTGGCATACCCATGGGGAACACTTTCCATGACAGCCGTAACATGGCCGCTAGTCACACAAATCGCTGACATAACAGGACCTTACGGGGTGACATTTTTGTTCGCCCTGATTTCAGCGACAGTCGCGGAGGGAATTTTAATTCTTCCTGACCTTTCGTCAGAAGAAGGAGGGAAAAAAATTTTTGCCGCATGGAAATCCTGCGTAAATACAGCAGCAATTCTGAGTCTTTCAACAGTCTTATACGGAATCATCCAGTACAATATGCCTAGAAAACCGGTAAAACAACTGAACGCCGTCTTAGTCCAGCAGAATTTGGATCCATGGCGGGGAACAGACCTTGAGACAATAAATATCTCAAAAAGACTTACCAGAGAAAAGCTACAAGACTTTAATAAAAAAGGAGAAAAAGCAGACTTGGTAGTTTGGAGCGAAGCCGTTTTGACCGGAAGATTCCCTGGAGCCGCGGTAAACAAATACAAAAGGTTTCCAAAAGAGGAACCACTGATGGATTTTATCGCCAAGAGTAAAACGCCATTTGTAATCGGTGCACCTCTGACCGTAGATTCCTTTTCCAGAAAATACTCAAATGCGGCGGTCTTAATCGACAAGGACGGGATTTTCCGCGGAGCATACTCAAAGATTCACCTGGTACCATTCGCAGAGGTCTTCCCCGGAAGGAACATTCCATTTGTCTACAACTTTTTCCGCAACACCCTTGGATTTTCTACATGGGAGCCTGGAGAGCGCTACGTCCTCTTTGACATTCCAATCTCAACGCCGGAATTCATTGACAGAAGACAGACAGAAATCATCAGTCTGAGAGAGCTTCCGCAAAGTCAGGCCAGCGTGAAAATCTCGACCCCGATTTGCTTTGACGACGCGTTCGGAGAAGTCTGCCGGGGACTATTTTTGGCGGGAAGCGAAGTTTTCATAAACCTGACGAACGACTCTTGGTCTCTGACCCGGTCGGCTGAAATCCAGCATCTGGCGGTCGCGACCTACAGGGCAATTGAATACAGGACGACTCTGGCAAGGGCGACAAACGCAGGCTGCACTGTAGTCGTAGGCCCCAACGGGAAAATCCAGCAAAAGACCCCACTCTTTGAGGAAAACGCACTTGCGGCGGAAATTCCCGTCTACCGCAGGGTGATGACGGTCTACGCGAGATTCGGTGACTGGCTGCCGGGTCTTTTAATCGCGCTTGCCTTTTTGCACTTGGGATTATTTTTGCGGAAATCCTCATCAGTTGACTAATTTATTCATAATTGTTACCTTACACGCATTAAAAAGAGGTTTACAATTATGAATAACAAGTTGCTTCGTTCAGTTTTCATTGCACTTTTCGCGGCCTTGATTTGCGCAGGCTGTGTAATCGCCATTCCGCTTCCGGGCGGAGTGCCGATTTCCTCACAAAATTTCTTCTGCATTCTGTCAGGCTGTCTTTTAGGCTCCTGGTACGGCGGATTTTCCGTCCTTCTCTGGATTCTTCTAGGGGCGGCAGGAATTCCGGTTTTCGCAAACGCCCACGGAGGTCTTGCGGTTTTGCTAGGCCCGACAGGCGGCTACATCTGGGGATACGCGCTCGGAACATTTTTCGCAGGTCTTCTTTTGGGCAAGGCGGACATAAGGCAGGCAAAAAATCCCGCCGTAGTCATAAAAACTGCCATTATAATCTTCATCGCCTACGTCATCGTCTATCTGCCGGGAATTCCATGGTTCATGCACGTCATGGCAGGAAAGGGAAAGCCTCAGACTTTTGTCACGGCGTTGAAACTCACATTCATCCCCTTTATTCCGGGAGACTTGATAAAATACGTTCTCACTGTAATTCTGACCCTTGCACTCCGCCCAGTTGCAGGTCGCTATCTTTTCGGCGATAATTCAAACGCTGAAAAAGAAGCCCTTGAGGCATTAAAGAATCAGCAGAATCAATAATGAGCGAAAACAATTCAAATCAGACAAAAAACACGGTGATTTTCCTCTCCCATGTGATAAAACTGTTCGCCACTGACGGAAAGAATTACAAGGCCGCCCTCAACGACATCTCACTTTCAATTGAGAAAGGCTCAGTCACGATTGTCGCAGGGCCGAACGGGAGCGGAAAATCTGTCCTCATGGGGATAATATCAGGCTTGGAAAAAGCGACTGACGGCCAGGTTCAGGTAGCATCAAAACCAGGCCTGATTTTTCAAGACGCGTCGACCCAGATTTTGGGCGACACTCCGCTTGAGGATGCGGCTGTAGGTCCGAGAAACCAGGGATTCTCAAAAAAAGAAAGCGAGCAAAAGGCAGAGGAAGCCTTAAAAAAAGTCTCCTTGGAGGAAAAGATTTTATACCCTGCGGAATTCCTTTCTGGCGGAGAAAAAAGGCGGCTGGCTGTAGCTTCAATTCTCTCGATGGAAAGGGACATACTGATTTTTGACGAGCCGTACGCAAACTTGGACTATCCGAGCGTAAAGGACGTAAACAAGCTGATCTGCGACCTCCACAATGACGGTAAAACGGTAATAATTTTGACCCATGAACTGGAGAAGTGCCTGGCACTAGCCGACCACTTTATAATCCTGAGAAAGGGAAAAATCGTTTTTGACGGAAAAGCGGAGGAAGCATTAAAACTTCCGCTTGAAAGCTGGGGAATCAGAAATCCCCTCGCAAAATATGAGTCAATAAGCGATTTACTCTGGGCGTAAAAATGAGCGGAAATTCATTCTTTCAATACAAAAGCGGCTCCACATTCATGCACAGGCTTCCGCCCGCAGTAAAAATCCTGATGATTTTCATACTCGCGGCAGCCTCATTCTATGCTCCTGCTCTTTTAGCCTTCATTCTCTGGGGAGCCTGCCTATTGCTGTCAATCGTGATTCTGCGCTTTCCGCTTCAGGCGGCAGTCTCCGACAACAAGCCCGCATTTGCTTATGCTATAATGCTTTACATCGCCTCAATAATTTTGAACACGGTCAGTTTTTTCCAGTCAGGAGAAGCCTTTTCAATCGGGGCTGTTCCGCAAATTCTGGCCTTTCAAAAGTCATACATAGACTTTCTTGCAAAACTCACACTTTCCCTTGAAGTCACTTCGATTTTCTACAGGACGACAAGCAAGCGGCAGTTCAAAGAAGGATTTTCTGACATAGAGTATTTTATCACAAGAAACAAAAAGCTCCCCCTGTCAGAGAGCCTTTCGCTTACTATGCTCTTTATCCCGAAAATCGCAAGCCTTTGGAGTCAAATCACAAGGGCATGGATTTCCAGGGGGGGCAAAAACAACTTGAAGAAAATCTCCAGCCTGATTCCAATTTTGCTGAGACTCAGTATGCGCCACGCCTGGGAAAAATCAAAGGCAATAGCCGCAAGGAGCTAGAGTATGGCTAGACACGGACTTGCCCACAATACTAAAAACTTTCGCCTGAACAAAAATTCGAATTTATTGCTAATTTCTGCAAAATTCCCCTTGCCCTCTCATATTTAGTGGTGTATGATAAATTAATTGCAAAAAACACGCTAGTAATTGTGTAGTTTTTTATAACAAATTTATAAAAAGTCTTTGCAATACAAAGAATTAAAAACGGTGGGAGAATAAAAGACATGCGCTGCCCCTATTGCGGAAGCCTGGACGACAAAGTCATAGAATCAAGAACCATGGCAAACGGCGAGTCAATCCGCCGCCGCCGTGAGTGCATTTCCTGCGGCTACCGCTTCACTTCTTATGAGAGAATCGAAGAAAAACCCTTCATGGTGATTAAAAGAGACGGCAGAAGACAGCCTTTTGACCGCGAAAAACTTGCAAAAGGAATCGAGCGGGCCTTGGAAAAACGACCGGTCGCAACGGCCATGGTCGAGAACATCGTCAACGAAATCGAGGACAAGGCTGTCATGTCGGTGAAAGGCAGCCGTGAGATTTCAACCGCCCAGCTTGGAGAGCTTGTCCTTGAGCGGCTGCACGGTGTGGACAAGGTTGCCTACATCCGCTTCGCCTCCGTCTACAAGCATTTTGAGAACCTTCAGGAATTTATAAACGAAGTCAATAAATTAGGTGAAGAAAAATAAGTCATAAGGAGAGAAGTAAAAAATGTCAGATGAACAGTCGGTGTTCCCGGAATGGCGGGCATTTTTGGGAAGCAATTCAGATTCAGAGACCCAGGGCTTTATCCGTCAGGTTGTAAAGCGCAACGGCAAGCTTGAGAAATACAATCCTGAGAAAATCCGCTCGGCCATATCAAAGGCGATTGAAGCCGTTGAAGGCAGGGCGAATCCCGACAAGGCCCAGGCAATCACAGATAAAGTTGAGGAAAACCTCCGCGCCCTATTGGCAGGCCGCCGCGCCCACTCAATTCCTGCGATTGAGGAAATTCAGGATGTCGTTGAGTCTGCATTGATTGAGTCAAACGAAGTCGAGGTGGCAAAGGCCTACATCATCTACAGGGCAAAGCACGAGGCTGTCCGCGATGCGAAAAAACTCATGCTTGACATCAACGAGACTATGGACGGCTACCTCGGTCAGTCCGACTGGCGCGTACATGAAAACGCGAACGTAAACTTCTCTCTCGGAGGCCTTATCCTCCACAACTCCGGGACTATCACCGCTAACTACTGGCTCAAGAACATCTACACGCCGGAAATCGCCGACGCCCACAAGACTGCGGCCTTCCATATCCACGACCTCTCGATGTTCTCAGGCTACTGCGCAGGCTGGTCGCTTCGCCAGCTGATTCAGGAGGGACTGGGCGGTGTACCCGACAAAATCACGTCAAAGCCCGCAAGCCACCTCTCCACGCTCGTAAACCAAATCGTAAATTTCTTGGGCGTTATGCAAAACGAGTGGGCTGGAGCGCAGGCATTCTCGTCTTTTGACACATACCTCGCCCCCTTCGTAAAGGCTGACAACCTTGACTACCTGCAAGTCCGCCAGTGCATCCAATCATACGTCTACGGTGTCAACACGCCATCCCGCTGGGGCTCACAGGCTCCCTTCACGAACATCACGCTTGACTGGACATGCCCGGACGATCTCAAGGGCAAAAAGGCCATAGTCGGCGGAAAAGAGCAGGACTTCACATACGGCGACTGCCAGAAAGAGATGGACCTGATAAACAAGTGCTTCATCGAGCTTATGCTTGAGGGGGACGCTAACGGACGCGGATTCGGCTACCCCATTCCGACCTACAACATCACAAAGGACTTCAACTGGGACTCAGAGAATGCAAAACTTCTCTTTGAGATGACAAGCCAGTACGGAACGCCCTACTTCCAGAATTTTATCAACTCAGACCTCAATCCATCTGACGTGCGCTCAATGTGCTGCCGGCTCCGGCTCGACAAGAGGGAACTCAGAAAGCGCGGCGGAGGCCTTTTCGGCTCTGACGAATTCACAGGCTCCCTTGGAGTCGTGACTATCAACCTTCCGCAGATTGCATATCTGGCAAACACAAAGGAAGAATTCTATGCCCGCCTCGACTATCTGATGGACTTGGCAAAGGAATCGCTCTGCATCAAGCGAAAGGTTATCCAAAAGCTCCTTGACGGCGGACTTTTCCCCTACACGAAGCGCTACCTCAAGACACTGAACAACCACTTCAACACAATCGGCCTTTGCGGCATGAACGAGTGCTGTCTTAACTTCCTTGGCGAAAGCATTGCGACTGAAAACGGAAAGAACTTCGCCTGCGAAATCCTTGACCACATGCGGAACCGTATGCAGGACTATCAGGAGGCGACAGGAGAGCTTTTCAACCTTGAGGCGACTCCGGCTGAGTCAACATCCTACCGTCTTGCCCGCCACGACAAGCAGAACTTCCCGGACATCATCACATCGGGCGAAAGCGACCCCTTCTACACAAACTCAAGCCAGCTTCCGGTCGACTACACTGCCGATGTTTTCGAGGCCCTTGACCATCAGGAAGCCTTGCAGACACGCTACACAGGCGGAACAGTCTTCCACACTTACGTCGGAGAGCAAATCAAAGACTGGAAGGCGACACGCGACTTGGTGAAGGCGATTTTCACAAACTACAGGATTCCGTACCTGACAATCAGCCCGACCTACTCAGTATGTCCGGTTCACGGATATCTGTCTGGCCAGCTCTTTGAATGCCCAAAATGCAAGGCGGAAAAAGAAAAGGCGTTGCGTGAAAAACTCGCTGCCCTTGAAGAAGAAAGAAAACAGGCTATCGCCTGAGAACGGGAGGATAAAAAAAATGGCAAAAAGGACACTTGCAGAAATCGATGCAGACATCGCGTCTGTAAAGGCAGAGCTTGAGAACGTCCACGGAACGGAGACCGAGGTCTACGCCCGCATCGTGGGCTACTACCGAGCCGTCCGCAACTGGAACAAGGGAAAGCGCGATGAGTTCAACATCAGAAAGACTTTCGAGGTAAAAGACTCCAGTCTTTCAGAAAAAGAGCCGGAGCCTGCCGTAAAGGTCGTGGCACAAGCAGCGGCAAAAGTCGCCAGCAGCCAGACTTCGCTTTTTGACGAGGAAAAATCACTCTCAAACGGAGAGACTTTCCGCTACGAGTTCTTCATGCGCCAGACCTGCCCCAACTGCCCGCCAGTCAAAAAATACATGGAGAATGTCTCCCTTGACGGCGAGAAAATCGACATCGACACGGACTCTGGAATCAAAAAGGCCGCAAGCCGGGGTGTTTTCGCCGTTCCGACCGTGATTTTCTATGATGCCGATGGAAACGAGAGCGGACGCGCCCACAACGTCGAGGAGCTGGACGCAGTTTTGAATCCCGTGGCAGTCGCCGTGTAACTTTCGTTTTTCAATTGTATATGGTGTTTCCCGCCTTTGCCGGGTCGCTATGTCCAGGGTTCGCTCACGCTCATTCGCACAAGAACGCCGCACATGCAGCTTTCTTGTGCGAACTGTCGCCCTTCCCAGCGCTAACACTTTCTTTGCTTTTCAATTCGCCTTAAAAAAATCTTATGAATTACAGTTTTCCGTCCGCAGTTCTAATAAAAACAAGTCTAGTAGATTATCCTGGAAGAGTCGCATCCTCAATTTTTCTTCCAGGATGCAACCTCCGCTGCCCCTACTGCTACAACTCCGCCCTCGTCTTTAATCAAGATGAGGAACTGACACCGTGGGAGCAGATAAAAAGCCACTTGGAAAAGCGTCGTAATGTTCTTACAGGCCTTGTGATTTCAGGCGGAGAGGCACTGTTGAATCCAAAACTGCCAGAAATCATCACGTTCGCAAGAAATCTCGGCTACAAAATAAAAGTCGACACAAACGGCACATTACCGGACAGGCTTGAGAAAATCATCTCAGACGAAAAAGTCAGGCCGGATTTCATAGCCATGGACATAAAGACTTCCCCTCACAAGTACCCGCTTTTACTCGGAAAAAAAGAGTTTGAAGTCGGCTCCATTGAGGCCAATGAAACAGAAGATTTTCTGAGAAGGTCAATAAATCTCATCGCAAGCCTGCCTGCCAATCAAAGGGAATGGAGGACAGTCTTGGTGCCTCCGCTTGTGGACGAGGACGACATAGAGAAAATCGCCTCAATGCTGCCGGATGACGCATCATGGCAGTTCGCCCAGTTCAGAAACGAAAACTGCCTGAATCCTGACTACAATAAAATCCTGCCATATACAGACAAAGAAGCCGCCCGCCTAGTCTCCCTTGCAAAAGCGAGAATCAGCGGAGCGGCTTTGCGTTAAAAAGAAGCCCCGACTAGAAGCTAGTGCGAGGCTTTCGCCTAAAAATAGTCAGAAAACATCAGACCTTAAAGCGGTCAATCTGCTCTCCGATTTTGTCGATTGAAAGCTGAACCTCGCGGGAAATTCCTGCAAGGGCAGATCCTGTCTTTGTAATCTTGTCAGCTCCCACAGCCATTTCTTCCATGCTGACCTTCATGCTGGAAGTCGCAGACTGGAGGCTGTTCATTTCGTGGATAATCTTCTCATTTGATTTTGCCATAGACTTTGATGAAGCCTGAACTGAAATCGAAGAGTCGTTCATTGACTTAAGGGCCTCGGAAATCTGCTTAGAACCTGCGTTCTGCTCTTCCATCGCGGCCTTAATCTGCAAGACAAGCTGGTCTGTTTCCTTGATTTTATTGGAAACGAGAGACAGAGCCTTTCCGGACTCATCTGAAGAAGTAACAACGAGGCTGATTGAGTCCTTGATTTTGCTAAGCTGGTCACCGATTGTCTTTGACTGAGATGATGAAGTCTCTGAAAGCTTGCGGATTTCGTCAGCAACGACAGAGAAGCCTTTTCCAGCGTCACCGGCATGGGCAGCCTCGATAGCCGCGTTCATGGCCAGCAAGTTTGTCTGCTCAGCGATTGAGGAAATCGCCAAGTTAGCTTCCTGCAGCATCTGGGACTGCTCCTCAATCTGCTGAATCTGGTCGTTCACGTTCTGCTGCATGTTGAATGAAGTTCCCGCGTTGGCAGAAAGATCACCGAAGGAAGCCGCCATCTTGTCGACTGAATTATTTACTGATGAAATATTACCAATCATCTGCTCGACGGCCGCAGAAGCGTCCTGAGTCAAGCGGGCCTGACCGCCAATCATGTCGTTGAGAGAAGTGATGTTTGTTGAAATCTCATTGACAACCTGTGCAGTCTGGTTAACTGAGACACTCTGCTTTGAAATCTGCTCGTGGATACCAGAAATCAATGCGCCCATCTCTGAGATAGCACCGGCAGTCTCCTCGCTGGATTCCGTCATCTGGGAGCCAGAATTGCTCAAGCCGACCTTAGACTCCTTGACTTCCTTCATGATGTTCTGGAGCTTGTCAAGGAAGAAGTCGAAGTGAATAATCAAGTCACCGATTTCATCGCGGATAAAGAGCTTACAACGTTTGGTAAGGTCAGCATCTCCGCTCTCAAGTTCTTTAAGGAAGTTCGTCACGTTGTAGATACGCCACATAAGCCAATGGACGAACCTGTATGAAAGCAGAATGATTACAATCGCCATCACGATGCTGAAAGGAATAACAACTCTAAGAGTATCGTTTCTTACAGAATCGATGACAGCTATGTTCTTCGCAACGAAAATCATTCCCTTGATTTTTCCGTCAGCTTTAAGGGGCTTATAAACAGAATAATACCCCTCGCCGTTTATCACGTTCTTTCCGATATAGTCTTCGCCGTTTTTCAACACAGTGTTCACAATAGCGTCATTGTCGAGACTTGTTCCGACCAAATTGGAGCCTAATGTAGTGTTGGCTCGTTTCACTCCGTCAAAAACGGTACACTCAACGTTAAGATACCTTTTAACCTGCCGTACGAATTCATCATCACTGCCCTTCCAGGTAGAATGCATCTCCATGGCAACCCCGCCGGCATGAACGATGTCAGTCATGGCATCCTTAGTCATTCCATTATTAAATACAAAGAGCGAAATTCCGCCGACAAATGCAGCTGAACAGATGACAGACGCTCCAATCATAATAAGGAGTTTTGTCAATATCTGTACGCCACGTTTGGCCTTGGTATCAAACCGGTCAAGCTCTTTTTTTACCATTGCCATATAAGCACCTCCACGCAGTAGCAGAAAAAAAATTATAAATTATACATAATTATAACCCTATTTTTAATTTATTCAACAAAAAATTACAAGAGAATTTTCAGTCTTCTGACACCTCATAGCGGGTCGTGACAACCTCATCTATATAATTATCCTCTTCCTTTTCCCGTTCTTTTTTCCAGGCAAGCCGCCTTTTTTCCTTTAAATCCTCAAGAACCTTGCACTTCTGCATTTTTTCCTGCATGATTTTCCGCTTTTCCTCGCTGACAATCTGAGCCTGAGTCAACTGGGTCAAAAGCTCTTCCTTGCGGACTTCCAGAAGTTTCAAATACTGGTTCTGTGTGTAAAGACCGTTGATGTCGTGGGTTTCGTTTGAGATAGAGACTGTCTCAGCCCGCTGCCGGGCGACCATTTCCAGCGTATTTTTGATTTTAGTCTCTTCCGCCAAAGCCTTTCCTAGTTCCAGCTGGGCGTTTTTTTTCTCAAACTCCCGCAAGTCGAGGATTTTCTGCATCGAAAAAGAAAAGGCTTTCATTCAAAAATCCCCTGGTCAAAAATCAGAGCTTTCAGAGCTTTTTGCATTTTCCGCGGCGGCGCGCTCATCAACGATTTCGGCCGTAGTCTTTCTGTCCAAGGCGGGAGCCTCGACGTACTCTTCCTTGGGAATCTCAATTTCAGCAAGGACGGAAAGCTTGTCGAGAGTGTCTTCTATCGAACAGCGGTCCTCTTCCTCCTGCTTGAGGAAGGCCTCAATCGCCTCGTGCTTTGAGATTGCCTCATCGATTTCTGCGGAAGCCCCCTGCTGGTAGACTCCCGCGTTAATCATCTCCGCGTTCTGCTCGTAAACAGCGATCAGGCGGGCGATTTTGTCAGAAGCCTGCTTGGTGACTTTGCCTGTGACTCGGCGGGAAAGACGGGAAATAGACTTCATTATGTCAATCGCGGGGTAATGGCGGGCGGCGGCAAGTGCGCGTGAGAGGACAATGTGGCCGTCCAGAGTACCGCGGACAGCATCGGTGATTGGCTCATCCATGTCATCACCGTCAACAAGGACTGCGTAGAAGGCAGTGATTGACCCCTTGTCGTTGGTTCCGGTTCTCTCAAGGAGTTTTGGAAGCATGTCAAAAACGGAAGTCGGATAGCCCCTCTGTGCTGGAGCCTCGCCTGTGGCAAGACCAATCTCACGCTGGGCTTTTGCGAAGCGGGTCAAGTTGTCGAGCATGAGCATTACGTCTTTACCTTGGTCGCGGAAGTATTCGGCGACAGCCGTGGCGACATAGGCGGCCCGAAGGCGGCAGATTGCGGACGTATCCCCGGTTGCGACAACGACTACAGACCGCTTCATTCCCTCCTCGCCGAGGTTTCCCTTTATAAAGTCAAGAACCTCGCGGCCACGCTCACCGATAAGGCCGATTACGTTTATGTCGGCGTTCGTATTGCGGGCTATTGTGGAAAGCAGAGTGGATTTTCCGACTCCGGAACCTGCGAAAATTCCAAGGCGCTGGCCTTTTCCAGCGGTCAAAAGGGAGTCAATCGCACGGACACCGGTGACAACGCGCTTGTTAATCGGCGCGCGGGTCATAGGATTAGGGGCATCGGATAAAATCGGGTAATATTTCGTTGTCTCAAGGGGGCCTTTGTCATCGTAGGGCTTTCCGGTGGCATCGATTACGCGGCCGAGAAGCTTATTTCCGACCGGAACGCGGAGGACGTGACCGGAGGCTGTCACCTCGCAGCCGACCTCGATTCCCTTGGTCTCCTCATAAGCCATGAGCTTTACGACCGGACCGTCAAAGGCGCATGCTTCGGCAAGAATTTTCCGGCCGTCAGAAAGTTTGATTGTGCAAAGCTCTCCGATTTTTGACCGAGGTCCGTTTGACTCAATCATGAGACCGCGGATGGCGGTGACATGGCCTGTATATAAAATCGTGTCCGTTTCTTTTACGGCAGTAAGATACTTGTTGAAAAATTGTTCCATAGTCCCACCCAAATTACTGAGAGCGCAAGGCAATGGAAGGGAGCCGGAGGCTGCCACCGCAGGTTGAGCCTGTCGAAACCGAGGAGGCCGCGCGTCAGCAAGCCCTGGAACTGCCGACCCGCGAAGCGGGTTGCGCCCAGTTTTTCATTATTCTTTACTCGCCGGTTTTGACGTTTGTCTTTACCGGGGAAATTTCAAGGATTTTGTTCTCAAGCTCTGTCAACTGGCTTGAAATGCGGGCATCGATTGCGCCAAAGTCTGTCTCGACAACGCATCCGCCCTTCTCGACCGTAGAGTCCTCAAGAACGTTGATTCCCTTGATATTTTCAACCTGACTGATAAAGTCTTGAATATGCTCAGTCGTAAGTTTGACATCGGCAAGGTTTACGCGCAAGGTGACGTTTCCCCGCCCCTTCACCTTCTTGAGAGCCTGGATTATGTTGGCCATCACGACTGACTTTTGGTTCTCGGAGATAATCTTGACGACCTTGCGGGTCATCAAAATCACCAAATCGACAATCTGCTGCTCAGTCTCGTTGAGGATTTCCTCGCGGCGGCTCATAACAGACTCAAGGAGCTTGTGGGTACGCTCAATCAGACGGGTGACTTCCGCACTTCCGTCCTGGTAACCGTCCTCGTGCCCCTTTTCAAAGCCTTCTTTGTATGCACCGTCCTTGATTTTGTCGTGCTCTGCCTGAGCTTCCTCGATGATTTTCCGAGCCTCTTCCTGAGCGTGCTTTACTGTCTCAGCGGCGGCTTTTTCTGCGTCATTTCTGATGATTTGAGCCTGGTCAGACTGTCTCTTTACTTCCGCAAAGGCGGAGTCTTCGGCCTTCTTCACGATTTCATCGGCGGAGTCCTGGGCTTTTTTAAGCATCTCCTGCTTTTGAACTTCCCAGTTAGCCTTCCAGTCATCGGCCTGTTTTTGCAGTTCCTCAACAGTGGGGCCGGTGTACTGAGGGACTTCCTCAACCTCTACTTTCTCCTCGGGAACATAATATTCATGTACGAGGCCAAGCTGAAATTTTCCGTCCTTATTTTTTATCTCACGCGGATCAAATACGTTTTTTGCCATGAACTACCCCACTTAAACGACAAGCTCATCCTCACCGCTGCGGGCGATGACGATTTCACCGGCATCCTCAAGGCGGCGGATAGTGGAAACAATCTTCTGCTGAGCTTCCTCAACGTCCTTCAAGCGGACAGGTCCCATGAACTCCATGTCTTCTTTGAGCATTGAGGCGGCGCGCTTTGACATGTTGCGGAAAATCTTGTCCTGAACTTCCGTATCGACAGACTTAAGCGCTTTTGCCAATTCCTGCGTGTCGACTTCGCGCAAAACCTTCTGGATGGCGCGGTCGTCGAGCATAACGATGTCTTCGAACACGAACATGCGCTTTTTGATTTCCTCTGCCAAGTCCGGATCGTCCTCTTCGAGGGATTCGATAATCGCTTTCTCAGAAGAGCGGTCGACAAGGTTGAGGATTTCAACGATGGACTCGACACCACCGGCGGCAGTGTAGTCTTCGGAGGACAATGTAGAAAGTTTTTTCTCAAGAACGCGTTCAACCTCACGAAGAACGTCAGGAGAAGTACGGTCCATAGTGGCAAGACGCTTTGAGACTTCCGGCTGAATTTCCTGCGGAAGGTTCTGCAAAATAACAGCGGCCTTGTTAGGCTCCAAATAGGCCAAAATCAAGGCGATTGTCTGCGGATATTCCTGCTGAATAAAGTTGAGCAAGTGGGCCGGGTCAGTGCGGCGGATAAAGTCAAAGGGACGAACCTGCAAACTTGAGGTGAGCCTGTTGATGATGTCGATTGCCTTCTGGCTGCCCAATGATTTTTCAAGCAACTCACGGGCATAGTCGATACCACCGGTCGTGATGAAGTTCTGGGCATTCATCAGTTCCTGGAATTCTTCCAGAACCTGATCTTTTACCTCAGCGTCAACGGTTTCAAGGCGGGCGATTTCAAATGTTAAGGTTTCAACCTCGTCCTCGCGCAAGTGCTTCATGACCTCAGAGGAGATGTCAGAGCCAAGTGAGACAAGGAAGATTGCGGCCTTCTGGCGGCCGTTGAGGTTCTTGAAATCCTTTCCGCCACCTTTTTTTCCGCCTCCACCGACAGGTTTAAGACTGCCCGGTTTTGCCGCGGGCTTGGGAGCTGATTTTGCGTCCGGCATTTTCTAGTCCTCCTTTAACCACATACTCAAAACTTGGGCGATTTTGTCTGTATCTTTTGCTGTGACTCCTGCGATTCCGGCAGAAGCCTGTGCCTTTCCCTGCTCGTACTCATCTTGAATACGCTGGAGGGTCGTGAGTTTTATGAATCCGCGTCTTGCGCCGACATTGCAAGTCTGCTCAAGGACGGAATTTTCTTTTTCTATGCTGTATGTGATTCCTGTTGACTGGGCGGCCCTACTCAATGCGGCAAGCTCCTCGTCATTGAGGAATTTCGCTACATTCTTAAAAGCAGACGGCGAAAGGGCGTTGCTCAAAATGGCGGCCTTTTGTCTTCCAGTAAGCTTGATTGCCGGAGCGGTGACTTTCTGAAAACTTTCCATATTCTATTCCTCCATCAACCAGGTGCGGATAAGCATTGCGACATCCTCCGGGTGTTCCTTGGCCATCGCAATCGCATTTTCCTGAAGCTCCGCCCTCTTGCGCTCTTCGACAGACATGGTGACTTCCATGCCCTCGTTCTTGGCATCCCAAAGTGCCCTCTCGCGTTCCTCACGCTGCTTGCGCAGGATTTCCTCCTCACGGAGTCTTCTACGTCTCTCAAGCTCCCGGCTTACGAACCTGAAGATGATGAATGAAATCAAAATAATCAGAATACCGGCGAGAACCAGCATCACTGTGCGGCGCATCTGCTGGCGGCGGATTATAGCCGCGTCCTCAGCGTCCCACTCGTTTTCCCTGGGAATTGCCCAGGAAGTCACTGAAACAGAGTCCCCGCGTGACTGGCTGAAACCGATTGCGTTCTTCACAAAGCCCTCAGCCTGTGAGAGTTTTTCCTTTGAAACTGGAGTGTAAACACGGATAATATGTCCGAGCTTAAAGCGGATATTCTCGCCTGACTCCCAGTCAGGATATTTTTCTTTAAGAGACTCTATGTTCTTTTCCGTGACGAAAATCGGATTTGAGGAGCCGTCTGTCTCAGTCTCCCAGTGACCGTCGATGTTGACTGCGGCCGTGATTCTGTCAGGGGTCGTCTTGCGGACTTCTGTGTGACGCTGCTCAGTGTTAATGGCCTTATTCTCAGTGACACCTGTTTCTGTGGACTTTCCAATCACGTTTGACATGTCGGAATATACAGGGGGATTCTGTCCTTCTACTCCGGCAGGTCCTTCAGGATTGTATCCTGTGCCAGTCCAAGTTTTTTCGATTTTCTGGGATGAGAGGGTGACAGACTCCTGCTTTACGGAAGTATCGTAAGGCTTTGTCGGATCCTGCTCAGTCATTACGAAAGGAGAATAAATCGTCTTGTCGCTGATGTATTTAGGAACGAGGTCAAAGTCAACGTGGACAACGACATCGCGGACTCGGTCTTCGGAGAAGTTTCCGCGCAATGCCTCAAGGACACGGTTGCGGTAGTCAGCCTCCATCTTGCGGACGAGTTTCTGCTCTTTTTCAGTGACGTTGACCTCATCGAGATTGGCCATTCCCTCAAAATCGTTGAGGACGTTGCCATCCCGGTCGGAAATGACGAGGTTCTCCGCGCTGAGGCCAGAGACTGCGGCCAAAATGATTTTCTGGACACCCTCAATTTTCTTGCGGTCCTGAGCCATCGTAGAACCAGGTTTAAAAGTCAGAACGACAGAGGTCGTTGTGGGCTTCTGGTTTTCTGAGAAAATTTCTTTTTCGGGGAATGTGATTACGACATCGGCTTTTGCAACACCATCAAAAGCCTCAATCTGCTGACGAACCAAATTGGTAATTGCGCGCTGCTTGTTGGTGTTGCGCTCGATATCCGTCATAGTCCAGTTGTTCTGGGAAGAGTCAAAGACATCCCAGGCATCCATTCCAGTCGGGATAAGCCCCTCCGTGTAGAGGATTGACTTTACCTTGCGGGCCGTCCTGTCATCATCAACGAGGATATAACCTTCGGCTGTAGGAGTATACTTGACGTTCTCCTGCTCAAGGCGGTTCTCAATATTTTCAAGCTGCTCCTGGTCGCTTATCGGCCGGGCAAAAAGACGAGTACCTGAAGGCGTGGCCGATGTGCGTACAAGAACAACAACGGCAACGATAACGGCAATGACGATTCCCGCAAGAATCGCCTTTTGGACAATGGACCACTTGGACCAAGACTCTTTTAACTTAGAAGAAACTTTTTTAAGCCTTTCGTTCATCTAACCCTCCCGTGAACGAAGCGCGTTTAAAAAAACGCAAAGTTAGTATAACACAGCATTTATGAGAAAGCAACTATCTTGAAGTTGACAGTTCATTCCAGCCAGAAACAAGGCGGTCAATAACTGTGTGTGCTAGTGACAGCGACATCTGGGCTTTTGCCATTGCCGTGGTCACATCATGTATATCTACTGAATCCGGGTCGGTGACAAGTTGTTCCGTCACACGTCCGACTTCAAGCTGCTGGCCGTTCATCTTGTCAACGGCTCCGACCAAGTATGACGCAAAAGTGTTCTCTTTGATAGAAGAAAGAGGAGCGTCATGCTTAACGCCGAAATTTGTAGTGAGCGGGGAAATTCCCGCGTGTGCAGGATCAGTCCTGAGCATTTCAGGCGCGCTCATAATCCGCATTGCTTCCATTTACTGCCTAACCTTCTCCCACCCGGTCAAACATTTTTACAAATCGTTTTTACAATCAAAAAGTCAAAAATCTCAGCCCTGTCCGTTGATGCTCAAGGCCGAGTTGAACATCTCCTTGGCTCCCTGAACGACAGTGGAGTTGGCCTCGTAGGCGCGGGAGGCCGAAATCAAGTCGACCATCTCGTTAACGATATTGACGTTCGGGTACTCGACATAACCCTTGTTAGGGCCGGACTGAATCGCATCAGGGTTCGAGGGGTCGTAGACCAGTTTGCCCTGAGTCGTGTCCTTGACAATCTCGCGGACACGGACTCCTTTTCCAGGTCCGTTGTCCTGCTCCGCTGAAACGAAGGGGCTTCTCCAAGTCGGATGAGCCGAAGCGACCGGCTCCAAGATTACGGAGGATTTTTTGAAGGCTCCGCCCTCAGGAGTTCTTGTCGTGGTAGCGTTGGCAATATTGTTTGAGATAACGTCAGTGCGCAGACGCTCGACGCTCATTCCTGTCGCCGCAATATTTATAGAAGTAAACATTCCCATTTTTAATTCCCCCGTTTCCTCAATTTTTCATTTCTCAAAAACTTTTCATTTTTAATTGATTAGCGTCTCATCGCCGTCTTCATCTGGCTGAACTCGAATGACTCAAGCTGTGCCAGAAGTCGGTAATTCATCTGAATCTTCAGAATGTTCATGGCCTCACTTTCCGCGTCAACGTTGTTTCCGTTGGCGTTCGCCGTGGTCGTCCAATCTGTCACACGGCGCGGCTCCACTTTCCGCCAGTCATAAGGCTCGTCAAGGGCGATATGCCCCTCGTCCGTGCGTGTAAGCTGGAAGCGGTGGGCTGTGTCTGCCTCACTCTCAAAGGCACGCTTAAGCTCGCTCTCAAAATTGACTTCCTGCCTCTTGTAGTTTGGCACCTCGGAATTGGCGATATTGTTTGCCGAAACCTGATAGCGCAATGAATTTACGTCCATGGCGCGCTGCAACAATTCTACTGACCGTGTAAATGTATTCATACTATGATTTTCGGCAGCAAAAAATAAAAATTTAGCGGAAAATTTTCTTGACTTATAGACAAACTTTTACTATATTTTGCCTATATCCAATCGGGTAACTTCGATAGCTATCGGGGGTGCACCGGTTTCGACGAGTACGTGAAGGCCTGCGCGGCAGGTGGGTGTGAAGGAGCCCCAATCTGACAAAACTTATAACTGCCAAACGTAGAGAAGAAGAAGATTCTTCAAACGAACAGTTAGCTCTCGCAGCGTAAGTTGCTTGAGCCGGAAGCCGCCCTGCGCTGTTCCTAGCGGGGTGAACTTCTGACGACAACAGGGACTTGCTCTTTGCCG
This sequence comes from uncultured Treponema sp., assembly GCA_946615905.1. Taxonomy (GTDB): domain Bacteria; phylum Spirochaetota; class Spirochaetia; order Treponematales; family Treponemataceae; genus Treponema_D. The sequence continues at coordinate 10,696 of CAMOIE010000016.1, read as the reverse complement.
CTTCCGGTCGACAAGGGGGACTTTTTAGCGGAATACGGAGGAGACGCTTGTCATGCTGCTACCTTCTCCCGACAATCACCTCGCATGACTAAACTTGTAGATGTGCCCGACTTGCGTACCCGGACGGGGGTTCGACTCCCCCCACCTCCAGTAATTTTCACTGAAAGCGAAAAATCAAATAATTATAAAAAAATCTCCCGTTTATGCAGATAAAACTTAGGGAGTCGAACCGAAGTGAGCGCGGCGCAGGTGCGCCGAAAAGGCAACAGGACGTTGCCGACAGCGAGCGTAGGCGGGCTGGAAGGAGCGGACAGGACGCCCGCGACTGTAAGCCGACTCCCCCCACCTCCAAAAGATTTCCAGAAAACAGATACAGTCAAATTTTTTGCAAAATAAAAACGCCCGCCTAAGATTCCGGCGGGCGTCATTGAGTTCCAATCTTTTTATTTTGTCGTGGAAATTTCGTTCCAGTTTGTAATCAGGCGGTCAATCACAGTCTGCGCAAGGCTCAGAGAAAGCTGAGCCTTAGCCATAGCAGTTGTCACATCGTGGACATCGACAGAATCCGGATCTGTAACAAGCTGCTGCTGGATTCTATTCACCTCAAGCTGCTTTCCGTTCAACTGAGTCGCGGCATCGGCAAGATAGCTTGCGAATGACTTTGACTCTTGGACGGAAGACTGGTGTCCGGCTCCCATTTTATACATGCGGCTCAAGTTGACAAGCGAACCTGTTCCGACATGGGCAGACGACGACCTCAACATCTGAGGTGCCCCCCAAACCTTCATAACTTCCATAAATTTATCCCCTTTATCCCAATTTATAACATTATTTTAAAATTAAACTGCAAATTTGTAAAGATTTTTTTAAAAATTTCTCCAAATTTTCTATTTTTTTTGCTTTTGGGCAAAAAGCCACTCATCAGTCAAGCGCTTGTATTCGCCCTCAAAATCCTCGGTCTTGTTGCCGAGAGAATTATAGCCTTCACCGGAAAGCCAGACAATCTTGTAAGAATCCTCGTCATGGTCAAACGAAGAGTTCATCTCAAGAGTATGGCTGCCCCCGCTCCATTTGTATTCAGAAGAATCAAGTTTTTTGCCGCCAAGGAGGACAAGAGGCTCCGAATTCGTCATCAGATAGAGGACGAATTTCGCAGGGCGGACAGGAACCCCCTCAATGTGGAAAGTCCCGCTCTTAGTCTTTTTAGCCGCCTCAATTTTCGAGGCCAATGAGTCAGGAAGATTCTTTGCGGAAAGCTCCCCCGTCTTTTTATTGAAGGCTATATTTTCCAAAGGAAGGCTGTAAACATTTCCGTCAGAATAGTCTGTGAAAGTCACATTTGTAAGCTTTTCAAAAACGCAGGTGGAATAGAGCTTGCCGTCCTCAGAGATTTCTGTCTCGACGAAAGTCCTTTTCTCAAGCGGCTGACTGTCCTCAACTGACTTCGGACTCTTGCATGAAAAAATCAGCAGGAATGAAAGAAAAATCGCAAGTGAAGTTAAAAGTCTTCTCATATTTTATAATTCTCCATATTTTTAAAAATCACGCGTTATTTGCTGTTAAATCTTGAGAGGAATGCCTTGGTGCGTTCCTCCTTCGGATTGCCGATAATCTCGCGGGGGTCGCCCTGTTCAACAATCAGGCCGCCGTCCATGAAAATCAGCTTGTCGGAAGTGTCGCGGGCAAAGGCCATCTCATGAGTGACCACGACCATGGTCATTTTCTCTGCGGCAAGCGCCCTGATTACGCTCAGAATCTCTCCGGTCAGCTCCGGGTCAAGGGCGGAAGTCGGCTCGTCAAAAAGTAGGACGTCAGGCTTCAGGGCAAGGGCGCGGGCAATAGAGACCCTCTGCTGCTGGCCTCCAGAAAGCTCGCAGGGATATGACTTTTCCTTTCCTGTCAGCCCCATGTCAGCCAAAAGCCTCATCGCGCAGGAAAAAGCCTCTTCTTTTGAAAGCCTCAAGACTTGAATCAGAGGATCCGTGATATTTTTCAAAACAGAAAAATGAGGGAAAAGATTGAAATTCTGGAAGACAAGCCCCAGATGAAGTCCGATTTGACGGCAGTCAGACTTTGACGCATAGACTCCGTTTGTGACAAGATTCTTCGAGCAAATCGAGATAGTCCCGTCGGTCACGCTCTCAAGCTGGGTGATACAGCGGAGCAAGGTCGATTTTCCGCTCCCTGATGGGCCGATTATTCCCAAAACCTCGCCTTTCAGAACGTCAAACGATATGTCCTTTAAGACTTCATTTTGACCGAAGGATTTTTTTACGTTTCTCACAGAAATAACTGCTTGGCCAGGATTTCCAACTTGACTTAAATTCTCAGACATGACTTCTCCGCAAGAAATTTATTTGTAATAATCCAGTTTTTTCTCTGTGAAATTGAATGCGGCGGAAACCGCCCAGTTCATCACGAAGTAGAAGATTCCGGCGACAAAAATCGGCATGGTGGAAAAAAGCCGGCTGGACTGGTTCTGTGCCGTGCGCAAAAGCTCCGAGACTCCAATCACCTGGACGAGGGCCGTGTCCTTGACCAGAGTAATCACCTCGTTGCCCATTGCGGGGACGATTCTCTTTACAACCTGGGGCAAGACAATCCTTGAAAAAGTCTGGCTTTTTGAATAGCCCAGCATTTTCGCGGCCTCGTACTGGCCTTTCGGAATCGAGAGGATTCCGCCCCGGTAGATTTCCGCAAAATACGCGGCGTAATTCACGCTCAAGGCGATTATGGCGGCAGCGAAGCGGTCATAAGAAAGGCCGAAGAGGTGGTAGGGGGCAAAATAGACGAAGATAAGCTGGAGCATCAGGGGAGTTCCGCGTATTATCAGCAGGAAAACATTGGCAAGAGAAGCGAGGGGCTTAAAACGGGACATTCTTGCGGCCGCAATCGGAAGCCCCAGCGGAAGTGAAAAAATCAGCGTAAGAAAAAACACCTGAAGGCTCACGAAAGAGCCTTCAAGCATTATTGAAAGCATTTTCAGCATTTTATTATTTTTACAACTCTACCGGCCGATCACAGTGATGTTGCTTCCGAACCATTTTGAGGAAATTGAATCAACGGTTCCGTCTTCCGCCATTTCCTCAAGGGTCGCCTGGACTTTTTCCTCAAGCTCCACATCTCCCTGTCTGAAAGCGATTCCGTATTCTTCCGTAGCAAGAGCCTCATTCAAAACGACAAAAGGTTTTCCAGTCTGCTTGATTGAATAATTCGCGACTATGGAGTCCATCAGAATAGCGTCAACTCCGCCCATCTCCAAATCGTTCAAAGCGGTGATGTTTTCCTTGAATTCCACGACAGATTTCAAAGTGCCCTTGAAGTTCACAGACTCCTCCAATGCGTCAGAGGCGGAAGAGCCGGACTGGAGGCCGACAGTTTTTCCAGTCATATCAGAAAGGCTTGTGATTCCAGAGTCAGCGCGGACCACAAGAACCTGCTCGTTATCAAGATAAGCTTTTGAGAAAGTCAGAGCCTTTTTGCGCTCCTCGGTGATTGTAAGTCCGTTCCAAATGCAGTCGATTTTGCCTGTGGCAAGCTCCTGCTCCTTCGCTGACCAGTCAATCGGCTGGGCGCGGAATTTCACGTTGAGGCGGGCGGCGACTTCCTTAGCCAGGTCGATGTCAAATCCGACGATTTCGTTGTCCTCGTTGCGGAATCCCATCGGCGGGAAAGAGTCGTCAAGACCGATTACAAACTCTCCGCGTGACAGCATCGCCTTCAATGAGTCAGAGCCGGAGGCGGCATTATTTTTTTTACAAGACGAAAAGACTCCGAAAAAGATCGAAGCCGTCATTACCGTCATTAATAGGACAAAAAGAATTTTTTTCATAGAAAAACCTCGTTAAAAAATGTGACTGGTAAAATATACATTAAATTCTCTTGTTGATAAAGGGCTATTTTAAGAATTCCCGCTTTTACTGTCCGGGTCAATGTCATCAAGAGGATCCGCCTCGTCAACAGCCTCAATCTCCTCCTCAATCGAATCAGCGTCGGCGAAATTGTCCTGTATGTAGTTTATGTAGTTTGGAATCGCGAAAGGCCGCTCACTGACAAGCTCATAGAGCTTGATTTTATGGTGGACACCCTTCAAGGCGGCCTCGTCAACATAGCGGCACTCGAAGTAGTCCTTTATCTCATTGTAGGTGTACTCTGAGACAAGGATAGATGTCCCGTAGCTTTTGTTGGCGTTCTCGATTCTGGAGGCGATGTTTACGTTTGACCCGATAATCGTATAGTCAAGGCGTTTCGCAGAGCCTATGTTTCCGACAATCATGGAGCCGGTGTTGATTCCGATTCTTGTGAAAAGAGGCTCCTCTATAAGCCCCTCAGAAATCAGGCGGTCGTTTATTATCTCCTCCATTTTTTTCATTCTCAGGGCTGACAGGCAGCAGCGGATGGCATGATCCTTCATGGGAATCGGAGCACCGAAAAAGGCCATTATCGCGTCCCCCTCGTACTTGTCGATTGTACCGCCAAGTGAGAGAATCACCTGGCTCATCTCGTTCAGGTAGCTGTTCAGTATCAAGACAAGTTTTTCCGCCGGAATATTGTCGCTGAGAGTCGTAAAGCCCCGCAAATCAGTGAATATGACAGACAGAATCTCGTCCTTTCCTCCGACATCAACCTGCTCATGATTCTGGACGATTGACGACACGATATCAGGCGAGACGTACTTTGAGAACGCGTAGCGGAGCCTGTCCCTCTCAATGCGGCTTTTAAGCGAGTCAAGGTAAAGAAGATTTTTGCTCAGAGTCCGTGTGACGGCCACCATATTCCTGAGGCGGGGAAAATCGTACATCATTCCGCTCATCTGCGGGCCGATGAAAATATATCCGTCAGATGAGTCAGGGAATTTGAAGGGCACCGAGAAGCCGCCGTTCATGTGGAGCATGATGGATGTGTTGGAGGCCTTCGCAGCCCTTCTCTCCTCCACCAGCGCGGCAACGTCCGCCCCGTTCTCTTTCTGCTCAATGAAGTACAGGAGATTTCCCTGCTTTGCGAAGACATCGTTGTAGTAAAAGACGTATGTGCAGTTGTAAGCCTCAAAAATGAAAGTGGAAAGCCTGTGGAAGATTGCATTCTCGCTGTCCAGCTCCATAAGCTTTTTCTCGAGTACATCGTATTCGTTTTCCAGAAAAATCAGTTCCTGTGTGCTTTGCTCCGACATTTTCCTTTACCGCCTCAAGTCTAGTCAAAGCAGCCCGGAAGAAGAGCAAAAATCATTGAGGGCTTTTATCTGCTCCATCACCCTCTCAGGGGCAGGACCTCCGGTCGTCTTCCTCGCCCTCATGCAGCCTTCCGGGCTGATCTGACCGAATATGTCGTCCTCAAAAAGAGGAGATTCTTTTTTGAAGTCGGCGAGCGAAAGCTCCTCAAGTTTTGAAAGTCCCCTGTCGATGCAGGCGCGGACAAGGCGGGCGGAGACTCCGTGGGCGGTGCGGAAAGGCATTCCCTTTTTGACGAGGTAGTCTGCGACATCTGTCGCGTTCAAAAATCCCCCGTCACAGGCGGCCGCCATCTTCGCCACGTTCCATCTCGCTTCCTTTATCATGGCCTCAAAGACAATCACGTTGCCCTGAACAGCGTCAAGAGCGTCAAAAAGGGCGGCCTTGTCTTCCTGCATGTCGCGGTCATAGGAAAGGGGCAGTCCCTTCATCATCACGAGGAGGGAAATCAGGTCGCCGTAGACTTTTCCTGTCCGTCCGCGGATAAGCTCGGCGAAGTCAGGGTTTTTCTTCTGCGGCATGATTGAAGAGCCTGTAGACCATTTTTCGCTCAAGTCGATGAATGAGAATTCCGTTGTCGACCAGATGACGACTTCCTCGCACATACGGCTCAAATGGCTCTGCAAAAGGGCGAAATCAGATGAAAACTCGATGCAGTAGTCGCGGTCAGAAACAGAGTCGAGGGAATTTTCCGTGGGGCAGTCAAAATCAAGGCTTTCGGCCACCATCTCCCGGTTCAAAGGAAGACCGGAGCCGGCCAAAGCCCCGGAACCGAGCGGGGATTTTTTTATCCGCCTGACTGAATCAGAGAGGCGGTCATAGTCACGGGTCAGGCTCCATGCCCATGCGCACAGATGATGGGCAAGGGAGACCGGTTGGGCGTGCTGCATGTGGGTGAAGCCCGGCATAAGGGTCTGTGTATGCACGGAGGCGATGTCCGCGAGAGTTTTTATCAGCGAAAGAATGTTCTTCTGCAGCTCCGGAATCACGCGGCAAAGGTAAAGTCGCTCGTCCAGGGCAATCTGGTCATTGCGGCTGCGGCCGGTGTGAAGTTTTTTTCCAGGCTCCCCGATTCTATCGGTCAGAGTGGCCTCCACGAATGAATGAATGTCCTCGGCGGAATAGTCAATCGCAAGTTTTCCAGACTCCAAATCAGCCTTGATTGAGTCCAAGCCTGACTGAATCGCCTCGTTCTCTTCCTTTGAGATGATTTTCTGGCTTGCCAACATGGCGGCGTGGGCTTTAGAGCCTTTGATGTCGTCCAAGGCCATGCGCTCATCGACATGGATTGAGGTCTCGAATTCAACGGCGGCGGCGTCAGGGCCTTCCGCAAAACGTCCGTGCCAGAGGGCGGCGTGATTATTGTCTGTTATTGTTCCGTGCGCTGCGGCAGAAAAGTCTTTCGATAAATCTTTCATAGTTAATATTATATTGAATCGCAGGCCAAAAAGAAAGTTCTCGACAAATTTTTCTTTCATGGTAAGATAAAAATCACTTGTTTTTTTTGAATTTCAAAATCAGGAGGCACCGTCCATGGTGCGCGGCTGCCGCCGAGGCTTTTAAGGAGGCTTTTTATGAAAAAAACACTGACAAGGGGGCTGGCTCTGGCCACCGCCCTGCTCTGCATGGGAAATCTCACGGCAAAGGCGAGCAAAGAGTACGTAAAGCAGGAAATCAACGCGAGCGACCGCTGTATGCCGACATTCTTTGAGAAAATCAAGGCGAGGATGGCATTCTCCCTTGGATGGAAAGACGGGGCGGACGCAAAGGCCTGGCACGACACAGGACTGGCGAAAGCCCGCGAGGAAGTCATTCTTTTTAACGATGACACGCCTTTTGACCCGGTCGTAATCGCCGAGGAGAAAAGGGACGGCTACACGGCGAAAAAAGTCGTCTTCAATATCTCAGCGGATTCCCGCGTGCTTGCATATCTTTTGGTTCCCAAAGGAAAGGGAAAGCATCCTGCGGCACTGATGCTCCACGACCACGGCTCCGAATTCACAATCGGAAAGGAGAAGATGGTCCAGCCGTTCGGAGACAGTGACGAGGACAAGAAAAAGCTCGTGACCGCCCAGAACTGGTCAAAGAAATTCTTCACGGGGACATTCCCAGGCGACGAGCTTGCAAAACGCGGCTATGTGGTTCTCTCAATCGACGCGTTCGGCTGGGGCGACAGGTCTGTGAAGGGATTCTCGACAAGCAGCCAGCAGTCACTCGCATGTAACCTCTTCAACATTGGCTCCTCTTTCGCCTCGATAATCGCACAAGAGGACTGCAGGGCGGCGAAGTTCCTCGCAGAGCAGAAAGAAGTCGACTCAAGGAAGGTCGCGGCTGTGGGATTCTCAATGGGAGCCTTCCGCGCATGGCAGGTCTCGGCGCTGAGCGATGACATCACGGCAGGAATCGCCGACTGCTGGATGGGAACGATGCCGGGACTTATGGTAATCGGAAACAACCAGCTCAAAGGCCAGAGCGCATTCTCAATGCTGCACCCGACAATCGCAAAATACCTTGACTACCCTGACTTCGCAGGACTGGCAGCCCCGAAACCAATGCTTTTCTACAACGGCGAGGCCGACAAGCTTTTCCCGGTGGACGTGGTGAACGAGGCGTACGCGAAGATGCATTCAATCTGGAAGGCCAACGGCGCGGAAGACAGGCTGCACACGGAAATCATCCCGGCAGGCCAGCACACATTCCTGATCGAACAGCAGAAGACAGCCTACGACTGGCTTGACTCACAGTTCGCGAAAATAAAATAGTTATTGAGCGGCCCGTTCCGCCGATGTTTTCGACAGGCTCAACCACCGGCGGGACAGGCTCAACCACCGGCGGGACAGGCTCAACCACTGGCGGGACGGACTGACATTAAGAAAGACGCTAAATCTTTGTTAAAAGAAAAAAAATACATTCAAAAAAAACATTTTAAAGGTTTCCTTCAGACTTATTAACTACCATAGCTATGATAAAAGACAATTTGTCAGGAGTTTTTAGGATGAAGAAACATGTCGTTGATTTTAAGAGCATAAAGACACGCCTGCTCATTTTCATTTTGGGAATCATCATTCTGTCTAATTTCGCCCTGGGTTTTATCGCCTACGCGCGCTTTAAACCGGCCCTGGGCAAATCAGTCCAGGAGACGCTGACTACAATCTCCGGCAAAGTCGCAGCCCAGGTCTCAATGACGAACGACAAGGTTTTCCACATGCTGGAGGTTCTCGCCTCGACTGAGGTTCTTTCAGACGACTCTTATGCAATCGCGGACAAAATAGAATTCATTTCCGGGGCGGTCAAATCCGACCCCTCTTATATCTCAGTCCTTTACATCACCCAGGAAGGGCTTTCCTATAATGAGTACGGAGATGAAATCAACTTCTCCGCGAACCAGTATTTTCAAAAAGCCCTCAACGGGACAAGAGTTGTCACAGACCCGGCGATCAGGGAAGGCGCGGCAGAGAACAGCGAGCTTGTCATGAACTATTTCGTTCCGGTCTATTCTGACTATAAAATCACGGGTGTCCTCGCGGCGGAAGTCAACGGGCAGAAATACTCGGACTTGTGCGCGTCAATCACAATCGGGGAAGACAGCCATCCCTTCATAATCGACATGGTGACAGGGCGAACGGTTGCTGACCCTGACCCAAGCTTTGTCAAAAAAGGCCAGATTCTCAAGAACTCGACAAAAGGCGAGATGAACGAGGCGATTGTGGACGCAATGGCGGGAAACACAAGCTACCACTCATTCTTCGAGCCTTGGCGCAAAAAAGTCATGGTAGCCTCATACCGTCCTGTCGGGGACTCCAGCAACTGGGCAGTCTTCTGCATGGCCCCCTACCGCGAGTATTTCGGGGTAATCGACAGAATCGTGAACTGGATGATTGTCGTATTAATAGTGATTCTGATAATCTCAGTCACTTTCGGAACACTGATAATCGCGAGGGCAATAAAGCCGTTAAGAACAGTTGAGGACTCCATCAGCGAAATCGCGAACGGAAACGCAGACTTGACCAAAAGAATCGAAGTTACGACTGAGGACGAAATCGGCCGCGTGGTTGAGGGATTCAACAAATTCTCGGAGAAGCTACAGACTATCATCTCTCACATCAAACATTCCCGCAACAATCTGGGAACGGCCGGCGAGAACATGTCAGCATCTAGCCAGGAGACGGCATCGTCAATCACGGAAATCATCGCGAACATTCAGTCTGTCCACAAGCAGATCACAAGCCAGTCCTCATCGGTCGAGCAGACGGCGGGCGCGGTGAACGAAATCGCATCAAATATTTCCTCACTCGAAAAAATGATTGAAAAGCAGTCAGCTGGAGTCTCAAACGCTTCCAGCGCGGTCGAGCAGATGATTGGGAACATCGCATCGGTGAATCTCTCGATGGACAAAATGGCCTCCTCATTCAACGAATTGCAGGAAAACGCCCAGACAGGCTCCGCAAAACAGGCCGATGTGAACGCAAAAATCGAGCAGATTGAGCAGCAGTCACAGATGTTGCAGGAGGCGAACGCCGTAATCGCGTCAATCGCCCAGCAGACCAATTTGCTCGCAATGAACGCCGCAATCGAGGCCGCGCACGCAGGAGAAGCCGGAAGGGGATTCTCGGTCGTCGCGGACGAAATCCGAAAGCTCTCAGAGACCTCAACAAGCCAGTCAAAGACAATCGGAGAGCAGTTGAAGTCAATCCAGGACTCCATCGACTCCGTTGTCTCCGCAAGCGAGGAGTCATCAACTGCATTCCAGTCCGTCTCAGACAAAATCCGCGAGACTGACGAGTTAGTCCGGCAAATCAAGGCGGCCATGGAAGAGCAGACGGCAGGTTCCCGCCAAATCGGCGACTCCCTGCACGAAATGAACGACTCCACAAGCGAAGTCCGCACCGCAAGCCGCGAGATGGCGGAAGGCAACAAGCTGATACTGGAGGAAGTCCGCCACTTGCAGGACGCGACGAGCGTGATGCTCTCAAGCATGGACGAGATGTCAATCGGCGCGAAAAAAATCAACGAGACCGGAACCCAGCTCCACGAAATCACACAGAAGATGAATTCATCGATTATTGAGATTTCAGAGCAAATCGACCAGTTCAAAGTCTGATTCTAATAGCATATGGCTGTCCTTTTTTTGACAGCCCCCCTTCCCCCATCGAGGCTACGCCCTGCTTGCCTCTCCGGGGGCTTCGACTCCCCGCTCCGCGCAGTAAATTCATTTAAAACAAAAAAAAGGTTTCAGCACTGAACTGAAACCTTTCATCGAGCGGCAGAAGGGAGTCGCCTTCCAGTCGCAAACTTCCTGTTCGCTCTCTACAGGCCGGCGCAGTCGCTGTCGCCGCCCTCCATGGCGACTTTTCGCCTGTTGGCGCGCTCCTTTGCTTCGACTCCCCTTTTCCATCATCAAATTTTTAGCATAAAAAAAGCCTCTGGAGTTAACCAAAGGCTTTTTAGAGCGGCAGAAGGGAGTCGAA
>CAMOIE010000015.1 GCA_946615905.1 uncultured Treponema sp. | reverse complement strand
TGGCTGCTTGATTTAAGGGGTGTTTGGGGACTGCACTAATATTGACTATTTCAGTCCGTGACGCTGGCGGCGTGACTTATGGAATCAAGCAGGGAATTGACGATGGAACAATTGTCGGCCCTAGGATTTATCCTTCAAATGCCTACATTTCCCAAACTGCAGGACACGGGGATTTAAGGCTTGGCCGCACGGAATACAGAATCACTGACGGGATTTTCGCTTCCGGCCAACTTGGCCCGAATTCCCGCTCCTATATAGCGGACGGCCCTGCGGAAATGTTGCGCGCGGTGAGAGAACAGCTTTTCCTCGGTGCATCGCAGATAAAAATCATGGCTGGCGGGGGATGTGCCTCCCAGTACGACCCTATTCAGACGATTCAGTTCACCCTGGAGGAAATGAAGGCTGCTGTACAGGCGGCCGCTGACTACGGAACTTACGTCATGGCTCATCTTTATACGAATGAGTCGATGCAACGCGCCGCTGAGGCTGGCGTGAAGAGTTTTGAGCATGGCCAGCGTCTTGACGAGGAGACTGCGAGAATCATAAGGGACAAGGGAATTTTCATCGACCCGTGTCCGAATTTCCGCCCCCACACAGCAGAGCAGGATAAAAATCCTGATTTTGCCGACCCCAAGCGGCAGAAAAAAGGCGAGTACGTCCGCTCAGGTGTTGCTCAGCAGACAGAGCTGATTAATAAATACAGTCTTAACCTCCTTTTCGGGACTGATTATGTGGAGGGGCTGACATGCGGCATCAAGCAGTCTCAGGACTTGGAAAGCTATCAGGAGCGTTTCGGCAGCTTTAAAGGCCTGTATGCGGCGACAGGTGCCTTCAACGAGCTGGTAAAACTCACGACATATCAGAATCCCTATCCGGACGGAAAAATCGGCGTGCTGGAAAAAGGTTCTTATGCGGACCTTCTGGTCGTTGATGGAAATCCGGTTGAGAATCTTTCGCTTCTATCTGATCCTCACAAGAACATAAAGCTGATTATGAAAGACGGGGTAATCTATAAAAACGAGATACTCGGTTAATAGTTTTTTTCTATAGGAATATATAAGAACATTGTATTTCTCCAAGTCAGGAAAAATCTTTATTATTTGCATTACTTACTTATTTACTAGGAAATTAAAAAATTTTAGGAGAAAATATTATGAGAAGGAAAGAAATTGTTTTTACGGCAGGAATTTTTTTTGCATTGGCGGCAGTTTTTCTATCCGCCTGCTCAAAGAAAGAAAATCCGGCCGCAGGCGGAAAGACTATTGTCAAAGCGGTGACGGGCGGTTCCCTTGCCCCCTACTGCTACGTGGACGAAAGCGGAAAACTTACGGGAATAGACATCGAAATCACCCGCGAGGTTTTTGCCAGACTCCCCCAGTACGAGCTTGTAATCGAGACGGCGGATGCCTTGCAGGGGGTCTTGAGCGGCCAGTATGACTTTGCCGTGAACAACTACGGCTACACAAAGGAGCGCGGCGAGTCCTATTATTATTCATATCCCTACAAGACAAGTTTCTATGAGTATATCCAGCGGGCGGGGGACAAACCTCTTGAAAGCCTGCAGGATTTGGCAGACCGCCACTACAAGATTCAGCTGAGTCCTTCCACGAACATGACGATTGCCATTGAGGAGTGGAACGAGCAGCATCCTGACCACAAGGTGAACATTGAGTATACGAGCGTGAATTTCCAGCTGAAATTCCAGAACATCGCGGAGGGCGTCACCGATGTGGCGATTGACGACGGCCCTATTTTGGACGCGCTTTTACCGAAATTCGGCCTTGAAGGAAAGCTGGTAGGGAACGTTATCGACCCTGTTACGCAGGACTTCCTTTTCAAGCAGAACAACACTTATTTCTTGTTCGCAAAAGACGCAAAGCGAAAGTCAATCCGCGACGATGTGAACAAAGTCCTCAAGGAGCTTAAGGAGGACGGAACTCTTGCAAAATATGCGGTCGAGTATTTCGGGAGCGACACAAGTCCAAAGGCGGAATTCTTCGATACTCCGCTCAATTAAAAAATAATTTAAAAAAGAGACGAACCCTGTCTGTTGACCTCCACAGGCAGGGCGATTTTTGAGACTAGCTTAGTTGAAGGAAGTTTTTATGGCAGTGGAAATTTACAGGGTGACGGAAGATTCCCCAGAATGGCAGAAAAAAGCATACGACTATGTTCGCACGGATGCCTTTGTCTTCGGTCAGGGCATTCCGATGGAGACAGAATTTTCCCATGACAGCCTTGAGAAAAATTTTCAAGTTTTGCTTTTGCTGGAGGACCATAAGCCGGTCGCCGGGGCGAGAATACAGTTTCCACTTCCGGGGGTCGGGAAAATCGGCCGGGTCTGCGTGGTTCGTGAAAAACAGAAGTCGGGCTACGGCAGGATTCTGCTAGGCGAGGCCGAGAAATGGATTTTGGAGGAGGGAATCCGCCACATCGTGATAAACAGCCAGGACAGGGCGGAGGGCTTTTACCTTAAGCTGGGTTACGTTGAAAATCCCGCCGAAGACCCGGAAAAATACGAGGCCCACGAGGGGGCTTTCGTTCCTCGCACTGAGGCTGAAAAAGCCGAGCACAAAAAGCGGATGGGCTTTTCGAACATTCTTGTCGAGAAGTTTTTTTGAAGCCCCTTACGGCAGCGGAACAATGCAGAAGCTAGTCCACCGGAAGCGAAACAGGCTGGCCGTCGTCCACAAAATAAAGAGGAGTCTTGAAAAATGGGAAAGATTTTTGACATAAAACTGGTTTTCACACAAATCCCAAAGCTGCTTGTAAAGCTGCCGGTGACACTGGAGCTTGCCCTGATTGGAATGGTAATCGGCCTCCTTCTAGGTCTTTTGATGGCCGTAATAAAAATCCGGGGGACAAAAGTCTTAAGTCCGATTGTAAATTTTATCATCTCGCTTTTGCGGGGCACCCCGATTATCGTCCAGCTTTACATAGCCTTCTTCGGCTTCCCGATGATTTTCAAGGCTGTCAACGCCAAATTCGGAACGAACCTGCAGATTGCGGATATACCGGGCTTTGTCTACGCGGCCTTTGCCCTCGGCCTGAACCAGAGCGCCTTTAGCGCGGAGATAATCCGGTCGGCCCTGCTTTCCGTCAACAAGGGTCAGATTGAGGCGGCTTATTCCCTCGGAATGACCTATTTTCAGGCTTTAAGAAGGATAATTCTGCCCGAAGCCTTTGTGGTCGCCCTGCCTACCTTGGGAAATTCCCTTATCTCGATCATAAAGGGAACGTCCCTGGCCTTCACCTGCGCCGTCGTCGAGATTACAGCCCAGGGACAGATTATCGCCGGCAGGAGTTACCGTTACTTTGAGACTTATGTCTCGCTCGCCATTATTTACTGGGTTCTCACCGTGATAATCGAGCAGGCCATAAAATTCACTGAAAAGAAAATCGCCATTCCTTCTGAAATTCCTCTTGTGACGGAAGAAGAATTGCGTCTGCAAGCTGTAAAAAGGGGTGAAAAATGATTCAGATAGAAGGACTTTCAAAATCATTCGGAACAAATAAGGTTTTGGACGGAATAAATCTCAATATAGAAAAGGGTGATGTGGTCGGGATAATCGGTCCTTCTGGAACCGGAAAATCAACACTGCTGCGCTGCATAAACCGCCTTGAGATTTCGGAAAATGGTTTTCTTACCTTGCAGGACAAAAAAATCAACCTTGCCAAGGCAAACAGAAAGGAAAATCTTTTTGTGAGGCAAAACACCGGCATGGTCTTCCAGCGCTTCAATCTTTTTGAAAAAAAGACCGCCCTTGAAAACGTTATGGAAGGCCTTGTTTCCGTAAAGAAAATAAAAAAAGAGGATGCCCTTGACGCTGCGATTGAAGGCCTTAAAAAAGTCGGAATGTTGCCCTGGGCCAACCACTATCCAGCCCAGCTTTCAGGCGGACAGCAGCAGAGGGTGGCAATTGCCCGTGCGGTCGTAATGAAGCCGGATCTGCTTTTGCTGGACGAGCCGACTTCTGCCCTTGACCCGGAGCTTATTGGCGAAGTTCTTGCGGTCATAAAGGAAATTGCCGCAGGCGGTTTTACAATGCTCCTTGTCAGCCATGAGATGAACTTCATCAAGAAGATTTCCAAAAAGGTCGTCTTTCTCGACCGGGGAAAAATCCTTGAGGAAGGCAGCCCAAAGGAAGTCTTTGAGTCCCCCAAAAATGAGCGGACACGGGAATTTCTCAACAAGATGAACTTGCTGACTCAGCCGGAGTATGTAATTTAGGAGCATCCTGCCGCACCGCTAACGCGGACTTTTTCTAGGAGGAAAAAATGCGAATCTACAATAATATTCTGGAGCTTACAGGCCACACTCCGCTTGTGCGAGTTAAGAATCTTGAGCGTGATTACGGGGCTGTCGCAAATATAATCGCGAAACTTGAATTCTATAATCCGTCTTCATCGGTGAAGGCAAGGGCGGCCTTGAATATGGTTGAGGAGGCTGAAAAACGGGGAGAGCTAAAGCCTGGCGCGACTATCATCGAGGGAACCTCCGGCAACACTGGGATAGGACTTGCCATGGTGGCCGCTGTGAAAGGCTACAAGGCGAAAATCCTGATGCCGGAGAACATGAGCGAGGAGCGGATTCGGATATTGAAGGCTTACGGAAGCGAAGTGATTCTGACTCCAAAGGACAAGTCCATGGGCGGAGCAGGTGAAAAAGCTCAGGAGCTTGCCGCAGCGACTCCCGGAGCCTTTGTCCCTGGTCAGGGGAGAAATCCTGACAACCCGGCGGCCCATGAAAAGTCGACAGGCCCTGAAATCTGGGAGGACACCGACGGCAAAGTCGATATTTTTGTCGCTGCCAGCGGGACGGGAGGGACAATCTCTGGAACCGGTCGGTATCTGAGGCGGAAGAATCCCTCTGTAAAAATCATCGCTGTGGAGCCTACTGGAAACGCTGTGCTGACAGGCGGTCAGCCAGGCCCCCACAAGATTCAGGGAATAGGAGGCGGCCCCACACCGCCTGTGACAGACACATCCCTCTTTGATGAGGTGATTGATGTCACAGATGAGGATGCCTACACGGTTGCCCGCCAGAGCGCAAAACGGGAGGGAATACTGATTGGTATTTCCGCAGGTGCGGCCATGTGGGCGGCTATTCAGGTCGCAAAAAGACCCGCGAACCGGGGAAAAAATATAGTTGTGATAATTCCCGACTCAGGAGAACGGTATCTGAGTTCGGATTTATATGAATGAGTCTGCCGAAGGCAATCATTCTGCAAAAAAAATGGAGGCTATCATGAAAAAAACTGTGAAATTTGCGGCCATCGTGGCCGCGCTTGCCGTGGGACTTTCCGGCTGCTCAAAGAAAACAACGGCTGGAAAAGAAGAGAAACTTCAAACACTTAAATTCGGGGTGTCACCTGGAACAATCAGGACTGCCCTTGTCCTCACCGCTGACAGGCTGGGCTACTACAAGGAGGAGGGTGTTGACGTGGAGCTTGTGCAGGCCGCGAACCCCACCGCAGCCCTCACGTCAATCTCTACAAACAAGAATGACCTTGACATCTGGGGAACCGGAATCGTCCCTGACTTGAATTTTATCGCCAACGGGTCTGATCTTGTGATTTTTGAGGGAACCGCCGCAGAGGGCGGGGCGATTATAAGCCGTAAGGGAGAGGCTTCCAAGTACAAGAATTTGTCAAAGTACAGGGGAATTAAAATCGCCACAGTCCGGGCTGACACTGCATGGGTTGTAAGCCGGGGTGTCCTCAAAAATAAGTACGGAATCGATGTGGACAAGGAGATTGACGTAATTGAGATTGACTCTCAGGTGAACGTTGCCGAGGCTGTCCGCAAGGGGGAGGCTGATTTGGGCTTCCTACCGGCCGAATTTGCCACAAAATACAAGGATCTTGGCATCGAGACTGTCTACGAGGTCGGGGAGCTGGAGCCTCTTTATGTCTGCTGCCGCCAGGTGACCAGCCGCAAGGTTTTGCAGGAAAAGAAGGAGGAGCTGGTCCGCTTTACGGTCGCAAACTTGCGTGCCCTTGAGTATTACTCTGACGAGGCAAACCATCCTGACGTTGTTAAGGCTCTGGCTGACTACTCTGACCAGACCGAGGATTATGTGAACACCTACCTTTTCAAAAACCGCACGATTATGACACTTGACCCCAACAAGCCCGGCGTTGTCAGCTACTACAATTCTCTTGTTGACGCAGGCTACTTCACCGGAAAGGTTGATATTGAGAATCACGTCGACACTGCAATCTATCAGGAGGCTCTGGACAGGATTCTTGCCCGTGACAGCGGAAACATTTTTTTCAAAAATCTGAAGGCTTCCTTCAAGGCCTAGCAAAAAAAGGGGGATTTATGTCCAAAATCAAAATCGAAAATCTTTCAGTCACTTATAATGACGGCGGCACTAGGGTTCCGGTCTTGCAGGACATAAATCTCTCCGTTGAGGAGGGTGAATTTGTCTGCGTGATAGGCTCTTCCGGCTGCGGAAAATCAACCCTCCTTTCAGCCCTTGAGGGGCTTAACAAAAATGTCTCAGGCTCTATTTATATCGACGGGCGGAAAATCTCAGGACCTGGAGTCGACCGTGGAGTTGTATTCCAGCATTATTCCCTTTTTCCCTGGCTTACTGCTAAGGGAAACGTCATTTTTGCAATGAGGCAGGCGAAAATTCCAGGCGGAAAAAAAGAAATCTCAAAAATCGCCGAGTCATATCTGGACAAGGTAGGCCTCTTGTACGCAAAAGACCGTTACCCCTCCCAGCTTTCCGGCGGAATGCAGCAGAGGGTTGCGATAGCCAGGGCACTTGCCATGAACAGCGCGGTTCTTCTTATGGACGAGCCTTTCGGGGCAATTGACCCAAAGACCCGGCGGAGCCTGCAGGACCTTTTGAGCCGCCTTGCCAGCGAGGAGAAAAAGACCGTGATTTTTGTCACCCACGATATTGACGAGGCTATTATCCTGGCTGACAGGGTTCTTTTTCTAGGATCCGGCAAGATTTCAGGTGAGATTCCTGTCAAAATTGCAAAGCCAAGGGTAAAGGAAAAACTCTTCCGAAATCCTGAGTACATAAGGCTCTCAAACAGTCTGATGAGCCTTTTTTACGAGAAAGTTGTGGAAAACATAGGCGACGGGGAGGTCTTTCTGTGAAAGAATCTGACGAAAAAAAAGACTCCAGAAATTCAAAGATATATATCGTGACTGCGGCCCTGCTTTTTCTCGGCCTCTGGGAAATCTCAGTGAAAAGCGGGCTTGCCCATCCTGTGCTAGTTCCTCCGCCGGAAAATGTCCTGATGGTCTTTGTGAAATACTGGAAGGATATGGCTTTTTCAGTCTATTCTTCAATGAAGCTCCTTGTAATCGGGATGGGGCTTGGCCTTGTGCTTGGAATTTTTCTCGGTCTTTTCACCGGCTATGTGAAAATTCTCCGCCTGACAATCAAGCCTGTCGCCAGAGTCGTGTCAACCGTGCCACCCCTTGTCTACACCCCTTATGTTGTGGCCGTGATGCCGACTTTCTACTCTGCCTCGATTTTTGTGATTTGGTCGGCCGTCTTCTGGCCATCCTTTTTGAGCATGATAAACCGGGTCGGCTCTTTGGACAGGAAAATAATAGACTCTGCCAGAGTCATGAACCTGAACGCCTTTGAGATGATTTTCAAAGTCATCCTCCCTTATTGTATGCCCGATGTGATTGGACGACTTGCCACTAGCCTGACTTCATCCATGCTCTGTCTTACTGGGGCTGAAATGTTGGGTGCAAAGGCCGGACTTGGCTATTTCGTAAAAAAATATTCTGACTACGCGGACTATACAAAAGTTCTGGCCGGAATTATCCTTATTGCGGTCGTCACGAGCCTTTTGGATGCAGGCCTTTTTAAGTTAAAGCGGAAGCTCATTAAGTGGGAATATTAAAATTTGAAGCCCCTTACGGCAGCGGAACAATGCAGAAGCTAGCCCCAGCGGCAGCGAAACAGAGTGGCCGTCATCCCGCTAATGTCAGCTTTTTTATTTTAAATAGGAGAACTTTATGCTCTATGATTTTTCCAGACAGGACAGGCACAAGACAGACTGCCTTAAATTCGACTTTGCCGTCGAGCGCGGCTACAAAAAGGACGCCCTCTCATTCTGGGTGGCCGACATGGACTTCAAGACCGCCCCTGAAATTCTTTCAGCCCTCACAGACCGGGTAAATCATGGGATTTTCGGCTACACGAACATAAAACCCCATTACTTTGAGGCGGTCGCCTCCTGGCTAAAAGCACAGCATGGCTGGAAGGTTCGGCCTGACTGGCTGGTCGAAACTCCTGGCGTTGTCTTTGCCATCGCAACTGCAATCCGTGCGCTAACAAAAGAAGGTGACGGCGTTCTGATTCAGTCCCCGGTATACTATCCTTTCTCAAACTCAATCCGCAATTCCGGCAGAAAAATCGTCTCAAATCCTCTTGTCTGGAAGAAGGAAAATCTCCGTTATGAGATTGACTTTGCTGACTTTGAGGAGAAAATCAAGTCCGAAAAAGTCCGCCTTTTCCTCCTCTGCAATCCCCACAATCCCGGAGGCCGCTCGTGGAGCCGCGAAGAGCTTTTGAAAATGTCGCAAATCTGCCTGCGTCACAAGGTCATAGTCGTAAGCGACGAGATTCACTCTGACTTTATCTGGGGCGAAAATCACCACACTGTGACTTCCTCCCTGTCGGAGGAAATTGCGCAGAATACGATTACATGCACTTCTCCGAGCAAGACTTTCAATCTGGCAGGTTTGCAAGTGAGCAACATATTTATTCCCAACCGCGAAATCCGGGCCGCCTTCAAATCTGAGCGTGACAGGACCGGCTACGATGAGCCGTCTCTTCTGGGGCTTACCGCCTGCGAGGCCGCCTACACGAAGGGGCTTAAATGGCACGAGGAATGCAAGAAAGTCATCGAGAAAAATTTTGACTTTGCCCTTGATTTCATCAATAAAAATGGCCGGAATCTCGTTCGTGCCAAAAAGCCTGACGCGACATACCTCCTTTGGCTTGACTGCACGGCTCTTCCCTATGACGACAGGGAGCTGAACCGACGAATCCGCGAGGAAGCCAACGTATGGCTTGACTCCGGTAACGTCTTCGGCAAAGAGGGCGAGATGTTCGAGCGATTCAACGTGGCCACCTCCCGCGACTATTTGGAGAAAGGGCTTGAGGCTTTCCTTTCAGCCGTGCTTTAAAAATTAATTTGACAAATCGCAGGTCTTTTAATAGCCTTTTTAAGGAGCAAATATGGAATTTATCACAGAGACAAACAGAATCTACGCAAGCGACGGGGACGGCAAAGTAATTGCGGAAATCACTTTTCCATCTGCTGACGGTGTTTCCACAATCGACCACACCTTTGTCGATGAGTCTCTGCGGGGGCAGGGAGTCGCGGGTCAGCTGATGAAAGCCGCCGTCAAAAAAATCTCAGGCGACGGAAACAAAATCGCCGCGACCTGTTCCTACGCTGTCGCCTGGCTTGAAAAACACCCCGAAATTCCCCATGTTGATAGCTGTGCACCTGTCGCCTGCAAAGTCGGCGGAAGACACTAGAATCTATATAACCTTTTCCTATCACCGTTAATAAAAAGAAAGTATTACACAATAAAAGGAAATTTCTGTAGTATCTCAATTACCTAGTTAATCACTAGGTAAACTATTAATTATTTGGAGAAAATCTATGGTCAATCTCAGCGGCTCTTTTGTTGCTTTGCCAACGCCATTCACACCTGATGACAAAATTGATTTTGACGGATTCGGAGTCTTGATTGAGAGACAGATAAAATACGGAACGTCAATGCTTTTTGTGCTTGGGTCTGCCGGGGAAGTGACGCTTTTGACCCTTGAGGAAAAGAAGTCGATTGTGCGCGAGGTTATCAAGATTGCCGCAGGCCGGATTCCAGTCTTTTTTAGCGCGTCGTCAGCTACTACAGACCAGAGCATTGAATTCGCCCGTTATTGTGAGAGCGAGGGGGCTGACGGGGTTATTTTCACTGTTCCTCCCTATGTTCTTATCCCTCAGACGGCCGCTTTCGCCCACTTCGATGCCTGCATGAGTGCCGTAAGCATCCCTTGCGGAATCTACAACAATCCGTCTCGCCTTGGCGTTCTTGTGGAGCCAGAGACTATAAAACGCCTCTCTGACCTGCATCCGAACTTTGTCGTGGACAAGGAGGCACAAGGCTCTGTCGAGCAGCTTGTTCAGGTTCAGAGGCTTTGCGGCGGCAAGGTAAAGATAATGTGCTGTGACTTTCCTAAGTATTCGATTGTCCTGCCAACCCTTGCTGTCGGCGGAACAGGAACTGCGAATATCGGCGGAAATATCATTCCTGAGGAGGCGGCTTTTTATTCCAGACCGTGGACAAGCACAGAAATCATGGAAAGCTCCAGGGCTGAGTATTTCAAATGGTTTCCGCTTTTGCAGCAGCTTTACACATTCTCAAATCCGATTGTGATAAAGGCTGCCCTGAATATTCTCGGTCTGCCGGGCGGTCATCTGCGCCGTCCTTATCAGGACTATACGGGGCGGAGGCTTGAAGATCTTGAGAAAATGCTCGGAGAGATGGGCGTAATCGATAAATACAGCGTGAGAAAATAATTTGGAGGAATATATGAAAAAAATTCTTTTGTTTTTAACATTGATTTCGGCGGTCACTTCTTTTTCTTTTGCAAAGAAGAGTCCTAAAAAGTATTCGTTCGGAACCGGTTCTAGTGGCGGCAATTTCTACCTTGTCGGAGGCGGACTTGCCAACTTGATAAACAAGCACCTTGGCGACCGTTTTGTTTTTACGGCGGAAGAGACCGGCGGTTCTACCGCGAACCTTGCCCTTATCGAAAGCGGGGAGGCGGAGCTTGGAATCGCCATGACCTCGACTTTGTACGAGGGCGCGAAAGGAACTGCAAAATGGACGAATGGGAAGCCGATGAAAAACGTGCGGGGGCTCGTTCCTCTTTATCCTTCTCACATGACGATTTACACGAGGGAGAACAGCGGAATCAATTCGCTGGGTGATTTCAACGGCCATGTCGTCGGACTCGGCTCCAAGGGCGCTGCGATGGACGGAGTTCTGAGAGGAGCCTTTGACAAACTTGGTGTAAAACCTTCCTCAATTTTCAATGACGGACACGGGGCGACTGCGAAAGCTCTCGGCCAGGGGCAGATTGATGTCGCAGTTCTTTTCTCCTTCCCTCCATTTCCCGCAATCAGCGAGCTGGAGGCGACCAAAAAGCTGGGCTTTATCGGCCTGACAAAAGCCGAGCAGGATTTCCTCGTCAAAAATTACCCTTATTACTCTGCGTCAGTTCTTCCGAAAGGCTCTTACAACGGCGTTAAGGCTGACATTCCCACTGTGTCTGAATGGAACATGCTGGTGGCTTCCGCAAAGCTTTCAAATGACGATGCCTATCTCATCGCCAAGACTCTTTTTGAGAACAATCCGGAGCTTCTTGTTATTCACAAAAGTCTCTCCTATGCGACAGTGGATAACGCGAAGGCCTTCAATATTCCCCTGCATCCTGGCGTGGTGAAATACTTGCGGGAAAAGGGAGTCGCCCTTCCTGACAATCTTTTGAAATAAGGATTATAAATTATGGAAAGAAAAGGTCAGAATCTTAGCTTTAGAAGTTTTTTGCTGGCGGTGATTTCTGTGACGGCGGTGCTGCTTCATGTCGGAAACTTCACTGTGTTCAGGCTGCCTAGCATCGCGTTTTATGCGCTTCATGTCATGTTCGGTCTGACTCTGACCTTCCTTTACTTTCCCCTCTCTGCTCATCTTCCGAACTTTCTGAGGAAAAAGCCTTGCAGGACTTTCTGCCTTCTTTTGGACATAATCTGTATGCTCTTGATTGTGGCCGTCAGCGCGTATGTCATCATCAACTTTGACGCGTATTCCCAGGACATGCAGAACAACATAATAACAACGCCGGTTTTCATTCTGGGGCTGATTCTGACTTTGCTGATTCTTGAGGCCGCAAGAAGAGTCCTCGGAATTACCTTGCCATTAATCGGAATTCTTGCGGTGATTTATGCCCTCGCCGGAGCCTACATTCCGGGGCTTTTCGGCAACAGGGGGTACAGCCTCCGCCGGGTCGTCCTCGCCTTGTTCAGTGACCGGGGAATTTACGGTGTGCCGACTGGAACAAGTGCCAGCAACGTCTTCCTCTTTCTGGTCTTTGCGGCGTTTTTGAATGCGTCAGGTGCAAATCGAATTTTTCAGGACATCGCAATCGCCCTGATCGGGAAAAAACGCGGGGGACCTGCGAAAATATCCGTGGTCGCAAGCGCCTTTTTCGGGACGATTTCAGGTAGCTGCGTGGCGAATGTCGTGAGTACGGGTGCTTTCACAATTCCTCTGATGAAGCGGAGCGGTTATCCTGCTGAAACGTCTGGAGCCGTGGAGGCAGTTTCCTCAACCGGCGGACAGATCATGCCTCCCGTGATGGGGGCTGCGGCCTTTATCCTTGCCGATATCACAGGTCTTTCCTACGCGAGAGTCTGTCTGGGTGCCTTGATTCCTGCCTTTATGTACTACCTCTGCCTATTTAAAATGGTCGACTTGGAGGCAGTCCGCTATAACGTGAAGTCCGTGGAGACAGACATAGACTTGAAGTCAACGATAAAAGGTGGAATCAAGCTTTTTCTGCCGCTTACCGTTCTCTTGCTGGAGCTGCTTGTCTTTCAGACTTCAGCCATGACAGCCGCTGTAGTTGCGACCGCTGTCGTGATTCTTTGCGGACTCTTTGACTCAAAGAATCGCTTGAATCTCCAGAAGATTCTCGATGCCTGTGTCGCCGCCGGAAAATCTCTATGCTCGGTTCTGACGGCTTGCGCGGCCTCCGGGATTATCGTCGGAGTTTTTTCCCTGACCGGTCTCGGCTTGAAATTCTCGGACTGCATCGTGCAGATAGGAAGTTCTTCTCTGATATTATCGCTGATTCTTTCGATGCTCGTCTGCGCGGTTCTTGGAATGGGCTTGCCGACTACCGCCGCATATATCGTATGTGCCACTGCCATCGCCCCTGCCCTTATAAACTTGCAGTTAGAGCCGTTCGCAGCCCACCTCTTTCTGCTTTATTTTTCATGCGTCTCGGCAATAACGCCTCCCGTGGCGGTGGCATCCTATGCGGCCGCAGGAATCGCCAAGGCTCATCCCCTTGCTGTAGGCCGAAAAGCTGTGAAAATGGGCATCGCCGGTTTTTTCCTGCCCTTTGCCTTCATTTTCAACAATGACTACATCAATCCTCTGCCAACTTTCGGGACTATTCTGACTGTTATTTCGGCCGTGCTTGTGTGCTTTTCTGTCGCCGTCGCTTTGGAGGGTCATATAGAAGAAAAAATAGGGATTTTTGAGAGAGTCTTCTTTTTTGCGATTGCATGTGCCGCCATAACGACTTCCGAGCTGGCGACGCTGATTGCCCTTTGTGCTTTCCTTGCCCTATACTATCGCAGAAAACTGGGATTTTTCCAGCGAATCCGTCAGAAGCTTCCGAACTCCCTCGGCAAGCTGCGAGACGTTTTGAATCCTTACGAATGAATCCCCGAAAATCCTGTGGGCGTTCTCTAAGTGCAGGCTGGAGCCGAAGAAAATTCCTGAGACCTTTGTTACAAAAATAAAACCCGAATTCTTCTCTTTGAATCCGGGTTATAAGAATCTAATTTTTGTTGTCTTGCTTTAATCAAAATTGTATTTTGCTTTCGGCCCTGAGACTGAGACCCATCGCCATTTGTTAGGCTCTCCACCGGCTTTTTCGCTTGAGCGGGCGAAGTATTTTTGCCATGCCGAGTACACCTGCTCTGCCGTGACCGCGGTGACTTCCGCCGACCTGTAGAGATATTTTTCCGGGATTCCAGAGTATTCAAGCGATGTGCAGACGTTGGACGCAACTCCGGCCGTGTTCTGCGATGAGGAGAAAAGCGAGGTTATGTACTTGTTTTTGTGCTGGTCCAAAGTCCTGCGGATTTCGTCGACAGGCGGGAATGAGTCAACCGCCTCGTTTATGATTTTCTGCAAATCATTAGCCTTTGTCGCCTTGTAGACTGACAGTGCCCCAAGCATGTCCCGGCCTCCGAGGACTCCTGTCCCGATTGAATAGCAGGCTCCGTTTTCCTCGCGGACTTTCGCAAAAAGAAGGTCGTCTATATACATTCCGGCGAGAGCGTAGGCAACGTAGTCGTCATCGTAGCGGTCTGGGCCTTTGAAATATGCGATTGCATATCCCGTGTTTCCCGCCTGCTCTGAACTTCCGTAGACAGTCTCGCCCTCGACATTAATCTGAGCAATCTCAGGCTTTGTATATTCAGACTTTTCAAGAGAGCCGAACTGACTTTCGAGTTTTGAAAGAATTTTTTTCTGCTCCGCCGATGACAGCTCTCCGACAATGACGAATTTTATTCTGGCGGCATTCTTGAGATTTTCTGCGTGGCGCTTGACTTCTTCCAAAGTGATTTTGTCAACGGAGTCTACCGTGGCACCTGTTGAAGTGGAGTAGGGGTGGCCCTTGTATGCTGTCTGGTTCAAAAGGTAGCCCAAAAGACCTGACGGGTCTGCCATCGTCCGTGCGACCGACTCTTTTTCTCCCGCCATGATTCTGTCAAAATCATCCTCTTTCATCAGTGGATTTTTGAAAGAGTCTGCGAAAAGGTCAAAAACGCTGTCAAAATCCCGGTAAATGCAGGTGAAGCCCGCAACTGAATAATCCTTCCCGGCAGACGCTGACATAGAGAAGGATTTTTCATATTCGAGTTTCTGGATGTCCTCGTATGGGTATTTTTCGCTTCCGTGGAAAATCATGCTGAGAGCGACGTTCTCGATTCCTGATTTTTCCTGCGGGTACAAGGCGACTCCCCCTTCTATAATCATCCTGAGCGCGAAAATCTGCCCAGACTTATTTCTTTTAAATACGACCGGAATCCCGTTTGAAAGCTCCGCCTCCGAAAAGTCAGCCTTGACCTGGTCTGAAATTCCACCGTCCGCTCTTGTAGAAGCACAGGAGACAAGCGCAAGAGAAAAAATCAAAAGAGTTGAGACTGTAAAAAGTCTTGTAAAAAAATTAAATTTCTTCATATCGATTCACCCAAATTGTTAATTGTCCATTATCCATTGTCAATTATTAATTGTCTTTCCACCAAAATGCGTTTTCCGCAGTGATTTCCTTCCAGCCTTTTTTTTCAAGCTCCGCCTTGTGGGATTTGAAATAGTCCGGGCTTACAGTGAGGATTAACACTCCAGGCTTTGCCTTAACGTATTTTTCGATAAAATCCGTGACATCCTCAGTTTTTATAGACGCGATTTTTTTCTCATAGTCAAAAAAGTAGTCCGCCCCGCATGAAGACCAGATGGAGCTTAGCGTCGAAAGAAATCCCTCCGCAGTCTCAAGCTCGTAAACTCTTGAGTCCTCAATCCGTCTTGAGGCTGATTCAATCTTCTCTTTTGAAAAGTCCTTTTTGCCTTTCAGCTCTTCCTCTGTGACCTTGCGGGCCGTCTCTAAAAATATTATAGCCTTGTCCTCCTCGCTCAAAGAGCCGCCAGAAAGCATTGCGGCGGAGACAGAGATTACCCCGCTGGCACGGAAGGTCGTGTATCCGGCTCCAACATAGTCAGCGTCAGGAATTTGCAAGTCCTTGTCAGAAACAAAGGCCTTTGAAAAATCAGATGATGGGTCTGCAAGCAAATATCCCCAGACGTCGGCTCCGTAAGTATCGTCGGCATCGCTTTCCCCGTCCGGCCCCCTCAAATAAAATGAGACGCGGGTAAAATCGCCCGATGAGCGGGGGTCGGCAAAGACGAGTTTTGTGTCAGATAGGACAGGATTCTTTGTCGGGCATTTGATTTTCAGTATCTCGGCAGTCTCTTTTGAATTCTCCCAGCCCCCGTAAATTTCCTTTGCGTATTTGTAGATTTCCTCGTGCTTTACGTCTCCTCCTACAAAGAGGGCTGCGTTTTTGGGAACGTAATAGGTCTTTTGGATTGCAATCAAGTCGTCCCTTGTGGCATTTTTCACTGTGTCAGGCTTTCCGCTCGGGTCGATTCTCCAGGGGCTTTCAGAAAGCAGATTCTTCCATAAACCGCCTCTCATTATGGCTCCCGGGTCGCTCTCGTCAGCCGTGATTTCTGAGAGAACCACGGACTTTTCGTTTTCAAGTTCCTTTTCGTCAATTAGGGGATTTCTGATTGCGTGAGACCAAAAGTCCATTCCTTCTTTTGCCATATTCGACGGAATCGTGAAAAAATAATTCACCCGGTCAATTCCTGTCGTCCCGTTCCAGTCAGAGACTCCCAGCTTGTTCAGGGCCGCAGTGACTTCCTTTTGATTTTTGTATTTGTCGTTTCCCTTGAACATCATGTGTTCATATAAATGGAAGAGTCCGGCGTTCTCAGGAGTCTGGCTTACGGCACCCGTACGGACTGCGATCTCAATGTAGACTAGCGGGGCTGAGTCGTTTTCCATGACAAAAAGCTCCAGACCGTTTTCAAGCTTGTAGCGGTAAAGGTTTTCAACCGGAGTCTTCTCTGCGAAAAGCAGCGGCTGGACCAGTAGAATCAGCAGAATCAAAATTGATTTTGCCTGTAAAGAAAAACGTTTCATATTCATATCATAACGTAAAAACCTTAAAGAAGGAATTCGTAACTAAATTGAACCTTAATTTGGAAGGAAAAAACTAAGATTTTGGAGATTTTTAGCGTAAAAAAGTGTTATACACGGGAAAAAAACTTGTTTACTGATGATTTTTGAAATATATTTGTAACCGTTAGATGGGGAAACCTGTTTAACAAGTGGTTGCAAGAGCAAGAGACTTGAATCGGACGTTGTCCGCCTAGAGTTTCAACAACAATCACTGCAGTTTTATGCAGATGTACGCATAGCACACACCACGCGCATCTGTTTTCTGCATCCTCCTCTCCTTTGGGGGCTTCCGTTCGTTGAGCGGAAGCCCTTTTCCTTTTATAAAATTATTTCCTTTTTTTCTTTCAGACAGGCATTTTTCATTTGACAACAGGTTTCCTATCTATTAATATTATAACAAAGTGTATTGTATTTAAAAATTGATAAAATTTAGATTACAATCCGCTTGTACTATGCAAGGAGATGAAAAATGAATCCTATGTTCATTATTCTTCCCGTTGTTGGTATTGTTCTTGGATGGATTATTCGCTGGTTGTATGCCAGATTTCAACTCTCTGCGGCGGAGCAAAAGGCTGAACGTGTAAGACAGGATGCACTGAAAGAAGCTGAAGCACAGAAAAAAGAATATTTGCTAGAAGCAAAAGATCAACTCATTCGTGAACGAAACCAGCAGGAACGGGAAAACCGTGACCGTCGCGCTGAGGTTCAGCGTTACGAGGCAAAGGTCAACAAGAAGGAAGAGCTTCTCGAACAGAGGGCTGCCGAATTTGACAAAAAAGAACGTGAATATGCTGATAAGACTGTTGCCCTGCAGCGCCATGAGGATGCTGTAGCCCAGCAGGAAGAAAAACTCCGCGTGGAGCTTGAGCGCATTTCCGGTCTTTCAAAACAGGAAGCAAAAGACCTCATTATCAAAAGCCTTGAGAATGACGCCCGCCATGATGCGCAGGCTCTTCTTAACAAAATCGAGCAGGAGGCCAATCTTTCTGCTGAGAAAAAGGCTCAGTCGATTCTTATTACTACTATTCAGAGACTTGCGACAGAAGTTACGTCTGACATTACGGTTGCGACTGTTTCTCTGCCCTCTGACGAGATGAAGGGAAGAATCATCGGGCGCGAGGGACGCAATATCCGCACGCTTGAGACTTTGACAGGTGTTGATATCATCATTGACGATACCCCTGAGGCTGTCGTCATCTCCTGCTTTGACCCGGTTCGTAAGGAAATCGCTAAGCAGGCCCTTGAGAGACTTGTCACTGACGGAAGAATTCATCCGGCTAGAATCGAGGAAATCGTTCAGAAAGTCACCCGCGAGGTTCAGCAGAAGATTTACGAGGAGGGCGAAAAGGTTCTCTTCGACATGGGAATACACAACATGAGTCAGGATGCTGCCCGCGCTCTTGGCCGTCTCTACTTCCGCACGAGTTACGGACAGAACGTTCTTACCCACTCACGCGAGGTCGCGGAAATCGCCAGCATGATTGCTGCTGAGGTCGGGGCTGACAGAGATCTTGCGAAACGCTCAGCCCTCCTCCACGACATCGGTAAGGGGGCGGAAAACGATTCCGACCAGAACCACGCAGAGGTCGGTGCTGAGATGGCGCGCAAAATGGGAGAAGACCCCCGCATAGTGAATGCGATTGCCGCCCACCACGCTGACTGCGAGCCTGAGACGATAGAGGCTGTAATCGTGCAGATTGCGGATGCTATTTCCGCCGCAAGGCCTGGCGCAAGACGCGAGACTGTTGAGAATTATGTCAAACGTCTTGAGAACCTTGAGGAGATTGCGGAGAAGTTCACCGGTGTTGAAAAAGCGTACGCAATTCAAGCCGGACGAGAGCTTCGCATCCTTGTCAACAACGAGAAAATCCCGGACGGGGAGGTCAAGGAGTTGGCGCAGAAAATCGCCAAGCAGATTGAGACCGACCTGCGTTATCCCGGCCGCATAAAACTTACTATGATTCGTGAGACACGAATTGTTGAGTATGCAAGATAATTAATTGAAAATCGCCCGTTTTTCCGGGCGATTTTTTTTGCGGCAGCGATGGGAGGGGCTGGGTAGGCTTCGTCATCCATGACTCAGCCTACTCGTCATCCACGAAGCCTATGAGCGTGAGCGAACCCCGGACGTAGCGACCGCCGGAGGCGGTGCCGCCCTTTGCGGTCTCGCAGGGGCTCGACCGAGACTCGCTAAAATCGCTCATTTAATCGCGATTTTCCGGCTTTCAGCCGTCGCTCCCTACATTGAGAAATCTTTTCCGAGGTAGATTTCGCGGGCTTCGGGGGAGGCTAGGATTTCTTCTTTGCCGCCTTGGGTGATAATCTGCCCGTTGTTGATGATGATCGCGCGGTGGGTGATTTCAAGGGTGTCGCGGACGTTGTGGTCTGTAATCAGAATTCCGATTCCTCGCTCGGCAAGCAGGCGAATCATGGCCTTGATGTCCGCCACGGCAATCGGGTCGATTCCGGCGAAAGGCTCGTCCAGCAGGAGAAATTTAGGTTCGATTGCAAGTGAACGTGCGATTTCTGTGCGCCGCCGCTCTCCGCCGCTCAATGTGTATGCGAACTGGTGTCTGATTCTGCCGATTGCGAATTCCTCGATTAATTCCTCAAGCCGCTCTTTTTTTTTCTCGCGAGTCAAATCTGTGCGGGTTTCCAAAATCGACCAGATGTTTTCTTCAACGGTCAGTTTTCTGAATACGCTCGGCTCTTGGGGAAGATATGAGATTCCACGTCTTGCCCTTTTGTACATTGGAAGACCTGTGATCCGCTCGTTGTCAAGGAAGATTTCTCCGCTAGTCGGCTTGTGAAAGCCTACAATCATGTAGAAGGTTGTCGTCTTTCCGGCTCCGTTTGGTCCTAAAAGTCCAAGAACTTCTCCGGTCTGCATGGAAAAATCTACTCCGCGGACGACTTTTTTGCGGCCGAATTCTTTCCAAAGGCTGGAAACGCGTAGAATGTTCTTTTTCGCTTTGTATTCATCGGGAATAGGAAAATAGTCTTCGTCAGGAATAAAGCCGAAAACAGAATTTTGAAAGTCGCTTTCTGGAGTTGAAGTCATCTGTTTCCTCCGTTGGAAAAATCACTTTCGTTTTTCTTTTCACCTGATTTTTCAGAATCAAGTCTTTCATCGTTTTTATTTTCTGTTTTTCCTAGTTTTTCAGTCTTTTCTTTTGAGTCCGTGACGGTTCCCCGGACTCGGCCGTCCAAAGTTATTTCTTGTGTGTCAAGGTTGAGGGTTATTTCCTGGGCGCGAAAGGAATCTTCACCTTGTTTGACTTGGGGATTTCCTGACATGTCAAGTTTTTGGTCGTTTTTCCGATAGACCGCATAGGCGGAAGTACATACATTGTCTTTTTGCTTTAATGTGACTTCAATTTGCATTACCGCAATTTCCGCATTTTGATCGTATTCGATTAACTGGGCGTCAGCTGTGACTGAATTTTTTATGTCGACCAAATGTACTGAGTCCTCTAGGTTTACAATTTTTGCTGTACGGTCATATTCCATTTTGCCGCAGGAAAATGTCATTTGGCTTTCCGTATTTGTGCCTGAAACCTGCCCCTCTGCTGAGATGAACCTGAAGTCATCGCCGTGAAGCTCTATTTTCTCAGCGGAAATTTCCATGTTTGAGGTTTTCACATAGGCGTTCCCGTTTAAAACTGTCGAAGATGACGAGTCTCCAGCCTTTCCTGTCAGGGAATCTGCCGAGAACTTTATTTTTTCAGAAAAAATACAGGAGAATTGGAGCATAAGGGCTACCGAGAAAAATATTGTTTTTGCTCTCATTTTTCTTCTGCCCCTGTTTCAGATGAATCTTTTGCCTTTATCATTCCGTCAATTCCTGAATGAAATACGAAATCCTTGCTGACCCCGGAGGCTGAGAAGCCCTCTCCTGTGATTTGAATGTCATCTCTCGTGATTGTGACTTTCCCGTTTTCGCTGCCGGTCAACTGCTCATTCTTCGAGTTGATTTTTAATGAATCGGCCTGAATCTTCAGATTTTGGCTTTTCATGTCCATGGAGATTCCGTTGAAGAGCTCGTAGATTTCATTCATCGTGTCTGCGGCCAATATTCCGCAAGAACCTTCAGTTGAAACTTTCCCGTCTTGGGAAAATGTCGCAAACTTGGGATTCAGCAAAAACGCCGCCCCGTCAGATTTGTACTGTTCAAGTTTGTCAGCGGACAGTTTTGTCGACATTTTGCTGTTTTCGTAGCGCAAAAATACCGCATCGTTAAAAGAAAACTCAGGCACGGACTCTTCCGGTGAGGCTTCCTTTTCGTAGGCAAGACTGCAAGACGTGGTAATGCACAATGTACAAGCTATAATGAACAATTTTAGCATGAAAAATATTTTGGATTTCAATAAAATTCTGCCTTGCTTCATGATTTCAATTGTAAATTGTACATTGTCAAATGTAAATTATTTAAGCGCAGCTCCGATCAGAGAGATGAAAAGCGGGTGGGGCTTTGTCGGACGGCTGACGAATTCCGGGTGGAACTGCACGCCGACTCCCCACGGGTGGTCTTTCCATTCAAAGGCTTCCGCCGACTTGTCCTCGGCTGAATAGGCGGTGACGAGGAGATTCTGCCCCGCCATGTCGTTCTCGTAGCGGCCGTCGAACGAGTATTTTGACCGGTGGCGTTCGCTGACCTGGTCTTTTTTGTAGATACCGAAAAGTTTGCTGCCCCGCTGGATGTTCACCGCTGAGGCTCCGAGTTTCATCGCGCCTGTCGCCGATGTTCCTGTCTGGTCTTCCGGGAGTGAGATTACCGGGTGGCTTGTGTGCTGCATGAACTCTGTGGAGTCCGCGTCTTCCCAGCCCAGTAAATCGCGCCCTGTCTCAATGGCCATGAGCTGCATTCCAAGATCGATTCCGAGGTAGGGGATTTTATGCTCGCGGGCGTAGCGGACTGTCGCAAGAAGACCCAAAAAGCCCCTCTGACCGTAGTTTCCGGGGATTACGATTGCGTCAACACCCTCAAAGAATGAGTCGATGGCGCCGGATTTTTCGAGAGTCTCCGAGTCGATTTTCTTCAATACAAGGGCCGCGTCGTGACCAGTTACCGCCGCATGAAGGAGGCTTTCGCGGACTGACTTGTAGCAGTCGTCAAGGTAGTCTTTTTTGCCGACCATTGCGACCGTGACTTTTTTGCTCAAGTTTTTGAGCTTGTCGTTGAAGTCCTTCCAGGGCTTTATGTCTGTCTTTTTGTTTTTGAGCTGGAGTTTTTCGATTATGCGGGCGTCCAGACCTTCCTCGTGGAAGAGGAGGGGAAGCTCGTAGATTGAGTCTATGTCAGTTGACGTGAAGACGGAGCCTGTCGAGACGTTGCAGAAGAGGGCGATTTTTTTGCTCATGTCCTCATCGAGCATTCTGTCACAGCGGCAGAGGAGGATGTCGGGCTGAATTCCTGTCTCCTGCAATTGCTTTACCGCATGCTGGGTCGGCTTTGTCTTAAGCTCCCCGCCGATGATTGTCGGGACGAGTGTCAGGTGGACTGTCAGGACGTTGCCCTTTCCCTGCTCGCGGATGAGCTGGCGGGCTGTCTCAAGGAAGGGAATCGATTCGATGTCGCCGACTGTTCCGCCGACTTCCACGATTACAACATCCGCTCCGGTCTTGTTCCCGGCCTGAATGATTCTGCGCTTGATTTCGTCAGTGATGTGTGGAATGACCTGAACTGTGCGTCCGTTGTAGCGGCCAGCCCGCTCGTTGCGGATTACCGCCTCGTAGACTTTGCCGATTGTAATCAGGTTTTCGTCCGAGAGCTGTACTGAGGTGAAGCGCGAATAGTTTCCGAGGTCTGAGTCAGTCTCCGCGCCGTCTTCCGTGACGAAAACTTCTCCCTGCTGGTAGGGACTGATTGTCCCCGCGTCAATATTGATATATGGATCGCATTTTAAGATTGTGATTTTAAGGCCTGAATTCTCAAGAAGGCTTCCGATTGCCGCGGTCGCGACACCTTTTCCCAGGGAGGAACATACTCCGCTTGTTACCAAAATGTACTTGCTCATAACGAATAGAATAGCTGAAATCTCTATTTTAGTGAATACGATTCTTGTAAAATTCCACCAGTTCCGGGTTTTTCACTATGCTGCCGTGGTTGAAGTGGACTTCTCCTTTTACATTGTCCAGAAGCTTGTTTGCCTCACTTTGACCCTGGATCTCGTTTTTTCCGTACCAAACAGAATCTTCCTGGTCTTTTGCGGCTGTAGCCTTGTAGTCCGCCATTCCGATGTAAAGTCTGACCCTGCTGCCTTCTACTGCCTTGTTCCACCATGCGGAAAGTTCTGTGTAGTCCGCAGGCTTGTGTCCACGCTCCCAATAAATCTGCGGGATGATGTAGTCAAGCCATTCGTTTTTTACCCAGGCGAGGGAGTCTGCGAACAGGGCGTTCCGCGATTCTCTTCCCCTGGTTTGAGAGCCTTCTGGACAGGCCTCGCTCTTGTTTGCCCAAATTCCTGCCGGTGAAACTCCGAATTTCAGGTCTGAATCAACTTTGTGTACCGCTTCATTTAGCTCTCTTATCAGAATGTTGACGTTTTCCCGCCTCCAGTCTGACTTTTCTTTGCCGCCGCCGTATTTTTTGAATGTTGCGGAATCATCGATGCCTGCTTCTGGATAAAAATAATCATCTATGTGGATGCCGTCTACATCGTAATTTTCGATTATTTCCCTGGCCCCTCGGACTATGAATTTTCTGACTTTTGGGGAACCCGGGTCTAGGTAGAAATTTCCGTCCTTACATGAAAGGATGTGTTTTTTCAACTTTTTGAGTGCAGGGCTTTTTTCAAGAATTTCGTCCAGAGACAGCTTTTTTCCATAAGTTTTAATTCTGTATGGATTTATCCATGCGTGAATTTGGATTCCCCTTTTGTGGGCTTCTTTCGTCATGTAGGCTAGCGGGTCAAAATCATTGTCTGGGCTAAGGCCTAGTTCTCCTGTCAGCCCTTTGCTCCACGGAAAAAGCTTTGACTTGTACAAGGCGTCCGCAGAAGGCCTGACTTGAAAAAAAATCGTGTTGAAGCCCAGCTGGCTTACTTCTTCCAAAATTTTGTCACATTGGGCTTGCAATGAGATTGAGTCCCTTGTCGGCATGGCGGGAAAGTCACCGCTTACAGATGAAATCCAGTCCCCGTAAACAAATTCTGGCTCCGGAACATGACTCTCTCCTCCATTTTGCGGTGAAATGCAGGATGAAAATGCAATAAGGACGAAAAATGAAATAAAAGAGAGACAGATTGGAAAAAACTGATTTTTTTTCATGTAAAAATTATAGCAAGATTCAAGTTGACATGAAAAGCCTTTGAAAAAACAAGATTTTTTCAGATTATGTCAAAATTTCTGTTATAAACTTAAATTAATTTACATTTTTTAAAAATCAGGATATAATATCGAATATGGCAGATTTACTTACTGATGCGGAATTCGACCAATTCCGTAAGCTCATTTATGACAAAAGCGGCATTACTTTCTCTGCAACGAACCGTTCGATTCTCGACAGCCGACTTAAGGAAAAACTGCGCGAAAGGCAGATTCCATCGATTGCGGATTATTATAAACTGATTATCGCTGACGACGACGAGATGAAAAAAATGCTCGATTCCGTTACGACCAACTTGACTCGATTTTTCCGTAATCAGCCTCATTTCGATGCCCTTATCAACTATGTAATTCCACATGTTATTGAGGAAAAAAAGAAGACAGGGGATACTACTATCCGTATTTGGTCAGCAGGTTGTTCAACTGGCGAAGAGCCTTATACGATTGCCATGATTCTCGACGACATCTTGAAGCCGCCGTATAAATTTCAGATTACCGCTTCTGATATTTCCCTCAAGTCTCTTATGGTCGGTCAGCAGGGCTTCTATCCTGATTCCCGCATCTCAGGAATTCCCCAGAATTACCTTGACCGCTATTTCATCAAGAATGACAAAGGTTATCAGGTCAAGAGCGATTTGATGTCAAAAATCAAGTTTGACTACCACAACCTTCGCAACGACTCAGGTGTTCATAATCTTGATGTCATATTTTGCCGCAACGTTTTGATTTATTTTGACGAGGCTGCACAAAAGGCGACAATCGACCGCTTCTGGGATGCGATGGGCAAGCACGGCTACCTCTTTATCGGACACTCTGAATCTCTCTTCGGAATGGAAACTAAGTTTGAATTCTTGAAGACCGACTGGGCTTGTCTCTATCAGAAACAGATATAATTATAATGCCGCTGGGATAACCCGGCGGATTTTACTTTTTAAAGGACGATGCTATGGATGATATTTCAGTTCTAATTTGTGATGACTCCGCTTTGATGCGCAATTTGATTTCCCGTGTAATTGAAAGCACTCCGGGAATGAGTGTCGCAGGCAAAGCCATGAACGGCCAGTTCTGTATTGATAAAATTCCCCTCTGCAAGCCGGATGTAATCGTTCTTGACATTGAAATGCCCGTTATGAACGGCGTTGAATTCCTCAAATGGCGCAAGCAGAACAAGTGTCCGGTTCCGGTAATCATTTTGTCGTCAATCGCCTCAAAGGGTGCCGCCGTTACGATGGAATGTTTGGAATTGGGGGCTTCTGACTTTATCACAAAGCCGAACGGCTCCATTTCCGCTGACATCAATCAGGTCGCTGACCAGATTATCGAAATGATTGCCTCTTACGGCGGAGCTTATGCCCGCAGGCAGGGCAAGAAGATTTATTCCGATGACTATTATTCTCACCTTGCTTCTGAGAGGGCGGTTTCCCGCAAGCTCCAACAGACTATGGGAACAGAGAAGGCTCAGGAATTCCTTTCTTCTGAGAACGTCAAGGTCGAGAAGGCAGCCTTTACATTCACTCCGTCAGCTCCCAAGGCTCCCGCGACAATCACCCCCCTTCGCAAGGAAGGCAAAATCGAGATTATCGCAATCGGAATTTCTACCGGCGGTCCGAATGCCCTTCGCCAGGTCTTCAAGTGCATCGACCCCCATATCAAGCAGCCGATTCTCGTCGTCCAGCACATGCCGGCGGGGTTCACAAAAGAATTTGCAGGTTCTCTCGATAAAATCTGTCCCCTCCATGTTCAGGAGGCTGAGGACGGCATGAAGGTCGAGAGCGGAAATATTTACATCGCGCCGGGTAACTATCATATCTACATTGAGAAAGAAGGCTTCCAGCCGATTGTCCGTTTAAGTCAGGAAGCCCAGAGAAACGGACACAGACCTTCCGCCGATGTCCTCTTTGAGTCTGTCGCCAAAACATATATGAACAATGCCCTTGGCGTAATCATGACTGGAATGGGCAAGGACGGTGCTGTTCAGTTGGCTGAAATGCGCAAGCAAGGGGCTTGGACTCTCGGACAGGATGAAAAATCCGCCATTGTCTACGGTATGCCGAAAGTCGCGAACGAGCTTGGTGCTGTTCAAAAACAGGTCTCCTTGGATGACATGGCTGACGAAATCAGCAAGCTTGCCCGTGAGCACATATAATTTTTGGGATTAAAAGTGCGGCGTCCGGTTGAAAATCGGACGCTTTTTTATTTTTCTTCTTTTTTGTAGATTCCGACTATCTGCGGATGCTCAAGCCAAAGGCCAGACCTGCTTAAAAAACAGACCGCAGCGCAGGAGAATAAAAATAAGGCTCCAGACAAAATCGCCTTGAAATTTTCGGAAGCCGTAAATCGGAGGAGCGGGGCGATTTTAGGCGAAAGGTAGAATCCTGCGAAGGCTGATACGATTGGAAACAGAAAGGCTATGATGCCTTTTAACCCGTTTGCCAAATCAGAAAACTGCAGGGTCACGGTCATTCCTTTTTCAAGATGAAAATTTTTTTTGTTCTTTGCCTTGTATTTATAGTCATTTTCAAAATTAAAAGACTCCAGCGGATAGTTAGGGTTTGCAAGCGTGACGAGAATTTTTTTTTCTGTAATTTTCTGAACGACTCCCCTTCTAAACACGGGGTTTTCCTTTGGGCATTATTGAATCCATCTGCTTTTGGCAGAAGTCAACCCCTGTCTTGTTGCCCAACTCGTCATAAGTGTCGCGGAGGTTAAATAGGGCATCGTAATAGTAGGGGTCGATTGTCACAGCATGTTCAAAGGACTCTGAAGCATCTTCGTACTCTTTTTTGTTGAACTGGACGACACCCAAGGTATTCCAAAGGTGGGGATTATATGGATTTAGATCCAGTCCTTCGGCGCAGTAGGAAAGAGCCGAATCGTAAGAGCCCATATTGAGACTCGTGATGGCCAGCATGTCTATGACTTCCTCATCGGTCGGATTTATTGCGTATGCCTTTTTGAGGGAGGCCAGCGCTTCTTCCATGTCGCCTGAATCGCGGTATGTTATCGCCAAGTTGAACCAAAGGAGGTAATTATACCGCTCGATTGTGATTGCCCTCTTGAAACATGCGATGGCTTCTGAGTAGTCGCCTTTGGAGGCCAGTTCAATTGCGCAAGTGTTTAATGTGTCTACGTTTTCGTTCATTGTAAAGCCTCCTTGATAAACTACAAAAGTCTTTTGAAAAGGTTACAGTTTGCCACCTGGTGCCATCGAAGCAAAAAGTTCTTTGATTAGTCCGGCCGCTTCCGAGTCCGCATTTCCGAAGAACTCAGAAAGTTCCCTTGCCTTTTGGCCTACAAGTTCCCTGCCTGAATTTTCCGCCTTTTGTATGAAGCCGCCGGAAGACAGGAGTGAGATGGCCTTTTCAACCGCAGGAGAGTCGATTCCCTCCTTTGCGGCTTTTTCAAACAATTCCTCTAGTTCGTGCGCATCCTGCGGGTTGCTTTTTATATGGAGGATGACCGGCAGGCTTTTTTTGCCCTCGACGATGTCATCTCCGCGTTTTTTTCCGGGGTTTCCGATGGAAATATTAGTCACATCGTCCAAAATTTGGAAGCCTACGCCGATGTCCTCTGCGATTTTTCCTGCTTCCAATGCTTCTTCCTTGCTGCCGCCTCCGGCTAAAATTCCGACTTCGACAGCCAGACGGGCCAATGTTCCAGTCTTGTTGCGGACCATGGCCGTGTATTCTGCAACAGACGGAAGGAGAGACGGATCCCTGTGCCAGCGGATGTCCATAGCCTGGCCAAGATGAAGTCGCCTCAGTTCCAAAAGGTAGAGATCGTACAAGTCATTTTTTTTCTGTGCTGAAAGCTCTTGTGTTGAAATGCAGGTCGTTGCCTGAAAATATAGCCAAGAGCCTGCGTTCAGTGCAGTGTCCAAGCCGTAAGTTATGTGGGCTGCGGGTTGTCCACGTCTTGTGTCGGCGGAATCCTCGATGTCGTCATGAATCAGTGATGCCGTGTGGGCGAACTCAACAAGGGGGGTCAAAGAGTATGCGTTTTCTATTGCGGATGAATCTTTGCCCTTTGCCGCTGCCGTCATTTCCGCAGTTAAAACCAGCAGGAGGGGACGCCAGCGTTTTCCTCCGAGGGAAAGAAGTCTCTCGCATGGAACCAAAAGCGGCTCCATGTGCTCTCCTGAAATGCAAAAATCAACGGAGCCAAAAGCCATGTCCTTCCACTCGGAACTTGCCTCTTTTGGAAGGTATTTGTCGAGAACTCTTTCAATTTTTAAAAGTCTTTGTTCAAAAGCCGGATTCATATCTTCATTATAGACTTAATCCGCCCTTTAGTCAAAAAATCCCTAGTCTGCAAAAAATTTAATTCGGCAATTCGTAGTAGTCCAAAGCTGAATCAATCCATTTTTTCGTTTCTGCAGGATAAGAATCCTCAACGAATAAAAAGAGGAGGAGGGCCGCACGGTAGCGGTTGCAAAAATACTGGGACTGGGCGAGGTAAAACACGGCACGGTTGGTGACTTCCTCTGATCGATTTACAGCTAAAAATTCCTTCAGCGCGTCAACTGCATCGGAATAGCCTTTTTTGACAAAGTGATTTTTCAAAATCTCAAAAAGCAGGTAGTCATCGCCTCCTGCTGGAGCGGCCAAGTCCTGCTCAAAAATATATGGGGTCATCCTCACCAGCTCCGGCCTTGTGTGCCCATCGGCAAGCTCTATTCCCGCCGCCTGGGCTTCCTTCCCGAAAACGGTCGGCTCCCGGTCAAAATCTTGAATCACATCTAGGTAGGGGAGGGGAAGCTCCCGCATAGAGCCAGCTGGATAAGACTTGACAGGCTCCGCCTCCTGCTTTGTGTTCTCTTTTTTTGCCGGTTTGGAAACTGAGACCCCCTGGGCTGTTGCGTTGATTGAAGGCAGTACAATTGAGTAAATTCCGTCTGAATTTACGGCGACAACGCAGTAATAAAAATCCTGATAAGTCTTTACAATGTCAGTAAATGCAACAGCGTTCGGCTTTACGGTCGCTAGCTTTTTGTCGTCGGTCAGCTGGCTGTTTGACGTAAAGGGCTGCGTGTCCTTGTAAATGAAAAGGGCATCGGCTGTAAAAACAGATGGCAGCTTCCATGAAATGCGGATTTTATTTGAGTCAATTTGCTTTGCCTGAATATTTCTGACAATCGGTCGCGGGGCGAAAGCCTGTGAATAAAGGGAAATGGCTGACGTAAGGAAAATAGCGGCCAGCAAAGTCAATTTTTTTTGAAACATGTTTAAATAATGCAATAAAATTCTCCATTTGACAAGAAGAAATTAAAACTTTATCCTATTTATATGTTTGTTTCGGTAATGCTTGATCCTGGTGGAATCGATTCTGCAAAGGCTTTGGCTCAGATTCTGGCCCGTTATGGTTTTAAAAAAGTTCAGCGCGCTCTTTGGGAAAGCACAAAACTCGGCTCCTCCCAGCTTGCAGTCATGAAGCGCGAAATCGACTCCGCCACCGATTATTACGACACCCTACGCATCTACCAGTTTCCATTTGAAGGCTCCTTTGTCCTGACCGAACTCAAACAAAAAAAATGGCGGAAATGCGTCATAAGAAGTGAAAAATAAATAATTTTAGCGGGGAAAATCGGGCGTTCCCGGCTCTGCCGGTCGCTACGTTCCGGGGTTCGCCTGGTCCGGCTCATTTGTGACAGAAAACAGCCTAGGCTGTTTTCTGTCGCAAACTGCCGCCCCTTCACATCGCTAACGCAAGACCGCGTGTATTTGTGACTTTGCTTAAAAAAAACACTTTTTTGGAGAAAAATATGCTTGAAGATTACCGTGAGCCAATCGGCACTTTAAAAGAAGATATCATGAACGTCTGGGGGCGTCTTTGACCCGGACGGCATAAAAAAACAGATTGCCGCAAAAGAGTCTTTGACCGGCGCGGCTGACTTTTGGAACGACACAGAAAACGCCCAGAAAGTCATGAATGAGATAAAGTACCTCAAAGGCCGCGTGGAGCCTTGGGAAAAACTCATCGCAGACGTTGACGACCTTGAAGCCCTTTACGAGCTTGGAATCGAGGAGGGCGACCAGTCAGTCGAAGAAGAGGTAAAAGAACTTTACGAGGAAGCCAAAAAGAAATTCGATGACCAGTCAATCCTGAACCTTCTTTCAGGCGAGGCCGACAAAAACGGCTGCTTCCTTACGATTCACTCCGGCGCTGGTGGAACCGAGGCCTGCGACTGGACTTATATGCTCTCCCGCATGTACATCCGCTGGGCTGAGAGGCACGGCTTTAAAATGGAGACAGTCGACCTCCAGGAGGACGAGGGCGGAATCAAGTCCACAACGATTCAAATCACAGGTGACTATGTTTACGGCTACCTCAAAGGAGAGGCCGGAATCCACCGCCTTATCCGCATATCCCCCTTTGACGCGAACGCCCGCCGCCACACTTCATTCGCTTCTGTCTATGTCTTCCCGATTCTTGACGACACAATCAAAGTCGAAGTCCGGCCGGAAGACTTGCGCGTAGACACATACCGGTCAGGCGGAAAGGGAGGCCAGCACGTCAACAAGACTGACTCTGCCGTCCGCTTCACCCACCTGCCCACTGGAATAGTCGTCCAGTGTGATTCTGAGCGCTCCCAGCTCATGAACAGGGCGACCTGTATGTCCATGCTCAAGGCAAAGCTCTACCAGTACTACAAGGAGCAGAAGGAAAAGGAGAACGCCAAATTCGGCGCGGAGAAAAAGGACATTTCATGGGGAAACCAAATCCGCACCTACGTTTTCCAGCCATATACAATGGTAAAAGACCACCGGACAAAATGCGAGGCTGGAAACATTCAGGCCGTCATGGACGGAGATCTTGACCAGTTCATCAATTCCTACCTGCAGGCGCAGTGGTCGGGCTCTCTTTCCAGTTCATCTGATGACGAGGAAATGTAAGCTGAATTTTGAAGAAGTTCATTTCGATTCTTTTGACATTTTTGTTTTTCTTAGCCTTCTCTTTTTCAGCGGAATCTTCGTGGGTTTTAGGGGCGGAGCAGTTCCGCTTTAATCAGGCTAAGAGAAACAGCCAGTTTTCTCCATCATCGGTTGACTCCGAAATTTCTAAGCTTCTGCCCCAGCTGATTCTTGAGCAAATTGCCCAAAGAGCCAGCCGGCAAATTCCTGCCAGCGAGGAATTGAACCGCAAACTTGATTCCCTGCAAACTGACCGTATTTCCCTGCTCTTGCAGCTTTCAAAGGAGTACAAGACTCGTGATGCCCTTGTCCTGCAAAATCTCAGTGCCAGAAAGTTTAAGTCTGCCCTTGAAGATGAAAGCGAGAAAATCTCGGAAATCGAGAAAAAAATTGACGAAAATCTGGCTTTAGCGGAAGCTGAGAGGGTAAAAGCCGCCCCAGATTTGGAGCGGGAGGAGAAAATTGCGGCCGGTGAAAAAATTGAGGAAAGACCCGGCGAAAAGTTTCATTTTTTTCCATTTTTTGGCAGACCTGATGAAAAACGACAGCCCTTAATTGAAGAAATTTCAATTTACAAAAATGATTCATCGGCAGTCTTCATGCCTACAGAAGAGGCTCTTGCTGCCGGTTACGAGTCGAGGCTTTTCGAAAAGGAAATCTCTGCTGCTAAAATCAACGGTTTTTTGTCAGGTGTAATTACGGTTTTTGGAGAGTATGCTTCGGTCTCTGTTTCTCTTTATGTTTATCCTGGCGCAAAAAAGTACGGTTCTGTTACAGAAGTCGGCCTGCTTGGGCAGCCCCTGGTGATCGCAAGAAATATC
This sequence comes from uncultured Treponema sp., assembly GCA_946615905.1. Classification (GTDB taxonomy): domain Bacteria; phylum Spirochaetota; class Spirochaetia; order Treponematales; family Treponemataceae; genus Treponema_D. The sequence goes on along the minus strand of CAMOIE010000015.1, from coordinate 49,604 downwards.
GCAAGAGCCATGACCCCGATACTGGCAAACAGTCTCCCGGTTGAGTTGAATTTTGAAATCCTACCGAAAGAAGCTGCCAGAACCGCCAGAATTACAGTGGATGGTCTTGTTTTTGACAGAATTCCTGACCACTTTCCTATCGATGCAGGAATCCACACGATTTTGGTTGAGTCCTCTGGTTATGAAAAGGCTTCCATTTCTTACCAGTTCAGGGGAAATGACCATTATCTTGTAAAGGCTGACTTGCCGCCACTTGCCAAAGGTTCTTTTGATTTGCGACTGAAAAAAATGAAAGACGGGATATTCTATGCTGACGGAATAGAGATGGCTCCAGTTACGGAAGAAAAACCGTCTGCCAGACTTTCAATAAATGGAAAGTCTGTTCTCGGTTATTTTTCCCTTCCTGCGGCTGAGAATTTGTCCGATTCAGACGAAGAGAAAAAGCCTGACGGAGCCTTTTTTTACATCCCGAATGATAAGATTAAAAACGGTGGCCATCTTTTGGTCAACGCAAAGACCTTTGACAGGGCAGCTAACATTGATAAAAGACGGCGCAGCATGTATACTGCTTACAGTGCCTTGATTTGTTCCCTTCCGTTTACATTCTATACTTACGGAAATTTTCTTGTGGAAAATCAGGGTCTGTCGCTCGGATATAAATCCTATGCCGATGTCAAAGAATGGCAAAAAAAATCTTATGTTTGCCTGGGAATTACCTCGGTTTTGGGAGTTATTTCTACAATAGAGCTTATCAGGTATCTTTATGCCGCAAATCAGGTTTTGCCGGCAAGTGGAAAGACTGATAAAAAATGGCAGCAATACCAGAATTCTGATGAAGCCAAAAAATCTGCTGACTCAGAAATCGCTCAATAAAAAACAAAAAAACAGGAAGACACCGATGGCTAAACTTACCTTTGCCCAGAAATTCAAGAGTATTCTCTCAGGAAGAAAATTTGACGAGGATTTTTTTGACGATTTGACCGATGCTCTTGTCGAAGGCGATATCGGTGCGAAGAACGCTTTTGAGATTTCAGAGCGCCTGCAAGAAAATTGCAAAAAATCTGGAGCCGCCGGCGAAGATGACGTGAAAAATGAGCTGGAAAAGATTCTCCTTGAATATTTGAGGACTTCCACTCCAGAGCCTCAGGATGGAAAGACCAACGTTTTTTTGATGCTAGGCGTAAACGGTGTCGGAAAAACCACCACTGCCGCAAAACTCGCCCGCTTTTACCGAGAGAAGGGCGTGAACGTGACTCTTGCAGCCGCTGATACTTTCAGGGCAGCAGCGGAAGAGCAGCTTCAAATGCACGGCGACCGGCTTGGAATCCGCGTGGTTGCCCACCAGCATGGCAGCGACCCTTCTTCCGTTGTTTTTGACGCGGCGGATTCTATTCGGGCTGCCGGAGGTGGGCTTGTCATCGCTGATACTGCGGGACGGCTTCACAATAAGGAAAATCTCGTGAAGGAACTCCAGAAAATCGAGAAAATCGCAAGCCAAAAATCAGATTCCGAGTGCTGCAAGAAAATCCTCGTGATTGACTCGACGACAGGTCAGAATGCTTTGAGACAGGCGGAGGTTTTCAACGAGGCTGTAAAAGTCGACTTTGTGATTTTGACAAAATGCGACTCAACTGCCAAGGGCGGGGCTGCTTTTGCGATCGGCAAGGAGCTTGGCATTCCGCTGGCCTTTGTCTGCAACGGCGAGCATTATGAGAATATCGCCGCCGCCGATGCGGAAGATTTTACGCGCGGCTTTTTGGGCAAGTAAAAGTCCGGTGAAAAATTGAAGAAAAGCCTTTCTTTTAAAAATATAATTTTTCCACTGCTTTTGTTTTTCTTCGCCTTGGAAATTTTCCCCCAGAATCAAGATGAAAGCCAGAAGGAGCCTGTGAAGACCTATGTCTCTTCAGCCCAGGACTTCTTTTTTGAGCTTTTGCGTTACTCTGTCACAGGTTTTTCTCCAGATTCTGAGGTGACTTATTTAGAAAAACTTCCTACTGAATTTACAGGAATCTTTACCCGACATATTCCGAGTTGCAGTGATGGCAGCATTCAGCTTTTTATCGACCATCTTATGCCGCAAAAAGTTGCCTGTCTTGAGTCTTCTTTCAATTATGAGTCCTGCCTGTCCGATGGCGAGCTTTACAATTTAGAAATCGATTCCATTTTGACTGCCTTTGCTGGCGAAAGTCAGGATTCGAAAATTCCTGATTCTGGAGAAGAGCTGCTTGCCTCTCTTGACAACAGGGGCGAGCTTGAGAATCCTCTTGGGGAAAAAGATGGTCTGGATGAAAAGATTGATGTCCTCAGAATTTTTACCGATGAGAACGGACGTCTGCGGAGGTCTGAATTTGGGGATGAGCAGCTTTCCGTGCAAAAGTCCGGCTCCAAAACTTTGATTTCAAATTATGCAGACTCACTGATTGTCCGCCGCCTTTATGACGAGAAGCTCCGCCTTGAAAAAAAGACCACATTTTCAATGGCGGCAGAACCCAAGAATTCGGCGAAAATTTCTGAGAAGACTTTTTACTACGGTGAAGGCGGCTCTTTGCCTGTAGCCTCGACCGAAGAGGATTTTTCGGGCAAAAAAGTCGTTGAAAGTTTTTATGACGGGGAAGGCCGCTTGCAAAGCCGCAATGACTTTCACCGTGATGAAAATGACGGGCTGGTCGCTGACAAAAAATCGCTTTGGGTGTATACTGAAGGTAATAAACTTTTGGCCGAGAAAATAACTTTCTATCTATATGCAGAGAAAGAGATTAGCGGTCGGAAGAAAAAGTCGGTAAAAACAGTTACGGAGAAAAAAATCTACAATTACGAAGGAGCGGGAGGAGAAAATCCCGATGTTTCCTTTTTTGAGGATGATTCTCTCCGAATGCAGACAGTCTATTCTTCGCCGGAAAATTACACCGTCACAACTTATTTTGACGGAGATTTTAAGGTTCAAACTTTTTATGAAAAAGGGATGAAGACTGAGGAAATTTTTTTTGCCGGAGAAAAAGAACTTAAACGGCGGAATTTAAAAAATGAAAACTGAAAAAAAGAAGTCTTTCCTTCGCTCTCTCAGTTGGGTTCTCTTTGTTTCAAGAAGATTTTCCCGCGTTGACAGGAAGGGACGGTCAAAAGTCACGACTTTTCTGGCTTCACTTGGAATATGTTTCGGCGTAATGACTCTAATCACCGTAATTTCCGTTATGAATGGTTTTCAGATGTCATTCATTGACTCAATTCTTGAAATTTCATCCTATCATGCACGTGTTTCCGATGTTCCAGGTGACAGGGCCGCTGACTTTGCGATTTGGGCAAAGGAAAATCCTGACATCAAGGCTTGCGTTCCTTTTTATGAGGCTCAGAGCCTTTTAGTTGGAAAGAGTGGCCGTGAGTCTGCGGCTGTAATCCGCGCCCTGCCAAAAAATATTTATGAGACTGACTCAGGCTTTGCAGATGAGGCTGTAGTCTGGACAGGAAATTATGATGTCGAAAGCGAGAATTCAATAGTCCTCGGCTCTGATTTGGCCAAGGCTTTGAAAGTCAGACCTGGCATGGAAGTCACCCTTTTTGCCCTAAGCGGCGGAAATGACGTTGACTTGATTTCTTCTGACCGAGTTTTTACAGTCAGGGGGCTTTTTCACTCTGGCTATGCAGAAATAAATTCCTCTTACGCCTTTGTCAGCCTGGAGTCCGGCTTGAAGTATTTCGGCTCTGAGGCAAAACTGAATTATGGACTTAAAGTCAAACGCCTGAACGAGGTTTCCAAGGTCGTAAGGCAGGTCGAAAAGGCCTTCCCTGATCTTAATTGCGAGTCATGGGAGAATTTCAATAAGTCATTTTTCGGTGCCCTGCGGGTTGAGAAAAATCTTTTGATGCTTTTGGTCTTTTTGATTTTTGTCGTTGTAGCAATCAATATTTTCAACGGCATGAGAAGAATGGTCTATGAGCGTCGCAGCGAGATTTCTGTTTTGTCGGCCTTTGGTGGCCAGCACAATATGATTCAGTCGATTTTTATTTTGCAGGGATTTTTAATCGGCTTTGAAGGTGCTATTCCGGGCCTTGCCTTTGGACTCTTGCTTTCCGTGAAAATGGGTACGGTCTTTATGATTCTCTCAAAGGCCCTTTTTTACGTCCAGTATTTTTTCTGTATGCTTTTTGCCCCCCAGACTGCCGCATATGTTACGGAAAATCCCATGTACATGATTTATTCGAAAATCCCACCGCGCATTGTCCCTTCAGAAGTCCTTTTGATTACGGTGTTCGGTATTTTTTCAGCTCTTTTGGCAAGCTACACAGCCTCCAGAAGCGTACTAAAAATGAAAGTTGCGGAGGTTATGCGCGATGAGTGAAAATGTTATTACAATTCAGAATTTGGAAAAAACTTACAAGACAGAAAGCGAAACCCTCACAATCCTAAAGAACGTCAACCTTGAAATTGAAAAAGGCAAAAAGATTGTTGTCACTGGCGAATCAGGCTCTGGAAAATCAACCTTTTTGAACATAATTGGCGGCCTTGATTCCGTCACGTCCGGCAAAGTCATCGCCGGCCCCTATGAAATCTCTGCCCTTGATGAGGAGGAGCTGACTGAATACCGGTCAAAATATCTCGGCCTGATTTTTCAGTTCCATTACCTGCTCAAGGATTTTACCGCCCTTGAGAACGTCTATCTTCCGGCCTACATGGCTGGCATGAATAAGCATGAGGCTCAGGACAGGGCTGAAAAGCTCCTTGAAGATATAGGCCTTTCAAAACGCAAGAACCACCTTCCATCAGAGCTGTCTGGTGGCGAGCGGCAGAGGGTTGCCGTTGCCCGTTCTCTTGTGAATGACCCGCAGTTGATTCTTGCTGACGAGCCTACAGGAAACCTTGACCCTGCCAATGCCACTATGATTGGAGACCTGCTTTTTTCAATGGCTGACAAGTACCAAAAGACCCTGATTTTGGTTACGCATGACATGAATTTGGCTTCAAAAGGCGATATCCGCTACACGATAAAAGAGGGTTGTCTTGTGACCCTGGAGGAAAAATAATGAAGGCTGCAGCCTCCCTTTTGTTTGCTTCAAAAATGATTTTTCCCCGGACTGGCAAAAATTCAAATGCCCGCAAAAGTCTTATAGGGGCTTTTCTGGCAATAGGAATCAGCCTTGTTCCCCTCGTTATGATTTTGTCAGTTTCCAACGGGATGATAAAGGGAATCACCGAGCGCATGGTAGGACTTTCTTCTTCCCACCTTTCTTGCTTTGTTTCCCCGTCAGAAAAGGAAATGCTTGACGCAAAGAAATTGCAGGAAATCGCATGGAAGACTTCTGAAATCTCCAGCGTGAAATTTGCCTTTGCAGAACTGGACGGAATTGCCCTTGCTTCCGGTAAAAACGGTAGGACGGGGGCCTCTCTCAGGGCTGTTTCAGAGGATATTTTTGAGGAAAACGAGTCTTTTAAAAATCTTCTTGAGGTTGTTGAGGGCGAAAAAAAATTCCCGACTGCAAAATCTGCTGTAATCGGTAAAAAACTCGCTGAAAATTTGGGCCTTAAAGCCGGGGATTCGTTTAGAATCATTACTACCAGGACCCTTTCAAACGGAAAGACCCTGCCAAAAATCACCCTCCTTAAAATTGCCGGAATCGTTTCTTGTGGCTATCAGGAACTTGATGCCCTCTGGGTTTTTATTCCCCTGGAAACCGGTTTTTCAATTCTGCCGGAAGGGGCTTCTTCTGCAAAGGTTGGGGTTTTCGTAAATGACCCGTTTGGAATGGGGCTTGACCTTGCCCAAGCTGACATTGAGGGAAGGACTGACTTTTTTTCTGCTATTTACAAGTGGAGCGAGCTTAATTCTGCTGAATACGAAAACTTTTCTTCTACACAGATGATGCTTTTGGTCATCATGCTGTTGATTGTCCTTGTTGCCTCTGTGAATATTTCCAGCGCCCTCGTAATGCTTGTCATGGAGCGCCGCCGTGAGATTGCCATTATCAAAAGTCTTGGCGGAACTTCAAACGGAATTGCCCTTTCTTTTTTGCTGACAGGACTTGCGACCGGTGGGGCGGGTGTTCTTTTCGGCCTGCCTGCAGGACTTTTGAGCGCGGTTAATTTTAATAAAATCATGGCACTTGCTGAAAATGTCGTGAATATACTTGCAAAATGTCTCCATCTTTTGACCCATGATGATTTGTCGGACTTTACCCAAATCAAGCTGCTTTCCGAAGCCTTTTACTTGCAAAATATTCCGCTTGATATCCCTCTGACCGAACTGATTATAATAACTGCCGGAACCCTGATTCTGTCACTGCTTGTTTCTGCCATCCCTGCGATTAAGGCCGGACGGGAAAAGCCTGTCGACACCCTGCGGAAAATTTAGTTAACCAGCTCCTTTTCTCTTCTAAAATCCTCGTTTTTGTAGTATATTTCAAAATGAGGTTTTGCTATGCTTTGTGATTTTTGCCATAGCCGTGAAGCGGTGTTTTTTATCGAGCAGGTTCATAATTCAGAAAAACATAAGTTGAATCTTTGCATGGACTGTGCCGTAAAGAGGGGGCTTTCTTCTGACCCACGTTCAATCGAAAAATCAATCGGCGGAATTTTCGCTGAATTTACGGCTGCCTCAAAGAAAATTTCCGAGGAAGAGAAAAAACTTTGCCCTGTCTGCGGAACGAGCTTAGCCTCAATCAAAAAATCCCGCCATGTCGGCTGCCCGGAATGTTACTCGATTTTCAAGGATGAAATCATTGACCTTGTGAAGTCCTCAGGCGGAAATATCGCATACACAGGATCCATGCCCCGCCGCCTTGCGAATTTCAAGTCAGTCCTGACTGACCGAATCCTTTTGCGGGCAAAACTCGACGAGTCCCTCAAAAAAGAAGATTACGAAAAAGCCGCCATTTACCGCGATTACCTCCGCGCCCTTGAAAAATCGCCGGTTTCCGGAGGGGAAAATGACTGAAGGCTCCCTCACGACAAAAAGTGACGCATGGTACACCGAACCGGGGCCGGAAAACGATGTCGTCCTTTCCACAAAAGTCCGTTTTTCCCGCAATCTGGCGAATTTTCCCTTTCCAAACGCTTTTAAAGGTGATGACGCGAGCCGGATTCAGGCCATAGTTTTTGATTCTGTCGCAAGGACTGAAAACGCAGACTCCTTTCAGGCGATTTCTGTCGCCGCCCTCGACCACATGGGAAGCACGATTTTAACAGAGAGGGGTGTTTTGTCCGCCACTGCTATGTCTGCCCCCGGAGCCGGAATCATCATGAGGACTGACGGAAGACTTTCCTGCCTTGTGAACGATGTCGACCATGTCCGCATATCATCTTTTGCGAGCGGACTTGACGGGGACCGGGCTTTTGCCGAGGGAAAATCCCTTGACGACCAGATGCAGAAGACTGTCCAGTTTGCGGCTTCCTATGATTTTGGCTATCTGACTTCGTCTGTCGCGGACGCAGGGAGCGGAATGAAAGTCTCTGTCCGCCTTCACTTGCCGTCAGTTTCTTTCAGCGGAAAACTTCTCGGACTTTTTGAGGGGCTTCAGGAAAAGAACTTATCGATTTCCGCCTGTTTCGGCGCGGGGCGGGAAAGCGGGGCTTCCCTTGGAAGTTACTACCAGCTTAACACTGTGAATTCATGCTCAGGTTCGGAGCTTGACCAGATGACCGGAATTATAGCCGCCGCAAAATACTGCGCTGAGTCAGAACGCCGCTTGAGAAAAGAATGTCTTGAAAAATCTGCGACTTCTGTCCAGGATTTGATTTACAGGTCTTTTGCCAGAGTGAAATTCTCATCACTGATGACCCTCCGTGAGGCCGTTGAGGATGTTTCCCGGTTGAAATGGGGAAAGGACTTGGGCCTTTTGACGGGAATAGAAAATACGGATTTGCACGCCCTCTTGTACAGAATACAGGAAGGTCACTTGCAATTTTTGCTTAAAAACGGAACATTCAACTTTCCGGCGGACATTTCGGAAAACAAGGCCTTGCAGATTCAACGCCTGCGCGCGCTGATTATGCAGGAAGCCTTTGAGCAGACAGAGATAGTCCGATAAAAAGAGGAAAATCAATGAAATCACTTTCACCGAGAGCGCAAAGACTGATTGTCGCGCTTGCCCAGGAAGAAGGCCGCAAAAACGGGGCGACAGAGCTGTTGCCGGAGCATGTTCTTTTGGCGCTTTTAAAGTCAGCTGACGGTGTGGGCTATGCCCTCTTGCAGGCTTTGGGAATAAACGTACTGACTTTTCAGCTGGCCTTGGAGCAGTCGATTACTCCGAGAATAAGGACAGCCGATTTCTCGGAGCTGCCGCCTTCCCGCCGTTTAAAGACTATGATTGACGTTGCCGCCGTTGAGTCCCGCACTCTGCGCAACGAGTATATAGGAACAGAGCATCTTCTTTTGGCCGCAATCCGCGAGGAGCAGTCGATTACATGGAAATTCTTCCAGCGGGCGGAAATCTCTTTGGACAAGGTGAGGGGAATTTTGCGTCAGGTTCAGGCAAACTACGCCTCAAGCGGAAGCCCCCAGCCATTTGTGCCGGTCGACTCTTTCGGTCAGGGGGAGGTTTTACCTGCGTCCCAGCAGAAGCAGCAGAAAAGCCAGAAGCAGTCATTTATCGCGGGATTCAGCCGTGACTTGACCCAGCTTTCCCGTGACTCAAAACTTGACCCTGTTGTCGGCCGTGAGGACGAGATTCACCGGGTCATCCAGATTTTGAGCCGCCGCACGAAAAATAATCCAGTTTTAATCGGAGAGCCAGGGGTCGGAAAAACTGCGATTGCCGAAGGTCTGGCCGCAAAAATCGCCTCTGGAAAAGTCCCCAAGAATCTCATGAAAAAACGCCTTCTCTCCCTTGATTTGACCGCCTTGGTCGCGGGAACAAAGTACCGGGGTGAATTTGAGGAGCGCATGAAGCGGATGATGAAGGAAATCAAGGAGTCAGGCGACATAATCCTTTTCATCGACGAGCTTCACACTTTGATTGGAGCCGGAGGTCCTGAGGGGGCTATGGATGCCTCGAATATTTTGAAACCCGCTTTGAGCCGGGGTGAAATCCAAATCATCGGGGCAACGACTTTAAAAGAATACAGAAAATATTTTGAGAAGGATTCAGCCCTTGAGAGAAGGTTCCAGACTGTCCGTGTCGAGGAGCCGTCCCTTGAAGATTCCGTTAAAATCTTGCAGGGCTTGAAGGCAAAATACGAGGACTTCCACGGAGTCATTTATGATGACGGGGTTGTGGAGTCAATCGTAAAGCTTGCCTCCCGCTATATTCCCGAACGCTTTTTGCCTGACAAGGCGATTGACATCATGGACGAGGCCGGTTCTGCAAAAAAAATCGAGGAATCCGGCAGACCGATAGAGCTTGAGGAACTTGAGAAATCAATTGCGGCATTGAGCGAAGAGAAAAAGGACTTGGTTGCCGCCCAGGACTATGAAAAGGCGGCCTTAGTCCGTGACAAAGTTCGTGACTTGAAGCAAAAACTTGAGGCCTATTCCGCATATTGGCAGAACAATTCCCTCAATTCAAAAAAACACGTCACCAGCGCGGACATCGCGAAAATCATCGCCTCTGTCACGGGAATTCCTGTCGAGCAGCTGGACGAGAACGAAAGCCACCGCCTGCTTGAGATGGAGAAGGAGCTTCACAAGTCAGTGATTGGTCAGGACGAGGCAATCAGCCTCCTTTCTTCGACAATCAGACGGTCAAGGGCTGGAATCTCATCTTCTGCGCGTCCGATTGGCTCATTCATCTTTTTGGGACCGACCGGAGTCGGAAAGACCCAGCTAGCAAAATCGCTGGCGAAATTCCTTTTCGGCTCGGAAGACTCCCTTTTGCGGATTGACATGTCTGACTACATGGAAAAGCACAACGCTTCCCGCCTTGTCGGTGCCCCTCCGGGCTACATCGGCTATGATGACGGCGGTGTTCTGACTGAGAAAGTCCGCGCCCACCCATATTCAGTCGTTCTTTTGGACGAGATTGAAAAGGCCCACCCAGATGTCTTCAACCTCCTGCTTCAGATTCTTGAGGAGGGAGAGCTGAGCGACAGCCAGGGTCACAGGGTGAATTTCCGCAATACGGTGATTATCATGACCTCAAATGCCGGAGCCAGGGAAATCACTTCTGAGCACAGGGTCGGATTCTCTGAGAGTGAGGGCGGACTTTTGCCCTACAACGAAATCCGCGCGAATGCCATGGAAGAACTTAAAAAAATCATGAGGCCGGAGCTTTTGAACAGAATCGATGACATCGTGGTTTTCGGTGCCTTGACCAGAAATCAGGTTTCCGCGATTTTGGACATCCAGCTCAAGGATTTGGAAAAGCGCCTTTCCGAACGAAAAATCAGCCTGCGCCTCAAACCGAAGGCACGCGACTATCTTTTGGACAAGGGTTATGACCCTGAGATGGGTGCAAGGCCTATGCGACGTCTCCTCCAGAATGAGATTGAGGATCCTCTTTCAGTCCTGATTCTTGAGGGGAAGAATTCTGAGGAGGCGAAAGCCGTCGTTGACCTCAAGGGCGATAAGCTGACAGTAAGATTCGTGAGGGAAAAGAAACTGCTTCCTGTTGATAAGGCAAGCGTTTTGATAGAAGAGAAAAAATGAGATTCAGTGATTTTGGAAACAAACTTTGCGGGGAATCCGGGATTCTCACGCTGATGGACGATTTGGGAAAGCCCCTTCCGGCAGGCGTAAAGCCATACAGACTGGGCGGGGGAAATCCCGCTATGATTCCCCAGATTTCGGAGATTTACCGCCGCGAGATGGAGGCCGTAATGGCCAGAGGTGACTTTGACTCTCTGATTGGCTGCTACGACTCTCCCCAGGGGCGCATGTCATTTATCGAGGCTGTGGCTGACTGCCTCTCAAAAAAATACGGCTGGAAAATCAGCCCTAAAAACGTCTGTGTGACGAACGGAAGCCAGTCGGCCTGTTTTTATCTTTTCAACCTCCTTTCCGGTACTTTTACATCGAAGGACGGTCAAAAGACAAAAAAGAAAATCCTTTTCCCCCTCGCTCCTGAATACATAGGCTACGCCGACCAGGGAATAGAGCCTGACACCTTTGTCTCTCTGCCGTCAACAGTCGAGACTTTTGCTGACCATACATTCAAGTATCACGTGGATTTGCCTGCCGTTGACTCCTTCCTCGCAAAGAGAGACGACATCGGGGCTATTGCGGTCAGCAGACCCACAAATCCGAGCGGAAACGTCCTGACTGACTCAGAGATTTCACATCTATCCGACCTCTCAAAAAAATATTCGATACCCCTGATTATCGACAACGCGTACGGTCTTCCCTGGCCGGACATCATCTTTACCGATGACGCAAGCCCCTACTGGGATGAGAACGTGGTTCTCTCGATGTCGATGAGCAAAATCGGCCTTCCTTCCTTGAGGACTGGAATCATTATCGCAAGCGAAGAAATCGTCACGGCTCTTTCCAATCTGAACGCTATTGCAGCCCTTGCCTCAGGCTCTGTCGGTCAGGCTTTGGCCGAGCCCCTTATTAAACGCGGGGAGCTGATTGAGAGCGCAAAAAAAGTCGTACGTCCCTTCTACGAGAAAAAGTCAAAGGAAGCCCAGGAGTGGATTCACAAGTATTTTGCCGGGACAAACTATGCTGTTCACAAAAGTGAAGGCTCCATTTTCCTCTGGCTTTTTATGGGCGATCTGGATATGCCGACCCTTGAATTTTATAAGCTGCTGAAAAACAGGGGAGTTGTCGTAGTTCCTGGAGAATATTTTTTCTTCGGGGATGAGGGAAGAGGCTCTTTGAAAAAGCATCCGCATTATGACAAGTGTCTGCGCTTGAATTATGCAGGCCCTGCTGACGAGGTTGAGGGCGGACTTAAGATTATCGCCGAGGAATATAAAAAACATGGCGGAAATTGAAAAGGAAAAAATCGACAAGACAGTATCTCTTTTTGAGGACTGCCTGCCCATTTTTACAGCTCTGGGAGACCCGATCCGGCAAAAACTCACACTTGAGATAGCCCTTGCTTCCGCTGCAGGAAGCGAGCTGAACGTCTCAAGTCTGACGGCGAAAACTAAACTTTCCCGTCCCGCCGTTTCCCACCATTTGAAGATTCTCAAAGATTCAGGAATCATAGAGCCTGTCAAAATCGGAACGGAGATTTTCTACCGCCTGAATATTCTCGACAAGACTCCGATTCTTAAAAATCTGATTTCCAACATTGAGGAAATCGCCTCTGAAATCCAAGAAACTACTGAATAAGTAACAAACAACGGAGGTTGAGCTTGTCGTGGCAACGCCCGTAACCTCCGCATATAGCGGTAATTGTCATTTCGACAGGCTCAATGACCGCATTCTGCGAACTAGTTGGGCAGTCTTTTTCCCGTATTTTCTAGAACTGGTACTTGCAGGAAATCTGAACAAAGTCGTTGTCCAGCCAGCCGTAGAATTCTGACCGGTATTTTTTGTCAATTTTCCAGAAGTTGTGGATGAAGAGGCTGTTTATGGAAATCGTAAAGTCGTCAACAGCGCGGATTGACAGCTCCGGAATCACGAGAAGATCCCTGCGCTCGATTCCATATATTCCCTTGAGGTCTACCTTGATTTTCTCGTGGTTGAATGTGTCGGTAAGGTCTACGACGATTTTGTTGTTCGTGTAGATGTTGTCCTTGTCGTACTCAACATCGGTCATCGTTGTGTCTCCAGTCCAGAAGGCAAAGTCCTCGTCGCCAGCCTTTATCTCATCGAGGTATGAGCGGCCATGCATTTCGTGAATTTTTTTGTGGTTGATGATGTATGAACCCTGCTCCTGGATGTTTATGTTTACGTTGTGAATCGGAAGGTCCACGTCAAAGCCTCCGACCCAGGAGATTGAGTTGTTTTTGATGTAGGGGTTGTCGCCCTTGAAGTCGTTTGTGAGGTTGTAGGCTGCCTCGAATCTCGTGTTGAGCATACCGATTACGGCCGCCCCTTCAAGTCCGAAGACTTGCAGCTGGTCGTAGTTGATGCCCGTGTCCTTTAGCGTTGTGCCTGCCATGTAGCTTGTGACGAACTTGCTGACCTGGTACTTGTTGACCGTTGGCTGCTTGTAGTGGCCGTAGTAGTATGAAAGGCCGAGGTCGAGGTGGCCGAGGGTAAAGGTTGTGCGTAAGCCTGCCTGACCGTACTTTAGCTTTTTTGTGTCGGGGTAGATATCGTCAGAAAGGGAAGAGGACTGGCTCATTGCCATTATATAGGCAGCCTGAGCTTGTGCCGCTGCGTTTTTTGCTGCTAAAGTTGCTGGATTAGCCTCTGTCGGGTCACTTGCAAGAGCTGTTGCATAAGCGGTATTTCTAGCTCCAGCTGTCATTCCTGCCGCCACGACTTGACTTGCCCCCAAATTTTTTATGTTGCTTGTCAGGTAAGATCTCTGGTAGGGCTGCCAAACTCCGTCCTCTGCGAGACGGTCGGCTGTCATCCATGGGGTGTAGATTCCCTCAAAGCGGATGTTGCTGAGAGTCGAGTACTGGATGCGGAACATAGGCTCCGAGATTCTGCGGTCGATATAGTCTGGGATGATGTAGTCGGTGTAGTCGTTGGCGTTAAAGTTGTCCAGGACATGGAGCTTGTCTCCCTTTCCCCAGACGACACGCATTTTTCCGGCCTCAATTTGGAAGTTGCCCAAATAGGCGCGGGCTGTGAATTCATCGAGAATGTCTTCCTTGTAGTCTCCGAGGGAATTATTGTCCAGCTTGAGTTTTAAGTCCAGGTCTGTTGAAAGGCCGGAGTAGCCGATATCGAGTTTTGCGGAAGGGGCTGTAGTTACCGGCATTTTTTGAAAGTCATCGAAAGAGTCGTAGTAATTTATCGGGGTCCGGTCTAGGCTGTATTTGTCTGTGGAGTAACCGCTTGTTTTTGTAGAACCACGTTTGTAGTATCCGCGGGCTTTTACTTCTGCCTTGCCGCTGATTGTTATTGCCGGTGTGCTTGAGTCTGAGAAATCATCAAAACTTGATTCGCTTGAGTCATCGGTGCTTGAAAAGTCGAAGTCGTCCTGTGAGAATGCAGCTCCGCCTAAAAGAGCTAGGGAAGCGGCGACTGCAAGAAATCTGACTGCTTTTTTCATTTCATTCTCCTGTTGTATGTGCGTGAAAAAAAACGCAATTATTGTAAGTATTATATCGAATTACACAAGATTTTTAAATAGACGAAAAAATCCCGATTCTTGCGGGAATCGGGAGCGTGTAGGGAGCAGATGGGACAAGAAGAACTGTATGCCTGCGCCACGGGGCCGGAGGGCTTTAGTAGGGGCTGTCCCAAAAGTAGCAAAATGGTGGTTGAGCTTGTCGAAACCACCATCTATAGTGGCAAATGTCATTTCGACAGGCTCAATGACCGCATTCTGCGAACTTGTTAGACAGCCCCTATGAGCCGGGGGAGGCGAACCCGTAGGCGACGCTCGCATAGACACTTGCGCCCGAAACTGCCCTTGAAATTATTTTCCCGTTGAAAGGAACTGCTGTGTGAAGGTGCGGTCAGGAATTGGGTTGTCGATTTTGATGTTCACCATTTTGAGGCTGGTTGAGTGGCCACTCTGGACGTTTGACATGATGTTCTCTGTCGGAATGTTGAAGAGGTGTCCGCCTTTGCCCGGCATTTTTTTGAGGGCTTTGATTTCGTTCACTTTTTCAAGTTTGCCCTTTTTGTCGTAAAGTTCGATGTAAACCGGAATGTATGTCTCCTTGTCGACCCAGGAGATTCTGTATGAATACTGGCTGTTCTTGGGGTCCACAGGGGTTGATTTTACAACATAGCAGTCCCAGCTGCCCTTGTTTTCGCTTTTGATGAACTCGTGCTTGTCATCGTCCAAGTTGCGGTCGGTCATGTCGTCATAAGAGAAGTCTGTTCCAACGAAGGACTTGGAGCCGTCTGAAGCGTTGATGCGGCGGACCTGGCGGAGGGAAGGCATGTAGATGTATTTGTCTGTCGTGTCGTCGGCCTTTTCCTCGGCCAAAAAGCGTGTGTCCTTTACGGATGCGGGTGAGAAGAAAACGAATACCAGGGTTGTAAGTCCGTTTTTGTCGCGGCCGTATTCGCCGACGTTGCGTTTTTCTACAGAACCGTTTTTGTCTGTCAAAACCATCTGGACTGCCGCCTGGGTGAATTCAGGTTTTTCACGGTCGTAGACTTTGTTCATGATTTCGCGGCCGTCCTCTGCAAAAAGGCTTGCTGCCATCAAAAGGGCTGCTGCACCTGTTAAGAATTTCTTTGAAAATTTCATAAAGTTACCTCCAAAAGTAATTCGCAATTTCCAATGCACAATTAAAAATTATCAGTTGAAAAGTTCAAATTGTACATTGTTAATTTTTAATTTTCTGTTTGTATTCCTCTTTTTGCTCCTTTGTCCACATGAATTTGGGGTCAAAGGCGTTCAAGATTCCGGGAATTGTCGTCATGGCCAGTGTAGAGCTTGTGAACATAACGACTGCGACCAACATACCGATGTATCTCAAGATTATGAATTTTGAGAAAAGCAGTACCAAGAAACCTAAACCAACGGCGACTGCGTTTGTTACAATTCCCTTGCCTGACTTCTTGAAGGTGTTCTGGGTGACTTCCTCAAGGTTTGACGAAAGTGCGCGCTCCTGCTGGTAGGTTTCCATAAAGTGAATCGTGTAGTCAATTCCGACTCCGATTGCGACAGAGGCGATGATTGACGTGTACAAGTCAAGGTTGATTCCCGCAAATCCCATGACCATAAAGTTGAGGGCGATTGTGAGGGCAAGGGGAATAGCACCGATAATTCCAGCCCAGGCTGACTTGAATGAGAGCGAGATTATGATGAAGACCATAATCAGGGAAATTGCGATTGACGTGAGCTGGCTGTTTATGACCATGGCCGTCATCGTGTGTTCCATTTCAGCAGAGCCTGTGGCCTTGAGGACGTAGCCTTCCGGGAAGTGTTTTGCCGCATATTCGTTTGCGGCCTTGATGATTTTGCCTGTCGTGACCGTTGAATGGTCGCGAAGCTCTACCTGGGTTCTGATTGCGGAGGGCATTGTCATGTTGTCGGTGAAATGCTCCATGTTCTTTGATGAAAGCAGGTAGAGGTACTGGGTCACCAAGTCTGCCAGCTCCTCTCGGCTTGCGACAGGGTATTTCTTTGTGTCGTAAGGAATTTCGTAATAGCTAAGTCCATTGAAATTCAGGCGTTTCTCAACTTCTTCGACAACTTCTACGATGGAGGCGTTTTCTCCTCCCGCCGCTACGTAGGACGTGTGAATCATCTCCAGGATGTCTTTTACTGTTGCAGGCTGGGAGAGAATTTTTGCGTACTCAATGTTGGGGTCAACCCAGCTTTCTGTTGAGGCGTCGACAATTTTGTCTCCGTCTGTCACAGGAACGTGCATGACCTGGTTCATACGCTTGATGAAGGTCGTAAATGAAACGACTTTTCCGACCACATCCGGGAATTCTTCAAGCAGGTAGTCGTTTAGACCGTCAGATGCGTTGAGGATTTCCGGATTTGTCATGCAGCCCTTGAATGGCTCGTTTACTGCGACTTTCAATTTTATGAAGGCGGCCTTGAGGTCTTCTTTGCTGCCCTTGTTTTCGATTACGGCAAGCATCGCAGCCTTTGCCCCTTCAACTGTTGAAGTGTCGAATTCTGATTTTTCACTCTGGCTTGACTCGTCTGAGCCTTCGCTGAAGTCAAAACCCATGTCGCTGGCGGCATCGTTTGCTGAATCTTCTGCTTCTCCAAAGTCAAAGCCCATTTCCTCTGCGGAAGAGTCGGCAGATGTGTCAATTGATGACTCTTCTGTAAAGTCAAAGCCCAGGTCTTCTGCAGAAGAGGGGGCTTCTTCTGAAGTCTGTGAAGCAGGTTGATTTTCTTGGGACGGCAGGGCCAGCAGGGCCTTTTTTACTGCTGAAAATCTACCCTTCATAACATCGGACTCCATTTTGTCGAGAGCCGTTTTGAGGGGGCTTGTTCCTTCTGTGACGAAGTAGAGGGAGTTGGAGCCTGCCAAAGTCGAGTCGACGAAAGCCAAATCCTTGCGGAAGTCTGTTTCTTTGGGGAAGTAATTTACAAGGGCTGTATCGACTACCAGATGTTTTATTCCAGTTATTGAGAGAACTACCAGAACTGCGACAAATACGATAAGACGGGGCTGTGAACCTGCGAAGAAGTGGTAGAGGTTGTACATCGTGTTTCCCTGGGCTTCTGCTTCTGTCTTTCCCATGCGGCGCTGGAGGGAGCGTTCGAGACGAATCTTGATTTTTGTAGTCAGATGGTCTTTTTTTGCCGCATGCTTTGTGACTCGTGAAACCGGAGTTACGTGCAGGAGGGCTGGAATCAGTGTCGCTGAAAGAATCAGGGAGAAGGCTACACCTGCCGCTGAGAAAATTGAGAATGAGCGGAGGGGAACCAAGGGGCTTGTGATGTTGGAGATAAAGCCCGCAACGGTTGTGACTGCCGCCAGAATGACTGCCACCCAGACGTCCTTCAGACCTGCGACAATGGCGTCATCATGCTTGTCCTTTGTGATGGTGCCCTCGATTTTGCCGAGTGCGATGTAATAGTGGGTCAGAACATGGATTCCGTATGCTGAGCCACAGGCAATCAGACAGACCGGAATGACAGATGCAATCAGGGTGAAAGTGAAGCCCAGCATGGCCATGATTCCGACTGACCAGATTGTTGACATCAATACTGTAATCAGGGGGAAGAATGTTCCCGCCCAAGTGTGGAAGGAGAGGTAGAGTGAAAGGAGGACAATCAGGGCGACAAAGGGAATCAAAACCAAAAGGTCCGACATCATGAATTTTCCGGCATCGTCAGAAAGAACCGGGTCGCCGAAAAAGCGGGCCAGCAAGTTGGAGCCTTCGATTGCTCTGTTTACGATTTGTTCGATTCTTCTCAAAACCTGGGTCTGCTTGTCGCTGGAAGTTTCCCTGCCGTCAGCGTCTTTTGGAACGATTGAAATCATAATCTGCGTGGCTTTTTCGTCATCTGTGATGATTACGTGGTTGTACATGTCCTGCCAGTCGTAGATTTTTGCGCGGATGTTCTCAACATCCTCCTCCGTTCCAGTGTAGTCATCTCCAAGAAGGGGTTCTGCTGTCATGGAGCCGGACTGTCCGTAAACGAAGTCAACGGAAGTCAGGGAGTCAACAGACTCAACGAACTGGAGGGGGTCATCATCGTTTTCTGGTGTCTGGATAGCGTCTGTAATGCGCTGGATGATTGAAATGTATTCAGGGGTAAGAATTGTTTTGTCTGGAGTCTCAAGGGCGACTCCTAGGCTAAGCATGGAGCCGAATGTGTCTTCGGTGTTAATCAGTGTGATGAAGGATTCTCCGTCCTTAGGCATGTAAGTGCGGGAGGTGTTCTCAATTACAGCCTTGCGCAGCTGAAATGCGAAAAAGGCGGAAATCAAAACTGAAATGATGATTACCGGCCAGGAAAATTTCAGCATTTTTTTTAGCATTGCATTCTCCTTTTCAATGTTTGTTTAATGGTTTAAGAAGTTGAACCTTTACGCAAGTATATTGAATTATTTCCGCAGGGTCAATTAAAAGGTTGTTTTTGTCTGAAAGATTGCTGTTGTTTAGAAAGGTAATTTCGCCTTTTTGTAAGTTTTGAAAGTTTGCAGTTTTTTACTGACTTTTACAGTTGACAAGCAGGTGATTTTGTAATACCATGCTTTCCGTTACAAATCGGGCTTTAGCGCAGCTGGTTAGCGTGCTTGTCTGGGGGGCAAGAGGTCACCGATTCGAATTCGGTAAGCCCGACTTTGAGAGCAGGTTTCTTTTTTAGGAGCCTGCTCTTTTTTTTGCCCCCAATCAATTTCTTTTTTTGATTTTTTTGTTATATTTATCCTATGAAAATAATTCACACCGCAGACTGGCATTTGGGAAACAAAATGCACGAAATCAACCGGCTTTCGGAGGCCGCCTCATTTTTGGACTGGCTCAAATCCTGCATAGAAAGTCAGGGGGCGGAGGCTTTGATTGTCGCCGGGGACATTTTTGACACTGTGAATCCCCCAGTCGAGGCCCGCCGTCTTTACTGCCGTTTTTTGGCTTCCCTTGCCGGGACTTGCTGCAAAAATGTCGTGATTACGGGCGGAAACCATGATTCCGGGGCCTTGCTGGACAGCGAAAAGGAAATCCTTGCGGCCTTGAACGTCCACGTGGTCGGCTCCGCCTCTGACTTGCGGACTGAGGACTTTGTTTTTGAATTGTTCGATGCGGAAGGAAAGGCTTTTGCAGTTTGCGCTGCCGTTCCTTTTATGCGGGAGATAGAGCTTCGCGATTATTTTGACTCCCCGGTCGAGCCAGGAAAATTCTCTGATTCCGCTTACGGAGCCTTGTACTCTAAAGTCTGCGCGGCGGCGGAAAAAATCCGCGCCGGCAGGAAAATCCCCCTGATTGCGACCGGCCACCTTTACGCCGCTGACTTGGAGGGGAGGCAAATCGGACTTGCCGATGAAAAAAAGGCTGACGACGGGACAAAGTTAATCGATGTCGTGGGAAATCTTGGCTCTGTTCACGCGGGAGTTTTCCCTGAGAATTTTGACTATGTTGCCCTGGGGCATATCCATTACTGCTCGATGGTGGCAAAAAATCCTTCTATAAGATATTCTGGCTCTCCATTCGTGCTTGGCTTTGACGAGGCTAAGATTCCCCGCTGCGTCCTTGCCGTCGATTTTTCTGATGAGAATCCTGGGGAGAAGTCAGTTGAGAAAATCCCTGTCCCGTCTTTTTTTGAATTCAAAAGAATCTGCGGAAATTCGGCCTCCATCAAAAAGGAGCTGGAAAAAATCATCAAGAATCCTCCAGAAAAAAACACATATATAGAACTTTATTATGTCCACGAAAGTTCCCTTGACATCCGGGAGGAGCTTGAGGACTGCCTGTCAAAACTTCCAGAGAATACTGCGGTCGTCTCATGGAAGGTTCAGGACTCCAAGGCGATTATGACATCTGACTTTTATGATATGGACATGGACGAATTGAAATCCTTCAGCGAGGAGGAGATTTTCAAAAGCCTGATTATCTCAAAGCTTAAAATCCCGGAAGGGGCGGGCGAGGAGGAAAGCGAAAAAATCAAAAATGACACGCTTGAAAAATTCCTGCCGCTTTTTAAGCAGCTTTCCGCGGAGCTATCAAAATGAGAATAAACACAATCGAAATAGAAAACCTCAATTCACTTAAGGGCTACTGGAAAATCGACTTTACCCACCCGGACTACAAAAGAAACCACGACCTTTTTGTGATCTGCGGCCAGACCGGAGCCGGAAAGACGACAATCCTTGACGCGATAACACTTGCCCTGTACGGAAAGACTCCCCGCCAAAAAATCCTCTCCAAGTCGACTGACGAGATAATGTCCCGCCACACGGCTTTTTGCATGGCTAGGGTGACGTACGAATGTAAAAACGGACGCTTCTCCTCCGAATTCAACCACAGAAAGGCTAGGGGCAACAGCCGTGGTGCCTTGCAGGAGACTGAATGCTCGATAAAAAATTTGCGGACCGGCCAGACCATTTTTACAGGTCGCACCAAAGAGCTTGCCGAGAACACTTCTAAAATCGTCCAGCTTGACTACAACCAGTTCTGCCGGTCGATTATGCTCGCCCAGGGGGAATTCAACTCATTCATCGAGGGGGACGAGCGGGACAGGGCCGCAATCCTTGCAAAACTGAGCGGAACCGAAAAATACAAGGCGATCGGGGCGGCTGTCGGGGAGAAGGCCAGCGAGACCGAGAGAAAATTCCGCGAGGTGAAAAATCTCTATCAGGCACAGGCCCAGCTTCTTTTGTCGCCTGAGCAGATTTCCAAATTAAGTGAGGAAAAATCTCTTGCCGAAAAAAAAGCCAAAAGCCTCTCAGAAGAAATTGCGGCTCTGGCTGATAAAATTTCCTGGCTTGACCAGTGCGACGAGGCTAAAAAAAATCGGGAAGAGGCCCAGAATGCCCGCCGGACCTTTGAAAAATCGATGGAAGAATTCCTGCCTAAAAAAAATCTTCTTGAGAAGGCGGCCTTGGCAAAAAACTGCTCTCCGGCCTGGGCTGAGTTAAAAAGCCTTCGCAGTCAATCTGAGGACTCCAAAAAACGCCTTGCAGAATCTTCCGCCCAGCTTACCAAGACTGAAGAAAAGTATCTTGTGGCAAAGGAAAAATCCTCTCTGGCGCAGAAAAATCTTTTGGAAAAGTCCGCGCTTTTAAATGACTCAAGGGAACTTTTTAAGACTGTCCGTGCCTTGGACTTGCAGATTGCCTCACAAAAGGAAAAAGCCTCAAAATCCCTGGCGGAAAAAAATCTTGCGGAGGAAAAACTAAAAAAATCCCTTGAGAGCGCGGAGAGCTTAAAAGAAAAAATCAGCCTGACTGAAAAAAATCTTTCAGAGGCGGCTGAGTATTGCAAAAATCACGAGTCGGATGAAGGACTGACCTCGGTGATTCCAGCCTTGCCCGCAAAAACAGAGGGGCTGCGGCAGAATGAGGAGAAAATCACTGCTTGTAAAAAAGAGCTTTCCCGCCTTGATAATGAAAAATCTGCTCTCCTCCAAAAAAAAGCTGGAATACAGTCGGAGCTTGAGGAAAGCGAGTCCAGCCTTAAAAAACTTGTAACGGACAACTACTCAGGAATTTCCCGCCTGCTTAGGAAGGACTTGCAGAAGGGGAAAAATTGCCCGGTCTGCGGCTCTGTCGAACATCCTTGGGCTGAAAGTCCGGGTGACTGTCAGTCGGCGGATGTCTCTGCTAATCTGTCTGACACAAATGACCTTGACCTGGCCTTGCGGGCTGCCAGCCTCTCAAAAAAAATCGAGGATTTGAAAGATTCTCTTAATGAAACTGAAAAAGATATTTCTGCCGCAGGGGAGAGGATTTCGTCCGGGCAAAAAAATCTTGCCTCCTTTGAAAGTGAAGTTTCTGCCATTAAAAAGTCTCTTTTGGAGCTTTTGTCCCCGTGGAAGTCAGTATTGGACATCACGTCTGTTGACTTGCAGCTTTTGCCCCGGATTGAGAAAGCCCTTTCTGACTTGAAGTCGGCTTTTGCGAACCGGCAGGAAAAAATCTCCCAAAGTGAAAAAGATTTGACAGGGCTAAAAAGCTCCCTCTCTTCGATTGACTTTGAGGATTTGAAAAAAAATCTTTCCGCCGCCCAGTCTGAATCTGACGCCGATTCTTCGGAGCTTGAGAATCTTTTGCGGCAGCGGGAAAAAATCTTTGCCTCCAAAAATCCTGATGCGGAGGAAAAGCGCCTTACAGATGAAGAGTCGGCGTTGCGGGGGCTTTTTGAAAAGGCCCAGGCTGACGAAGAGGGTCTGGCCCAGAGCCTTGCGGGAATCAAGGCGAGGAAAAAAGAGCTAGAGGACCGCATTCAGACTTTGGAAAGCCAGACTTCCGCCGCCGTTGAGAAATTCAATTCGCTTTTGAAGGAAAATTCTTTTTTGGACGAAGAGGAATTTTTGGCCGCCAGCATGGAAGAAGACAGATACCGTCTTTTGCAGGAGGAGAAAGAAAGACTTCAAAATCTTGATGCAAAAACAAAATCCTCTCTTGAGAAGGAAGAAGCCCGTGAAAAATCCTTGATTGAACAAAAAAAGACGGATTTGACCAAGGGCGAACTTGAGGAAGAGAAAAGAAAAAGTCAGGAGGAGTCTGATTCTCTACTGCAGCAAATCGGGGCAATAAGTCAAAAACTAGAGCAGAACGAGGAGCAGGGGAAATGTTTTGCCCAGCTAAAAGAAAAATATGAGCAGGCCAGGGCTGAAAACGAGGACTGGCAGCAGATGCAGGAATTTGTCGGTGTGAAAAACGGGTCTGACTTTGAAGTCTTTGTCCAAAGTCTTGCCTTCAAGAGACTTTTGAGCAAGGCCAACAAATATTTAAAAGGAATTTCCGGCAAGTACACCTTTGTCCAAAAGGAAAAGTCTGTTGACTTTTTGATTCACGATGTGAATTTTGACGATCCTTCGGAAGACAGGCCTGTGTCAAATATGTCAGGCGGAGAGAAATTCATAATCAGCCTTTCTCTTGCCCTCGGAATCGCAGAAATCGCCAGCCAGAACGTTCGGGTTGACTCCATCTTTTTGGACGAGGGATTCGGAACTTTGAGCGGGGCACCTTTAACGGAGGCCGTGAACGCATTGAAGCAGCTACAAGATTCTGGAAAAATGCTTGGAATCATCACCCATGTCGATGCGGTTATAAAAGAATTCGACCAGAAAATTGAGGTGATTCCAGAATTCGGTGGAAGAAGTCTTTTGAAAGGCTCTGGAATTTCCAATAAGAAGGAAATTTTTTCAGGAGAACTGCCCTTTTAGCCTGTAGCCTTTATGCTATAGAACCCAGTTTTCCAAAAAGTCCGCGATTCCCTCCTCGTTGTTTGAAAAGCGAGTGACGAAATCCGCCTGATTTTTGATTTCTTCCCGGCCGTTTGTCATTGCCACCCCGTATGTGGCAAGCCTTATCATTGACTCATCGTTCATCGAGTCTCCGAAAGCCATCGTGTTTTTGACATGAAGCTCCCCGGCCAGCCAGTTGACAGCCTGACCCTTGCCGCAGTCCGGCGGCATGATTTCAAGAAAAAAGGGCTTTGATATAAAAATGTCTGCCTTGCTTCCGAGTTTTTCGCATAAAAAGCCTTGGAATACCTGGACTTTTTCCGGGTCTGCGGGAACAAGCATTTTCGGGCAGGCCATTTTTCGCACGAAATTCTTAAAATCCGGGACAATCTGGAGTTTTAGTCCGCAAAGCTCCGCGTCACGGCGGGTCCACTTGTTGTCCTCAGAGGCGTAAATCGTCGAGGAGTCGTAGACCTGGGATGGAATCCCCCGCTTTTTTCCCTCGTCATAGACAAAATCGATGATTTCCTGTTCGACCTGCCTCTTGTAAATCGAGATTCTTTTGTGCATGTCAAAGACTTCCGCCCCGTTGAATGCGATTACGAATCTTCCGGCTTCCTTTCCGGCTATGTCAAGTTCCCGGACAAATGGAAGAATCCCGTCACCGGCCCGGCCTGATGCCAGAACAACGTAAATGCCTTTTTCTGCGGCTTTGCGGAGGGCCGCTATCGTTTTTGGCGAAATTGTCAGGTCCTTTGTCAAAAGCGTGTCATCGAGGTCAAATGCGATTAAGTCAACGTCAAGGTGCTTGTTGGGGAGTTTTTCCATGAGGAAAGATTAGCAGACACTTTACCGCCTGTCAAACTCATTTTCTGCCTTGCCCCATATTTTGAAAGGATATATAATTTTTTTCATGAATATCGCCTATATTTTGACTTCAACAGAAAACGATACTTTTTACGAGCAGACTGCAATTTCAGTTTTGTCTTTGCGCCGTGTGATGCCTGAGGCTTCCGTCTATATTCTCTGCGACAAGGACACAAAAAATACCTTCACAGGAAAGAGGACCTTGCTCGATAAATTCAATGTGAATTATGTCGTTGTTGATGTTCCAGAGCATTTCAACAACCGCGACCGTTCCCGCTTTATAAAGACTTCGATGAACAAGCACCTGCCAAAGGATTTTGTCTACATTGACTGCGACACTGTGATTACGGAATCCTTGGAGTCGATGCCTAGAAATTATGACGTTGGAATGGTTCTTGCCCGCCACATGACTATTTCGGAAAATCCCAGCAAGGACTTTCTTGAGGGAAATGCCAAGGCCATGGGTTGGCACCAGGGGTGGAATGACAGGTATTTTAACGGCGGTTTTATGAGCGTCATCGGTGGAGAAAAGTCAGAGGCTCTTTTTACTCTTTGGCACCAGCTTTGGAACGAGAGCCGGGAAAAGACCAACGGAACTGTATTCGACCAGACTTCATTGAACGAGGCCAACTACCGCTTGCAGGGGGCAATCACTGAAATTTCTGGCGTGTGGAACTGTCAGATTAACCGCAACTGCAAGTGTGCCCAATATATTCACGATGCAAAAGTCCTGCACCTTTTTACTAGCCCGAAAATGTATGCCCATGACCTGGCAAAAAAGGAAATCATGAAGTCAGTTTTGGATGAAAGCCACCCGGAACTAGACAGAATTCTTGAAAATCCAAAGGCTGCTTTCCATGATGTTTTTGACTTGAACACGGATTTTTATTCTGTCGGACTTTCCCGCACTCCGGCATGGAAGCTTTTGCGCGATTCATACGAGAATTCAAAATTTCTCTTCAAGATTTTGAATACATTTGCAAAAGTCGTCTTGAAATTCTATAGGACCAAGATTTAACCCCTTTCCATAAAGATGGCGTAGACGGTCTTCTTGCCGTCCGCCTCGCTTTTGTATTTTCTCTTGCGGTTCAGCTTGAAGAATTCTGCGGAAGAAAGAATCTTTTCGTAGTCCTCATCGCTTGCTGGTAAATTCATTGATTCATCGAGAAGCTTTATCTCTTCGTTATTCTGCGGAACCGAATTCACCAGTCTTTTGAAAATTTGAATTTTATTCCATCCGGCAAGCATTACGTAGTCAATCAAAAAATAGTCGATTAGAGTGTCGAATTTTTCCCAGTAGGAGTAAAAAATGTCCCTGCAAAATGACTGAACCGGGGAGCCGGGCAGGGCCGACTGAATGAAGCCTGTCCACCGGCCTCGAACTATGTCGCTCTTGCTCTGGAAGTAGCGGACTGTTTTGTATGGCATGGTGAACCAATCTTCGCAGATTGGCCTTGTGATATAAACGGTCGCGTCCAGCCAAAGTCCACCTTTTGAAGAAAGCACTTCCATGCGGATTATGTCAGAAAAATGGGTCAGGGTGATTTTGCCGGATGAGACTTTTTCATAGATGTACTGGGGAATCTGACAGTAGTTTTTTATGTTTTTTTCTGTGAGAACAATGACTTCATGTCCGTTTGAGTTCTTGCGGGCGGAAGCAAGGCATTTTTTTATCAGTTCCGGGGCAGACTCTTCTCCCTGCCACCAGAAAATCCAGATTTTGCCGGATGACGCTTCGGTGGGACAGAATTCAGGAGTAAGAACCTGATATTTTTTTATTATGCCCCCGAAGTTCTTCTCCAGAAAATTTTCCACGACCTCAGTCGGGTTGAAAACTGAGTGGATTTTGTTGAATATCCTTTTTTTCAGACGAACCAGCATTGAAGTCTCCATGTTTTTTTGTGCAGATATTATATCAGTGCAGGGAGTTTGGGGCAAGAAAAGGGGAAGGGGGATATTTGGAAATTGAAAAGCATAAAAAAATCTTGTGAAATATCGACTTTTATTTACTTATAAGCCATAATAATCTGTAACTTTATCTTTATTAGTTAGGTAGCAATTATCGAGTATGAAAAAAATATCAACTATTGTTCCTGTTTTTAATGAAATGGCAAATGTTCCTCTGATGTATAACGCTTTGTGCGATGTTGCCAAAATTTTGACTAATTACGAATTTGAATTTGTATTTGTGAATGATGGCAGTAAAGATGATTCATGGACCGAGTTGAAAAAGTTGGCTGAAATAGATAGTCGCATTGTTTCTGTGGACTTCAGCAGAAACTTCGGTAAGGAAATTGCCCTATCTGCCGGTGCCGAGGTCTGCACTGGGGATGCCGCAATATTTTTAGATGCGGACTTGCAGCATCCGCCGGCATTGATTCCAGAATTTGTTAAAAAGTGGGAAAACGGAGCTGAAGTTGTAGCCAGTAAGCGGATTTTTACGGAAAAGAAATCTTTTATAAAAGATTTGGGCTCAAGATTTTTTTACTATATCATAAATCACTATGGACACGTCAGAATTACGCCGAATGCAACAGATTTCAAGTTGATAGACAGAAAGGTTATAAATGAGATTGTCCGTTTCTCCGAGCACAAAAGAATGTTCCGGGGGCTTATAGAATGGTTGGGCTTTAAGACTGAATATATTGATTTTGTCGCGCCTGCAAGAGCTAATGGAGAAGCTACATATTCATTTAAAAAATTGTTGAGCCTAGCTGTCAATACGATGGTCGGAAATTCTCTGTTCCCGCTCAAGCTCTTTGCTTATCTTGGAGTTCTTCTTTCTGTTTTTTCTTTTGGACTTCTTTGTGTTATGACTGTAGCTACATACTGTTTGCATAGCGATTATTTCAGTTCTATTTCTTTTGTAATTGTTACTAATACTTTGGTATTGGGAATAATCCTTGTCTCAATAGGTCTTTTGGCAATCTATATTGGGCAGATTCAGGTTGAAGTCATGGATCGGCCTCTGTATGTAATCCGGGAGAAAATTTCCCATAATGAAAAAACTGGGGAAAAAGTCGATGATTGATGTTCATGCTGATGATTATGCGATATCGATGAATGCCTCAGAAGAGATGCTAGGCCTTTGTATGGCAGGTCTTTTGGACAGTATGAGCGTGATTCCAAATATGTCCTGCTATGAAAAAGCTGTGCAACTTTACAAAGAAAATGTCGCAAAATTTTTACATCCGGTTTTGCTTACCGTCCATTTGAATTTCATGGAGGGATACGCTCTTTCTCCAAAGGATGGTGTGTCAAAACTTGTAGATGAAGACGGTCTGTTTAATATTTCCTGGGTAAAACTTTTTGTCTGCTCTTATATTCCTTTTTTACGAGGAAAAATTCGGTGCCAACTGAGGACTGAAATCTGCATGCAAATTGATAAGGTTGTTCAGTCTGGACTTCAATCAGACGGAATCCGACTTGATACTCATGAGCATACACATCTGATTCCTGTAGTTCAGGATGCTCTTTATGATGTAGTAAAAAGTGGAAAGTACAATATTTCATTTATCCGTAATTCCAGTGAACATATTTCTGCCTATTTGAAGCATCCTGATGTTCTTTTCTCATGTCGTCCAGTAAATTTCATAAAGTATATGATTTTAAATTTTTACGGTGGCCGTTTGGTCAGAAAATTTCGAAAATTAAATTTAGCGCAAGGTTCCCTCTGCGGTGTTCTGATGAGTGGTCGTATGGATGGTAGGGTAGCTGAGATTTATGAAGATTTGAAGACTATTTCTGATAAAAAAAATGAAAGGCTGGAACTCCTGTTTCATCCTGGAAAAGTTTTAATTGATGAGTTGAATTCAGAATTCAATGATTCATCTGCAAATATCTTTCATCTTTCCCCTAACCGGGATGTGGAGAATGCTCAGGTGAGGGCTTTGAAGCACTGTAACGGCTGAGGAAATATCTAAGAATTAGGAGATTTTTATGTCACAGATTATTAATTTGCCGACTGCCAAAGATGAAAGGGGGGCGCTGACTATTATTGAGCGCGTTCTTCCTTTTGAGGTCAAACGTGTTTACTACATTTACAATGTCGCAGAAGGTTCTGTACGCGGTGGCCACAGGCACAAGACTAATGTCCAGGCCTTGATTTGCGTTGCTGGTTCATGCAGGATCAACTTGAATGATGGGTCTAAAAAATCATCTGTCCTTTTGGACTCGCCGAACAAGTGTCTTGTCTTAGAGCCTGAAGACTGGCACACGATGGAAGAATTCTCAAAAGACGCAGTTCTTCTGGTGCTTGCCTCTCAGTATTATGACGCCAACGACTATATCGACAAGCCTTATAACAATTAGTTCGTTTTGTCCTCTCCGCAGTTGTATGTCTTTTTGACCGTCCACTGCGGGGTGCCGTTTTGGTCAAGATAGTTCTTTCCCACGTATTCTCCAATCAGCCCTGTAAATAAGGTTTGCAATCCGCCGAAAAATAGAATCAGCACTACGATTGAAGTCCAGCCCGCCTGAATTGACGGATGGAGGATTTTGTCCACGGCAAAGTATACTCCTGAACCGAAGGCGACAGCCATTGAAATCAAGCCAATCATCATCATGACCCGCATGGGCTTGATTGAAAAATTCACGAACATCGTAAGCCAAAGTTGAAGAAGTCTTGACAGGTTGTAGTTTGACTTTCCAGCTGTCCTTGCCTTGTGGTCGACATAGACTGATGTCAGATTCCTTGTGACCCGGAGAATCAAGCCATCCACATAGGGAAATGGCCCCTTGTATTTTATGATTTCATCGATTACCGGCCGACTTATTGCCTTGAATGAGCAGAGGTAAAGGTTTTTCGGCTTTTCGAGCAGCCATGTCGCGAAAATGTCGTTCACCTTACTGCCGAAATTTCTGAAAAGACTATGCTTTTTTACATGGTATTTTGCAAAAACCACGTCATAGCCCTTTTCGATTTCATCAGTGAGTTTGAGAATTTCAAGCGGAGGATTCTGCAGGTCATCGTCAATTATTGCGGCGCAGTCACCCGTGCAGTAGTTCAATGCGCACATCACTGCGTTGTGCTCGCCAGAATTTTTGCGCAAGTCTACAAAGCGGATGTAGGGGTATTTTTGAGCCAGTTTTATACAGACTTCGGCAGACTTGTCGCGGCTGCCGTCATTTACCATAACGACTTCAAAATCTTTGCCGGCAAAATCCTTGTCGATTGCATCAATCAATTCTTCGATTGTGTCAGCTCCGTTGTAAACCGGAATACAAATTGAAATTTTCATTTTAGAACCTGTTCAGAACTTCGATAACCTGTTTGATTTCTTCTTCCGTGGAGCCGAATGAGCAGGGGAGGCTTAAAATCGTGTTGTGGATTTCTTCCGCCAGCGGGGTCGGCTCTTGGATGTCGAGAATTCCCTTCATGGCTTCCTGCTTGTTTGGAGCCAGCGGGTAGTGGATTTCTGTTTTTACGCCATTTTCCAAAAGATACTTTTTAAGCTCATCGCGTTTTGGAGAGCGGATTACAAACTGGTGGAAAACATCAAAGCAATCGTCCGTCACGACCGGAAGGACGAATTTGCTGCTGTCGATTCCATCGAGGTAAAGGGCGGCGAAGTGGCGTTTTTTTTCTGTAATTTCGTCCATGTGGCGGAGCTTGATTCTCAAAAATGAAGCCTGAAGTTCGTCCAGACGGGAATTCATTCCAAGATATTTATTGTGGTATTTGACTTCTGACCCGTAGTTCCTATAGGCCCTTGCCATGTCGGCGAGTTCTTTGTTGTCCGTGCAGATTGCCCCTGCATCGCCCAAGGCACCGAGATTTTTTGTCGGGTAAAAGGAAAAAGCCCCGAAGTCTCCGAAAGAGCCGGTCATCTTTCCTTTGAATTTTGCTCCATGTGACTGGGCACAGTCTTCCACAAGACGGAGACCATGCTCTTTGCAGAATGTGCAGATTTCATCCATTTGGCAGGATTTTCCGTAGAGGTGGACGACCAGGACTGCCTTTGTGTTGGGAGTGAGCTTTTTTTTCAGGTCTGCCGGGGAAATGTTATATGTCGCCAAATCCGGCTCTACCAAAACTGGGTGAAGGCCAGCTTTTACAATCGCCAGAATTGAGGCTATGTAGGTGTTTGACGGAACCAGAACATCGCTGCCTTTGGGAAGCTTGAGACATTCCAAGGAAATTATGAGTGCGTCAAGGCAGGAGGCCACTCCTACGCAATATTTTGTTCCGACATAAGCGGCAAATTCTTTTTCAAAGTCAGCAACTTCGCTGCCTAAAATATACCAGCCTTTTTTTAAGAAGGCGTCAAATGCCTGTTTAAATTCAGACTCAAAAGGTCTGTTTGTCAGACCGAGGTTTTCCTGTTCAATCATGCTGAAAATATAGCACACGCCACTTAAAAAGTATATACTTTCATTGTTTCACTATTTTTCGATTATCTGTTATCTGGAGAATTTCTATGCGTCAACTGGAAAATAAAAAATCTTCTTTTTTGAACGTTCTGGGCCCTTATTCCCTTGCCTTTGCCCTTGCCGCCATTTTTTCCCTAGGAATTTTTGTAATCCGTAAAAAGACTTTTTTGACCTATGATTCCATCGCTGAATACGTGACCTGTCTTGCCTATTGGGGAAATTATCTCAGGTCTGCAATTGGCGGATTTCTTGATGGCGGAAAATTGGCCTTTCCCCAGTGGGATTTTACGGTCGGGCTTGGCGCTGACATCCTGACGACCCTCCACTGGTATGTAATCGGAGACCCCGTGACTTTGCTTGCTGCTTTTGTAAAGCCTGAGCATTCCGTTGCTCTCTATCATTTCATAGTTTTGCTCCGCCTTTATCTTTCCGGCCTCTTTTTTATTTTGTGGTGCAGGCAGATGGGCTTGAAACCTGACTATCTTGTTCACGGGGCAATAATGTATATTTTTTGCGGTTACGCTTTTTACGTCTGCATAAAACATTCATATTTTATGAATCTATTTATGTATCTGCCACTTTTGTACATAGGGCTTGAAAAAATCCTCCATGACGAAAGTCCCATTCCCTTTGTGATTTTTGTCCTGCTGGCCGCCATCACCAATTTTTATTTCTTCTACATTCTGACCATTTTGATTTTTGTCTACGCCCTGGTTCGCTTTTCCTTTATTTTTAAAGGTCAAGTCGCAAAAAACTTACCCAAATATTTTTTGTCCACAGTCTTGTTTTACATGATAGGACTTTTGTGCGCCTCCTTTATCTTTTATCCGAATATCGCCGGCTTCTTTTCGACCAACAGGTCTTCTCTTGATATCCCAGTTGGAATTTTTTATCCAATCCTGTATTACGTGAAAATATTTTTGGCGACAATCTCAACTGCAAATATCGCCTCCTATACCTTCCTTGGTTTTGCTCCGATTTTTCTCCCGATGGCCCTGCTTGCCATTTTCAGAAAGTCTGAGAATTTGAGGCAGATAAAAGTTTTCGCCGTGATTTATATCCTTTTCCTCTGCTTCCCGCTTGTAGGCCATATCTTCAACGGCTTTAACTACGTTACGAACCGTTGGTCCTTCGTATGCGCCTTTATTGCCGGCTGGCTTGCCGTTGAAATGTTGCCACAAATTACAAAAATGACCGGAAGGGAGATGGTCTTGACCCTTGGCTCCTCTTCAATCCTTGCCCTGATGGTTTTTGCAGCATCAGCCTTTAACGAGGATTTGAGGACTGGATATTTCGTTCCCTATGCATGTCTTCTTTTGACAAATGTAATCCTGTTTGTTTTGAACAAAAAGGATTTCTCCCAGAAAATCGTAAAGTCAAGTCTTATGGCCCTGATCCTTGTCACCGTTGGGTTGAATGCCTGTGTCCAGTATGCTGACTGGGGGCGGGGCTATCTTTCGGAAAAATTCTTTGACTGGGGCTATCCTAAAATGGCCTTTTTCAACTCAGCCGAGAACATGATTGACACTGTAACCGACTCTGACTTTTACCGCTACAATTCCCGCGGTAGATTTTTAACCAATATGTCGACCTTCAAGCATAAGCGGGGGACTGCCTTCTATTGGTCGGAGAATAACGGTTACATCATGGATTTCCTTGATAAAAACGGTGTCCTTGGTAGCGGCTTGCAGTACAATTCAGACTTCGATGGTCGAATTGCCTTGGATTCTCTGGCGGCCGTAAAGTACGGAATTTATGAAAATCCAATTTCCTTCCAGCCCTATAATTTTGAGCCAGTCTCAAAGGGAGAATTTAACGGAAAGGCTTTTGAACTTTATAAAAATTCTTTGCCCATGCCATTTGCCTTTACTTACTCAAAGAGAATTTCAAAAGAAGATTTTGATCTGCTTCCGATTGCTCAAAAACAGGAGGTCTTTCTTTCTGCCTTTGTCTTGAATGACTTTGAGGTGGCTGATGCAAATGGTGATTTTGAAAAATCCTTCCCTGCGGAAAAAGTGTCCTTGGACACACAAGAACTTGATTCCGACCTTTCTTTTGACCCATCGATAAAGTCTTCCGGTGAGTCTTCATTTAAAATTTCTGATAAAAAGCAGAAGATTCATATTTCATTTACAGGTCTTCCCGATGCGGAAAATTATGTCGTGATAGAGGACTTGTACTATGGAAAGGGAAGCGATGGTTCTTCTATGACTTTGACTGGTCAGCTTGGGGGCGAAAATTTCTCCCGTTATTTTGAAATTCCCCAGTTCTACATAAAGTCTAATCACTCTTGCCTAATTAACTTGGGGCGTCTTGAAAATAAAAAATACGAATTTGACTTGACTTTTGAAAAAACTGGCCACTATTCCTTTAAGAAAATCAGGGTGGAAGCCCTTCCTCTTGCAAATGTCAACGAGAAACTTGCAACCTTAAAGGCGGAAAGCCTTGAAAATGTAAAAATCGGCCCAGATATCGTCAGCGGGGAAATCTCGCTTGAAAGTCCTAAATTTCTCTTTCTTTCAATGCCATACTCAAAAGGTTGGAAGGCGTATGTTGACGGAAAGAAAGCCGACTTGTACAGGACCCAGATTATGTATTCCGGCCTGCCCCTGGAAAAAGGTAGCCACAGCATAGAGCTTAGGTACTTCAACCCTGACTTCAAAATCGGCATTTGCCTCTCACTTGTCGGCCTCGCCCTCTTTGTCATGTTGTTCGTCTTTAGAAAGCTGGGGCTTTTGCGCTGACTCTTTCTTTCCCCTGAATGACCAGAATTTATTCAGCAAAAAATTCAGGGGAACTGTCGCCAGCAAAATCACAACCGGGGCCAAGAATTTCGAGACCCCGGCTATGTCCACCAAGAGGTAGAGGAGGACGTTCTCAAGAATTATCCCGGTAAAGCCGTATGAGATGTAGGTTTTTACCAGGGCCGCCCAGATGTTTCTTTTTTCATTTTTTTCTTTTGTAAAAACGTAGCGGTTGTTCCAGTAAAATGAATTCAAAGTGCTTACGATAAAGCCTATGATATTCGCTATGATATAATAGACTCCTGCAAGAACCAAAAGCGTATAGGTGACGTAGGAAATCAGTGTGTTGCCGACTCCGACGATTCCGAACTTGATGAATTGAATGCAGGTTTTAATCAGGTTTTGTTTTGTAGTCTCGTTGTCTTTCATTTCGTTTGTATGGTATATTATCAGAAGTCTTTTATTAGTTCTACAGGAAGCATTTATGTCTTTAAAATCCAGAAAAATAAAATCGCTTTATTTGAATTACACAATTCTTTTTGCCCTTGTTTCACTCTTTATTTCCTTTTTTTACATTCTGCAAAAAAAGACCCTTCTTATGGGGGACGGCCTTGAGCAGCATATTACGGCTCTTGCCTATTTCGGAAAATACCTCAGGCATTTTTTGCACTTGATTTTTATTGACCATACATTTCAGATTCCCCAGTGGGATTTTACGATGGGTGTCGGCGGTGATATTTTTACAACCCTCCACTGGTATGTGATTGGGGAACCGATAACTTTGCTATCAGTCTTTGTTCCGGTAGACCACGCTGACATTTTGTATCAAGCCCTGATTTTTGCCCGCCTTTATTTGATAGGGCTCTCCTTCATAATTTTTTGCCGCTACAAGTCCTTTGATGACCTGTCTATCCTGTGCGGCTCAATAGTTTACGCCTTTTGCGGCTATGCCCTTGCCATAGGATTCCGCCATCCATACTTTATGATGACCCTTATTTACCTTCCTATGCTCTGCCTTGGACTTGAGAAAATCTTTGATGGAAAAAAGCCCTTCTTCTTCACTTTTTTTGTCTTCGTGACATGTGTAAGTAATTTTTACTTTTTCTACATTCAGACGATTTTCGTTTTCATTTACGCAATTACCCGCTTCGCCTTTTTGGAAAAATCCCAGAAGAATGCAAAAAACTTTTTCCGCCTTTTCCTTACGACCTTCGCAGCATATCTTTGTGGTACTTTGATGGCCTGCATCCTTTTCATTCCCAATATTTCTGGCTTTTTGGCCTCAGGCCGCGGCGGGGAAAAATATGCAGTCCCCCTCTTTTTTCCGCTCTCGTATTATGTGGAGCTTGCCGGTAATTTTCTTACTTCCGCGAGGGCCGGTTCCTATACCTTCCTCGGATTTTCTGCTCCAGTTCTCCCGGTCTTCGTATATTTCCTCCTCAAAAAGAAGGATTCCTTTGAAAAGGTTCTTTTTACAATCTGTATAATCTGCGCAGTCTTTTTGACTTTCCCGGTTTTCGGCCACATTTTCAACGGGTTCAACTACATTACCAACCGGTGGTCGTTCGCAATCGCCTTTTTCCTGACCCTTGCCTTTACTAAGTCCCTCCCACAGTTTTTTGAGGAGGCAAAGGACAAAAAAAATATATTTTTGATTCTTCTTGTCCCATGCGCCATGATTTTGGCAGCTTCGGTCGTAAGCTCCAAAGTCCGCAGCCACTATCTTTTTGCCTATGCCTATCTGGCAGTTTTTTTGATTATTGCCTTGGTCATCATAAAAAAGAGACCTGGCCTCATGAAAAAAATCATGCTTCCTGCGGTTTTTGCCGGTGTCCTTGTCGGAGTGGTGGTGCGTTTTTCCCCCTGGCAGCTCAACTCCCTTACGGCTGCGGAAAAGACCGGGGCATACTCTGCCATGTTGGACGACTTGGACTTGGTTCCGGAAAGCGCTAAATGTGACGGCGACTTTACCCGTCTTGACTGGTCTCAGATTCCCCACCAAAACCTCCTGATTTTGGACGACAAGGTTTACGGAACTGCAAACTATTGGTCTGAAAACAACAGCAATCTTGCCCTCTTGTACAGCCAGCTTGGAATCTACAACAATTATGCCATGACCTTCCGTGGCTTTGACTTCCGCTATTCGATTCAAAAGCTTTTTAATTGCTCAGTCTTTGCAAAAGAGGCCGGAATGGAGCCTTTTAACGCGGTCCCGACTCCCGATGCTCCCAAAAAGGCTGGAGACTTGTTCTATTCATTTAAAACGAACCTGCCCTTTGCATACATCTACACACAGACCGAGGATTATGACAAATTCTTAGGATATTCTCCTCTTGAAAAACAGGAATCCCTCTTGTATTCTGCTGCCATCCAAAATTATGATGGAAAGGTCAACCTGCAAAAGTCAGTCGGCCTAAAAGGCCTTACCAAAGTTAAGAATTACACCGTTAAGGCAGACGATGGGATTTCTTTTGAAGACGGAAAAATTGAGGTCAAGAAGGCGGGGGCTGCTCTGACTTTCTTCTTTGAGTCTGACGCGGACTGCGAGACCTATGCCTGTTTTAAAAACATCCGCTATCCAGAAGACCCTGAGGAGGGAGTTGGCTTTGCTGTAGATTTTGGCAACCGAATCGACTACCACAGAACCCGCGAAATCTCAAACCTTTTCAGAATGAATTCAATCTGCAACTCTGGCTTTCACAAAAAGCCGCTTGAGAGAATTAGAATCACCTTTGACTGGAAGGGAACTTATGTCTTTGATGGCTTTGAAATCGTTGAGCAGAATTTGATTCAGACGGAAGAAGCTATTAAAGCCATTGGCAAAAACGGGAATTCCCACATTTCTGTCGGGGAAAACTGTGTCTACGGTATAATCGATGCCTTTGAGGGCGGAATTGCCTCTTTCTCCATTCCTTACTCAAAAAACTGGACAGCCTACGTTGATGGACTTGAGCAGCCCTTGTACCAGACGAATACAGCTTTCTTGGGCCTGCCGCTTGAAAAAGGTCGACACCAGGTGAAGCTCCTTTACCACACCCCGAATTTGCGCCTAGGAATCTTGCTTTCAATTATCGGCTGGCTGATTTTTATTTTCAGTCTGACCGGAATTTGTGATAAAATCTTAAGAAAAGTCAAAAAAAACTGAGATACGGAGAAATATATGAACGAAAATCCTTTGGTTTCATTAGTTATGGCAAATTATAACAGCCATGAATTTGTAGATGACTGTTTTAAAAGTCTTTTTGCCCAGACCTATAAAAATTGGGAGGCAATCGTAGTGGATGACTGTTCGACCGATTCTTCCTACGACATGATAAAAGCCTATGCCCAGAGGGATTCTCGAATTAAGCTTTACAAGAACGACTCAAATAAAAAACTGGGCTACACCCGTCGGCGGGGGGCAGAGCTTGCTACAGGTGAAATCTGTGCCTTCGTTGACCCGGATGATGCCCTTGTCCCAGATGCGATTGAAGTCATGGTGGCCGAACAGTTGAAGCATCCTGAGGCTGCCTTGATTGGTTCCCGCCGTTTTATCTGCAACGAGAAAATGAAGGTAATCGACATCGATGCTCCTCTGACTCCAGAGCGTGTCGCAAAATTCAAGAATAATATTGAGACCCCGTGGATGATCAATCACTTTGCCACTTGGAAAAAGGCCTGCTACGACAAGACCGAGGGACTTGACCCGATAATGCCCCGCTCAACAGACCAGGACTTGTATTTGCGCCTTGAGGAAACTGGTAAAGTCTGCTTTTTGGACAGGCCCCTTTATTACTACCGCCGCAACAAGAATTCCGTTTCTCTCAACAAAAACATTTACAAAACCCAGATGTGGCATATTTACACCCATATCAATGCCTGCAAGCGTCGGGGACTTAATATCGATGACTATGACTACTTGACCCGCCCGGCTCCGGGAGGAATAATCAAGAGGTTTGTAAAGGCAAGCTACCGCCTGATTAATATGGTCAAGGAGCGGGTTAAGGGGCAAAAAAGAATCCGTCAGTATAAAAAAACAGCCGCCTCGGCAGAACAGAGACGGCTTGTGCTTGGTCCTGGAAAATAACCCTTACTGGAGTTTTTCAACCAGGGCCAAAAGGCTTTCGGCAGAATTGAAGTTGTCGGGGTTTATGTCCTGGGCCCCGATTTCAATGTCATAATGCTCGTTGAGTTTCATTACGATTTGAACAATGTCAAAGGAGTCCAAAACTGAATTGTCAATTAGCCCCTTTTCTGCTGAAAAGTCTACATCAGGTTTTACTTCGTTCAAGATTTCGATAAGTTCGTCCATTTAATTTTCCTCCGGATTTTTTCCGTAATTTAATTCATAAGATTCTATGTGACCTCTGACCTGCTGAATTTTATTTCCGTCAGAAATCAAAACAGCCGGCAGCGGGTGACTCAAAAACAGGTACATGCTTTCTGTAACAGAATAGGCGCCGATGTCATTGAATACGAGCAGGTCCCCCGCCTGCGGGTTGCCCAAAGAAATTTTACGCACCACTATGTCCGCCGTTGTGCATAGTGAACCTGCGATTGTGCATGAGACTTCTCTGTCAGGCAGATTTTTGTTGCATTCAGCTCTTAAATGTTCCATAGGGGGAATTTTCATTCCCATCATCTGGCCAAAATAGTTTATATGATTTATTCCACCATCGATTATGCAGAATTCTCCTTCGCTGCTGTCTTTTACATCGACGATTTTGCTTACATATTTTCCGCATGGGGCTGCTATAAAGCGACCGCTTTCAATCACATAAGAGAATTGGGAGTCTTTGATGAGACTGATAAAATCCTCAAGGGCAGAATAATTTTCACCCTCGCTTTCATTTGCAGAAAAATAATTGTACGGGAGGCCGGGACCGTATTCAATGTCGGTAAAGTCAAGCTTGAATTTTTCTTTCAGCGCGGCACAAAAGTCTTCAATAAAAGCAACTTCCTCCGTGACTTTTTTCAATGACTTTTGGGTTCCTGTAAAAAAATGTATTCCCCGAATATGAATGTTCTTGTGGCCGGCGATTGCCTCTACGCAGTCATACAGGTCTTTTTGCGTCATTCCGAACTGGTTTCCGTTTGTAAGGCGGAGGATTACGTCCTGATTTTGATCTGGAAATTTCCCAGCGCATTCCAGCAGAAATTTACAGTGCAGGGGGGATTCCAGCGTGATTGTGTTGACCCTTAGCTTAAATGCCCTTTCCACATCGGAGGGCGTTTTCATTACGCCGGAAAAAACGATTTTAGACGGGGAAAGCCCGACACTTTCGCAAATTGAAAGTTCACCAGGCGAGCAGACTTCAAAGAGGATGTCCTCGTCTTTTACCAGGTCAATCAAAAATGCGTTTGCCTTCACCGCATAGCAAAGTCTTGCATTCTGGCTCAGGCGGGATTTTATTTCTGAGACTCTTTTTTTTGCGGTCTGGCTGTCAAAGATATAAAAGGGTGAGCCGAATTTGTCTGCTAATTCAAAATAATTATTTTGCAAGGCTAGCCTCCAGTGCCCTCTTGTCGATTTTTCCGTTTTTGGTCAGCGGAAAGGCATCGATGAATTTGAATGCCGATGGAACCATGTAGACCGGCAGGGAAATTTTCAGTTCTGAAATCAATTCTTTTTTATCGGTTTCTTTACCAGTGTAAAAGGCCGTGATTTTATTAGAGGAGAATATGCAGCAGGCCCGGCTTATTGCGGGATTTTTTTCGATTGCCCCCTCGATTTCTCCAAGCTCGATTCTGTGCCCCATGTGCTTGATTTGCGTGTCCTTGCGGCCTATGTAATGCAAGAGTCCCTTTTCATCGTATTTTGCAAGGTCCCCGGTTTTGTAGATGCGGTCAAAGCGGGAGACCTCAAGTGGATTTTGCACGAAAACAGAGTCCGTCTTTTCCCTGTTGTTGTAATATCCAGGAACAACGCAAGTTCCGCTTACGCACAACTCTCCTTCTTCTCCGGCTTTCAAAACCTGCTTGCCATCATCGTCCAAAAGGATAATCCTCTCGTTGGGAAAAGGAATTCCAATCGGAATGTCCGTGCAGTCATCGGTGATTTTTCCGGGAATCTTGTAGTAGGAGCAGTTGCAGGTGATTTCAGTCGGCCCGTAAAGATTTATGTATTGGGCGTCAGGAAGATTTTCCTGCCAGATTTTCATCTGTTTGATGGGCATTACTTCTCCTGAGAACATGATTTTTTTTAGCGTGGAAGGAATCTTGTATTTGAATCCGCCCAGCGTAGAGATTATGCAGACTGCGGAAACAGCCCAGATAATCGTGTTGACCTTTCTTTCCTCCAGAAAATCCAAGAGTTTTGTTGGAAATGAAAAGTACATCTTTGGAACCAGATGAACCTGCGCTCCCGTAAAAACCGCTGAAAAAATATCCTTTACGGAAACGTCAAAGTCAAATGGAGCCTGATTTGCCAAAATAGTATGTTCGTCCAATTCAAAAATTTCAGTAAAGCAGGAGATGAAGTCTATTACGTTTTTGTGGTTTACAACGACCGCCTTTGGATTTCCAGTCGTTCCGGAAGTGAAATTGGCATACACGATGTCAGAGTCGATTATATTTTTTCGTCTAGAGTCTGAATACTCGCAAACCTCTTTTTCAAGGTCAGTGACTAAAAGGGGCTTTGCTGTTTCAATGGCCTGGGCTCCCTGAAATTTCGGGAGATTTTTTTCTTCCGTGATTATGTACTTTACGTCCAGGGTCTTGACCATTGAGTTGAGGCGTGGGGCAGGGAACGTTGAGTCAAAGTAGCTGTAGAAGCAGCCTGCATAAAGGGCGGCGAAGAACCATTCCAATGTTGAAACTGATTTTTCCATCATGAATGCAACGGGTTTTCCGGCCTCATAGTATTTTTCGATGACCGTTGAGTATTCCTTTGCCTTTTGTGTAAATTCTTTCCATGTAACTTTTGAATTTAAATCAGCAAAGGCCGTGTTTTCCGGAAACCTTTGTGTTGTTTGCTCAAGATAATCAAGAATCGTGTACTTCATAAAAATCCTATATTTTAGCATAGCGTCAAAATCATATAAAATCAACAACTCCTGACTGGTCATTTAAGATTGCGGTCCTGTTAAAACCAATCTCCTGTGTACAATTTTGGGGATTTCAGTTAAAGTAAGGTATGAAGAAAAAACTTGTCCTTCCCGTGAAAATCTTTGTTTTTTTACTGCTTTTTTATGTTTTATGTGTGGCCGCAGCCTTTGTTTTCAGGGATGACGCAAATGCCTATACCCGTGTTTTGATGCATGAATTTCATAGTCAGGAGAACATAGACCTTCTCTTTTGTGGGGCTTCACATGTTTCCCACGGAATCCTGCCGGAAATGGCCGATGAATTGACCGGCAAAAGAACCTTTTGCGCCGGAACGCCATCTCAAAAAATTCGGGGAGCTTACGCCTTGGTTCAAGAAGCTGCATCCCTCTATGATTTGGAAAAAGTTTTTGTGGAGCTTGATTTTGCCGTCGTTGAAAAGTCCTCGTTTTGGGAAAACAGCCCGTCAAAGAGCGATTATCTTGTTGCCGACTACATTGAGAATATTCCTATAAAAATTAGCTACTACCTCAATTGTTCTTCGCCAAAATACTATTTGAATTCCTTCCTGCCAATCGGAAACGGCCGCCTGCTGAATTTAAATCCTGCCTCTGTTTACAAGACTTTCATCTCCAAGATTACAGGTGCTTATTACCGCTATGAATTTTTTGACCCTGATGCCGACTATTTTTCAAAAGGCTGCCTTTCTAGCCATGATTTTATAGAAAAAGGCTCTTATTCTTCTGAGGTTGAAAGTCCTATTCCTGTCCAGTTCATTCATCCTGAGTACAAGGAAACAGTCTTTAAGATTATTGATTTTTGCGAAAAAAAGGGGATTCCACTGGCCTTTTATATAAATCCACAGAGCGACTACTACCTGACTGAAAAGGGCAATTATGACGAATACCATCAGTTTATAAAGTCAATGTTGGCAGAGCGGGGCTATGATTTTTATGATTTTTCACTCTGCAAGCCTGAATATCTTTCTCTTGAGGATTCTGATTTTATGGACGACAACCATTTGAATCTGAATGGAATTCCAAAATTTACAAAGGTAATCTCACAGTGGATAAATGGTCAGATCAAATCTGAAGACTTGTTTTATTCTTCTTTTAAGGAAAAGACCGATGCGCAGCCCTCAAAAATTTACGGGGTCATGCTTACGGACTTGAACAAAAAGGCCATGCGGGTAACCCCGGTTTTCAATCACGGGGACCTTTCAAAAATTACATGGACTTTTGAGGCTGAAATTGACGGAAAAGTTACTACGCTTGCACAAAATACTAGCCAGAATGAAATTTCGTATCCTGAAAATACGTCTGGAAACCTTATAATTACCGGTTTTTATGACGGAATTCAGCAGACTAAAACTTCTGAACACTATTCTTCACTTTAAGGAAAATTCATGCAGTTAAAAAGCTATTCTTTTTTCTTCTTTCTTTTGATTTCTCTGTTTTGCTACTACAAGGCACCTAAAAAATACCAATGGGTTTTGCTGTTGGCCGCAAACATTGTTTTCTATGCCTTTACGGGGTTTGCAAATTTCTTTTTCATCATTTTGACTGCGGCCGTCACTTTTGCCGGAGCTGCTTTCGTTTCTAGAATGAACGAAAAGCTCAAGGCAAAAAAATCCCTCCTTTCAAAAGAGGACTTCAAAATCGAAAAGGCCCGCAATAAGACCCATAAGAGGTTTGTCCTTGCTGGTGTTCTCTTTGTGAATGTCGGGGTTTTGGCCTATTTAAAATACTGGAACACGATTTTCGCCTTTATCGATTCGAGAGTTTCCGCTGACCTTTCTTTTCTTTATTTTTCCGGTAACAGGTCTCTTTTGCTACCCCTGGGAATTTCCTTCTATACTTTTCAAGCTGTCGCCTATTTTATGGACATCTACAATTCAAAGTATCAGGCCGAAAAGAATTTCCTCCGGTATTTTATGTTTATCTCATTTTTTCCCCAGCTTATCATGGGACCGATTAACCGCTACGATAAACTCGGCTCACAGTTGAAAACTGGGCATTCTTTTGACTTCGAGAACATAAAAAAGGGAATCTTGCTCCTATTGTTCGGGGCTATGAAAAAATACTGCATTGCGGACATGCTTTACGAGCGGATTTCTGCAATTTTGGACCATGACTACACTAATATTCCCGGCTGCTTGATCGCCCTTGGAATTTTAGCCTATGCGATTTACCAGTATGCTGATTTTTCCGGCGGAATCGACATGGTTATGGGCGTTGCGAAAATGTTCGGGCTGGACATGCAGCAAAACTTCCGTCAGCCATATTTTTCAACCACTTTGGGAGACTTTTGGCGGAGATGGCATATTTCGCTTGGACTTTGGATGAAAGATTACGTTTTCTTTCCTTTCGCCCTGACCCGTGCAATGCAGAATCTCGGAAAATGGTGTTCAAAGCATTTGGGCAACCATCTTGCGCGGACTTTGCCGGCGGGAATTGCGAATATAATCGTCTTTCTTCTTGTGGGAATTTGGCACGGCCCTGAACTTCACTTTGTTTTCTGGGGACTCTTTAACGGCCTTGTGATAGCCTTCAGCGACATGCTCAAGCCTCTTTTTGAGAAAATCAACGGACAACTCCACGTCAATGCAAAGTCTTTCGGCTGGCGGGTCTGGCAGATTCTGCGGACTTTCTTCATTGTGAATATCGGCGGATATTTTGACCGCATAGTTGACGTTCCAAAATCTTTTTTGTATTTGAAGCGGACTTTTACGGATTTTTATAATCCCCTTGTTTTTGAGCAGGCTTACCTAAAAGATATTTTCGGTTCTTTCAGTGATGTCGAGTCTCAGCTTGTCTTGATAGCGGTTGGCTGCATCATTGTTTTTGTAACCAGCGTTATAAAAGAGCGGGGGACGGATTTGTATGCCGCAATTCAAAAAAAGAATATTGCCGTTAGGTGGGCCGCTTATTATGTTCCCCTCCTGCTGGTGATTTTATCTCTTTCATTTTCTCCGGGAAATCCTGTATTCATGTACGCCCAGTACTAGGGTAAAATCATAGGTCTCCTCTACTTTAACAAAGCGATTTTTTTCATTAAAATACTTTTCAATGGAGATTTTTATGAACGAAGAGCTTATAAAGGAATACAAGAATTTTTTGGATAACGGCAAGACCGAGCGTGAGTGTGCCTCATCAATCATC
Organism: uncultured Treponema sp.; assembly: GCA_946615905.1. GTDB lineage: Bacteria > Spirochaetota > Spirochaetia > Treponematales > Treponemataceae > Treponema_D. The sequence continues at coordinate 6,151 of CAMOIE010000015.1, read as the reverse complement.
GCTCTTGCGGAAAAATGCGGATTCAAGGATGTCAATTCCGTAAAGTCAATAAAGGCCGGGGATAAAATCTACGTTCCCCACATGAACAAGGCCGTGGCCCTCTTTATCGCAGGTTCTGACCCGATTGAGAAGGGAATGAACATTCTCGGCGCCCACATAGATTCCCCCCGCCTTGACATCAAGTCAAATCCACTTTACGAAAAGGAATTCCTGGTCTACATGAACACCCACTACTACGGTGGAATCAAAAAATACCAGTGGGTCACTCTGCCGCTTGCGATTCACGGCGTTGTCTGCCTTAAAAACGGCGAGACTGTGAAAATCAACATCGGCGAAAATGACGGCGACCCTGTTTTCGTCATTTCTGACATTCTTCCCCACCTTGCCCAGAAGCAGATGAAGGAAAATGCCGCTGACTTTATTCCCGGCGAGAACCTTGATTTGATTGTCGGCTCAGAAAATCCGCCCAAAAAGGACGAGAAAAAGGACGGCGAGAAAAAGGAGAAGGACAAGGCCAAGAAGGCAATCCTTGACCTTTTGAAAAGCCAGTACGGAATCACAGAGGAAGACTTTACTTCCGCAGAGCTTGAGGTCGTTCCTGCAGGCCGCGCCCGTGACTTGGGCTTTGACCGCTCCCTTGTCCTCGCCTACGGACAGGACGACCGCTCATGCGCCTTTACTTCCGCCAAGGCTATTTTTGACTACAAGGGTGGAAAACGCACGGCTGTATGCCTCTGTGTCGACAAGGAGGAAATCGGCTCTGTCGGTGCTACCGGCATGGGAAGCCACTTCTTTGAGAACGCTTTGGCTGAGGTAATCGCAAAAATGGACGGAGGTTACTCTGACTTGACTTTGCGCCGCGCACTTTCATCATCATACATGCTCTCAAGCGATGTCAACGCGGCCTTTGATCCGATGAACGGAGACCTCTTTGACAGCCAGAACGCTTCTTACCTCGGCGGCGGAATCGTATTCAACAAATACACAGGCTCCAGGGGAAAGTCTGGCGCATCTGACGCAAATCCTGAGTTTATCGCAAAGCTCCGCGCGCTTTTGGACGGAGCGGGCGTAAAATACCAGCTTGCCGAACTTGGCCGCGTAGACCAGGGCGGTGGCGGAACAATCGCTTACCTAGCCGCGAAATACTGCATGAACGTTCTTGATGCCGGAGTTGCGGTTTTGAGTATGCACGCCCCTTGGGAAATCACTTCAAAAGAGGACTTGACCCAGGCCTACGAAGCATACAAAAACTTCTTGACTTTGGAGTAGGCATTTAAAACGCAAAAAGGGCTGTCTAATTAGTTAGACAGCCCTTTTTTTATGGGTAAAAAAACTTACGCTGATTTTTGGTCAACAAGAAGTGTCTCTGGCTGGATTTCAACCTTGTGCTGAACCATGTCCTTGGTGACGGTCAAGTGTTTCTTTCCCTTGATTGATGGAACTTCATACATCATGTCCATCAGCAGCTTTTCGATGATTGAGCGTAAGCCGCGCGCGCCTGTCTTCTGCTTAATCGCTGTGTCTGCGATTTCCTCAAGCGCGTCATCGTTGAAGTCCAAATCCATGTCGTCAATCTTGAATGAAGCCTGCATCTGCTTTGTGATTGCGTTTTTAGGCTCCTTGAGAATGCGGATAAGGTCGTCGCGGGTAAGCTCTTTGAGGGCGACTGTGATTGGCATACGGCCGATAAGCTCCGGAATGATTCCGAACTTCACAAGGTCGTCCGGGGTGCATTTGTTGAGCAGTTCCATGCGGTCAACTTCGTTCATCTGTCCGACATTTGATCCGAATCCCATTGAGTGGGATGCGATTCTCTGCTCGATGATTTTGTCCAGTCCGACGAAAGCTCCGCCCAAAATGAAGAGAATATTTGAAGTGTCGATTTCAATCATCTCCTGATTTGGATGCTTGCGGCCTCCCTGCGGGGGAACGGATGCTTTTGTGCCCTCGATGATTTTAAGCAAAGCCTGCTGAACGCCTTCGCCTGAGACATCGCGGGTGATTGATGTGTTCTCGCTCTTGCGGGAAATCTTGTCAATCTCATCGATAAAGATGATTCCTCTCTCCGCCGCCGGGATGTTTCCGTCAGCCGCGTTAATCAGCTTCAAGAGGACGTTCTCAACGTCCTCACCGACGTAGCCGGCTTCTGTAAGTGTCGTCGCGTCAGCGATTGCGAATGGAACCTTGAGTTTTTCCGCCAGGGTTTTTGCAAGCAGAGTCTTTCCGCTTCCTGTCGGTCCCATCAAAAGAATGTTTGATTTTTCGATTTTCACATCGCTCTCGGCGTTTTTGAAAGAAGACATTCTCTTGTAGTGGTTGTAAACTGCCACAGAAAGGGCTTTTTTTGCATAATCCTGACCGATTACGTATTCATCGAGGTATTTTTTGAAGTCTTTCGGTGTAGGCACTTCGCTCAAATTAATCGGGGCGACCGCGTGCTGCTGCTGGTCCAAGATTGACTGGCAGACTGCAATGCACTTGTCGCAGATAAAAATATTGTTTCCAGGGGCGGCAACAAGGCTTCTGTCTTCACCTGCCGGCTTTCCGCAAAATGAACAATATTCTACATCGTTACGAAATCTCATCTATATTCTCCTTATAAAGCCTCGGCGGCAGCCGCGCACCATGGAACTCGTAACGAAGTTTCGAACGTGGGGCGGATAGCAGTTGTGGGCTTTAGAACGCAACTGCCCATGATAAAAATTACACGGATGTAATTTTTATCATGCCTTCTTAGTTTTTTCCACGGGCGGTCATGATTTTGTCGATGATGCCATAGTCGAGGGCTTCCTTTGCGGACATAAAATAGTCGCGCTCGATGTCCTTTGCGACTTCTTCCGCCTTGTGACCGGTCTTCTCCGCAAGATAGTCGATTGAGAGTTTTTTCAGGCGCAGGATTTCTTTTGCCTGAACAGCAATGTCAGATTCCTGTCCCTGAACTCCGCCTGCCGGCTGGTGAATCATGACGCGGGAAGAGGGAAGGGCTATGCGCTTGCCTTTTGTTCCGCCTGCGAGCAGAATCGCACCCATCGAAGCCGCCTGACCCATGCAGATTGTCTGAATGTCGCACTTTACGTACTGCATTGTGTCATAGATGGCCAGTCCCGCCGTCACGGAACCTCCGGGAGAATTGATGTACATCGAGATGTCTTTTTCAGGGCTTTCGGACTCTAGGAAAAGAATCTGGGCCACAACCAAATCTGCGTTGTAGTCGTTAATCTCGCCGTCAACGAAGATGATTCTGTCTTTTAACAGGCGTGAAAATATGTCGTAGGAACGCTCGCCGTTTCCGCTTTTTTCAATTACAAAGGGGATGTTGTTGTTCATCTGCTCGTTCATCTGTTTTTAAATCCTCCCGGGATTTTTTTCTTCTTTATATTATACTACAAAGATACTAAAAAAAAACGGAATGTGTCCATAAAAAAGGGCAACATTCCGCTATTTTGCCGTTATCAAGGATTACTGGCGTTTCATCAAATCTTCGAATGAAAGTTTGTCACCCTTTGAAACTTTGACTTCCTTGTAGAGCTCTTCGTAAAGTTTCTGCTCTTTTGTATCGTCAATCAAATATTCCTTTGCGCGGGCATCTGCGTAGTGCTTTTTGACTTCCTCGACTGTAAGTCCGTTGTCATCGGCCATTTTCTTGTACTGGTCTTCGATTTCTTCCGGAGTCACAGAGATGTTGCGTGAAGTAATCAGGTTGTCAACGATGATTCTGCTCTTGAGCATTTTCTCAGCGTCGCCTGTCCATTCTTTGAGCATGGCCTCTTTTGACTGTCCTGAAGCACCGACCATTCTGTCCAATTCCTCTGGAGTCGTGCCGAACTGGCGGGCCATCATCTGCCAGCGTCCCTGAAGCTCAGCCTCGAGCATTGAAGCTGGAATCTCGAATGGATATTTTTCAATCAAGGCTGAGAGAAGTTCGTTTGACTTTTCCTGCTTGATTTTCTGGTTTTTCTGGTTCTCAAGATTGCGCTTGATGTCGGCCTTGAGGTCGTCAAGAGTCTTGAATTTCTCGTTCACGTCCTGAGCGAGGTCGTCATCGAGGGCTGGAAGATCACGAGCCTTGAGCTCCTTGAGCTCTACTGAGTATTTTACAGTTTTTCCCGCGTGGTCGGGATTGGCGTCGTCTTTTTTGTATTTCTTTGAGACTTCTTTTTTGTCGCCTTTTTTCATTCCGATGATGTCGTCATCGATTCCGTAAGTGTTCTCGCCAGAGCCGATTGTGAATACAAAGCCGTCGCGTTTTGTTGAGGCGATTTCTTTTCCATCATCACCGATTTCAACGATGTTGATTGTGGCGATGTTGTCTTTCTCTGCCTTGTCTTCGTCTTTTCTGTCGATTACGACTGCGTTGCGCTCCTGAATTCCCTTGAGTTCTTCTTCAAGGTCTTTGTCAGTGATTTCGCACTGGAGTTCTTTGATTGAGACTCCCTTTACGTCTGTCACATTGACTTTGGGGAACACGTCATAAGTCACAGAGAATGTGAAGTCCTTTGATGTGTCGAATTCAGGCATTTTGTCGCCAGCCAAGCGGGGCTGTGCGTAGGGAAGAGGACGGTTGTCTTTTTCGTTCTCGTCCTCGAAGATTTCGTTCAAAGCCTTGTCGATAAGGTCTGAGGCAGCTTCCATCTTAATCTGCTCGCCGTATTTGCGCTCCAAAACTGAAGCCGGAACGTGTCCCTTGCGGAAGCCGGGGAGCTGAACCTGTTTGACATATTTTCCGAGTGTTACCGTGTAGTTTTCTGCGACATCTTTTTTAGCGATTGTAACGGTCAACTGAGCAGCTGATTTTTCGAGCTGTTTGATTTCTTTGGTGATTTTCACTTGAGACCTCTTTCTATTTGAATTAGTAAAATCAAATTTTGAGTAAAAAAAAGCGATTCAGAGTTACTCTAAATCGCCCGTTGAAGAGCGGGAAAAGGGAATTGGACCCTCGACATCCACCTTGGCAAGGTGGCGCTCTACCACTGAGCTATTCCCGCAAAATTTTTACTTCGTAAAAATTTTGCCAACGCAATCCTCGATTCGCTACGCTCACTCGGATTCCGTCACGCATTTTTTAGAAGTTGCTTTTTACTTCGTAAAACCACAAATATGGCTTAGAGCGGGAAAAGGGAATTGGACCCTCGACATCCACCTTGGCAAGGTGGCGCTCTACCACTGAGCTATTCCCGCATAAATATTTGCAAGCAAATATTTATGCAAACGGATTGCTCGGCTCATTTTATTCGCTCGCAATCCGTCATACACAAGAAATTCACTTACTTTTTCAAAATATCCCGTAAGGCTATCTTTTCTGTTTCAAAGGTTTGAAATATACCAAAAGATTTACGAAATAAATTGGAATTGCGAGAGAAGGGACTTGAACCCTTACGCCGAAGCACTAGATCCTAAGTCTAGCGTGTATGCCAATTTCACCACTCTCGCAAGTGTGCTGTTTCAGCGTGAAACATTCTTCCGTCCGTTTCTTGAGCGACCGGGGGATCGAACCCCGGACCCACAGATTAAGAGTCTGTTGCTCTACCAGCTGAGCTAGTCGCCCGTTGTTTTTTTTGTCAAGTTATCTGCGTCCGACACGGCTCGAACGTGCAACCTACGGATTCGAAGTCCATTGCTCTATCCAGTTGAGCTACGAACGCATATCATCTGGTTGCCGTCTTGCAGAGCGGATGGGTGTCTGGTGGGTTTCGAACCCACGACAGCCAGATCCACAATCTGGAACTCTACCGCTGAGCTACAGACACCATGTAACTGACGAATGGAATATTAACAGATAACTGCCGAAAGTGTCAATAAGTTAAATCACGAAAAATGAAAAAAAATGAAAAAAAAGTTGCCACGCGGATTGGCTCAGACCCAACGGTCTTCGCTCTTTTTAAGAGTGCGGTGCATTTAGAAGAAGAGAGCATTCTTGGATTTGGAGCTTTCTATAGAAAAAGGTGAGTGGCGTTAGCCACGAACAAATCCGTGTGATATTAAAATCTCCCGCTAGGCAGGCGGACTGAAAGATGAAAGAGAAAATGCGCACAGACTGGAGCAGCGGCGGAGCCGTTCGGGAGCGTGAGCGGACGAATGAGGGTTACCGAACTGCGGAAGTGAACTGAACCCATTTTATTGGACAGTTTACGCAACCAATATTTTAGCTTTT
>CAMOIE010000014.1 GCA_946615905.1 uncultured Treponema sp. | reverse complement strand
ACGGGTCTTCCAGTCTCTGTAGAAACCGCCCCCGAAAACACCAGAACTAGCGACCATGAAAAACTAAAGTCGTGGTTCCTTTCCCTGCAAAATCAATTAGTCGCGGGAATGAGCCAATCCGTCTTGCCGCTCGACTGGCTCACAGAAACCTACCCGGAATTCTTCGACTATTTATACATCTTCCAGCCTAAGAAAAGGGAGTTTTTTCTAAACGGAAAGAGCGTTCCGACAAACTGGTTTGAAGACGACGAGGAAGGTTACTGGGAGTCTCCGATTCCCATCGGCGAGAACAAGGGTGAAGACGATGCGGCGGGGCTTTTTTCAAAACTTTCGCTCCAAGTCTTTGAAAAAGAAAACTCATTTGCGCTTGAGATGAGTTTTCTTTTAAACCTGTATTCACGGGATTTCATAGAATCATTCATTTCGGACATAGAAAAATCACTAAAAAGCCTTGTGCAAGGCATGGGGGAGGAAATATGAAAAATACACAGATTCCTGTAGAAACACTATCAGAAAACGACTGCTCGCCGTTTGAGAATGCGGTTAAAGATGTCGTACAGCAAAACAAGCCGGGCGGAAAGTTCACCCTTGACCTTTCTGCGCTCGAAACGATTTCGGCTTCCGGCGTGAGTTCTCTCTTGCGGCTCAGGCGGCTTTTGGAAAATAGCGGCAGCTCCCTTAGGCTTTGCGGGCTTTCGCACGAGGTGCAAACTGCGCTTGAAGTCATGCGTTTTTTCGAGCCACTTTCCGTTCTAACCAAGCTCACTGAAAACAAGAAGCCTCTCAAACTTACCGCGATGCAGCGGTGGCTGCTTGATACCCAGCTTTTGGACGCGAAAAGCACAATGCTCAATATAGGGAATTTCTTTTTACTCGACCATAATTTTGACTTTGACCGTCTTTGTGTGTCGATTGACCAGACCTACCGCGAAAACGATGCCTATCATATCCGCTTTGTGTACGACCCTGAAACGCTTGAAGTGGTGCAGATTTTTTCAGACGAGCGGGAGCATATCGTTCCTCTAAAAATGTCGGAGGAGGAATTTGCCTCTTACAAAGAGACTTGTGTGCGTCCCTTTACCCTTATTGGCGAGCGTCTATATGTGGTGGGCATAATCCAGACACCTAAAGAAAACTACTGGTTTTCAAACTTGCATCACACGATTGTGGACGGATTTACGCTCGGCGTTTTACTCTTTAAGTCCATTACCGCCCACTACGAAGGGAAAAAAGTCACGCCCTACTCATTTGAAGCCTACCTACGCGCACAAGAGGACGCACAAACAGAAAGTGCCATGACCGATTCCCGACGCTATTGGGAAGAAAAAATTGCGCTTTTCAATCCTGCCCACCACGCGCTTCCAAGATTTGTCGCTTCTTCCGAGCCAAGCGTCCACCGCACAGAGATTTTTGAAAAGGACGTGCCGCTTGCAACAGAAACGCTCGTAAAGAGCCATTTTGGCGATGTTGAGGCGTTTTTCTTGCTTGCCGCACTCATAGCCCAAGCAAAAGTGACCGGGCAAAAAGATGCGTGGTCGCTTTTGGTGCAGAGCGGACGCACTGTAAAGAACATCAGAATTCATGGGGTCTTTATTGAAGAGCCGGTGTGCCATCTTGATATGAGCGAAAGCCTGCCGATTGAAAAAGCTATTCAGCTCCTTGTTTTCCAGCGGAAAGAGGCAGCCGCTCACTTTGCGGGGCTTTCCGCTCTGTACGAAAAAGACCTCGATGCTTTTCTTCCGACCTTCCACTATGACCTTGGCTTTATGGTTGACCAAACGATTGCGGGGCTTCCGCTTTTTGTTGAAGAGCATCCTCACCCCTTGGCTACGACCCCTGAAACGCCGTTTGATGTGCAACTTCTCTGTGACGAGGGCGCGTTTTTTCTGCACTGTGAGTACGATGCCGCCGTCTACGCGCACGAAACGGTCAAAACATTCTGCGACGCGCTTTGCAAGGCGGTTACTCGCATGGTGTCGCATACGGGAGCCGAACCGCTTACGACCGATATGCTTTTAGGAGAAAATTAGACGATGTGGATTGCGTACGCGCTTTTGTGCGCCATTTCTTACGGCATCTGTGACTTTTCGACAAAATACGCCACTCCCGACGGCGACACACTCGCCATGTACAAAATCATCGTGCCAACCGGCATTTCATTTGCATTGTTTGCGATTTTTCGTGCCGCAACCGGCAATTATGGCCCAAGTTCATTCGCATCGCTCTTGATGATGCACCCGCCTGTCCTTTTGATTACGGGTGGCTATCTGATTGCGATGTTCTTTTACAATGCTGCCTACCGCTTTATGGAAGGCGCGGTCGCCACGGCTCTTGAAGAGACGACATTTTTCTTTACGTTTGTGATTCTTGCAGTTTTCTATTTGGTGACAGGAAAGACCGCAAAACTTTCCGAAGTGGGTACTTTTGTGCGCTTTATAGCCGCGACGGGCATTTTTTTAGGCATTGTCCTCTTAGCGATTTTTCAGCACAAGGAAGCCTCTTTCGCGCACAGTTCCGAGACACGCGACAACCCGCACTACGGGGCATTATTCCTGCTCATTCCGCTTTTTGCCGCCTTTTTGGATTCGCTTATCAGCATGGGAGACAGCCTGATGCTCGATTCTTATGCGGGAGTAGGCGTTAACGAAGACGACTACCTTTTTTTGACGAGCGTATTGTATGCCTTCTTTTTGGGAGTCGTGCCATATATCATTCTTTGTATAAAACTCCGTCGCGCCTATAATCCATTTGCCAAAGAAAATCTCCGCGCTCTTATTCCTGGGGTATCGGAAACTGTTGGCTTGCTTTTATACATGAAGGCTGTTGCCGCAGAGCCTTTCTACGCCTTTCCGCTTATCAGCATTTCGCCAGTGTTCGGCGTGTTCTTTTGCCGCATTCTCCTCAAAGAGAGAATCGGATTTAGGCGCTGGGCAGCGGTCAGTTTGATAATCTCCTGCTCCGTCATTCTGGCGGTCAGCATGGGAGATGTATAACAGGGGAAGCATCTAGACAGGCTGAAAGAGAAAGCAAATAATATGCTTAAGAAAATCATATACTGATGGAGTCTGAATATTTATACGAGGAGGTGGAATTATGGATATTCAATATCTTTTATGGCTGCAGGAACTGAGAAACGCAACAGGCGGAGTGTTCGATGAATTTTTCAACGCGCTCTCCAAATTCGCGGTGGACATTATGCCGTTCTTGCCCTTTGTCATTTTCTGGGGCGTTGACAAGAAGTGGGGATACCGCTACATAACGACATGGGGACTCGGAGAGCTTGTAAACGGCCTTGTCAAGCTGACGGTATGCGCATACCGTCCCTGGATTAGGTCAGACCTGATTGAACCGGCAGGGGACTCCAAGGTGGCGGCCACGGGATATTCTTTCCCAAGCGGGCACACGATGGTCGCCACGGTCACATACGGAACAACATTCGTCTGGCAGAAGGACAAGCGAAGGTGGCTTGCCGTCCTTTGCGGCGTTCTAATCCTGCTGACCGGTTTTTCAAGGAATTTTCTGGGTGTCCATACGCCGCAGGATGTAATCGTAGGATTCTGTGAAGCGGTGCTTATTATATGGATAGTCGGCATCGTTCAAAAGAAGGTAGCTGGAAACGGCAAAATCTTAGATATACTCACCTTTGCGGGGTTTGGCGTTGTTGTCATAGCCCTTGCCTACATCATGCTGAAGCCGTATCCGATGGATTATGTGGACGGGAAGCTCCTTGTCAATCCGCAGAAGATGATGAACGATTCATTCAAAGCCTGCGGGGCAGTCGCGGGCTTCCTTTTGGGAAGCTACATAGACAGGCATTACATGCACTACGAGATTCCTGTCTCTTCCCCGCTATTGCCGCTTTTGACATGTACTGGGGCAGCAATTATGTTCGCTTGGAAAGAATTCTTTGCTCCTGCAACAATCGTGGCGGCCTTTGGCGGTCACTGGGGAAATCTGATTGCTCGCTTTATCATGGTTCTCTTTGCCATGTGGATATGGCCGGCTTTTATCAAGAAGGAATGTCGCCGATAAATGTCAGTATTCGCACGGAGGAATGAGTATGGACTACAAAACCCGAAGAGAACTGTCAAAGTGTAATCTGTGTCACAATGCACCTTGTTCCAAAGCCTGCAAAAGTATGGATATTGCACGGATAGTACGGGCACTTTATTTCGACAATGCGGAGCTTGCCGCAAGCCTTTTGCCGGATGATTACAAACGGGAAGCGGTAGAAAAAGCGATGGCAGCCTGCCCTGAAAAAGTGGCTATTGCAGACATTTTCGATGCTCTTTTGAAGGACAAAGCGAAAATGGAAGGCATCTCTGGAATGGAAAATGTCGACATCTCCACGGAAATCTGCGGTGTCAGACTGGAGAATCCCTTTGTGCTTTCCTCATCGGTAGTTGCAAGCAATTATGAGATGTGCGCCAGAGCTTTTGAAATGGGATGGGCTGGAGTTTCGTTCAAGACAATCTGCATGATGGACATTCATGAGGCTTCGCCGAGGTTTTCTGCGGTCAAGTCATCCACTGGGAAGTTCTATGGCTTCAAGAATATAGAGCAGCTTTCTGACCATAGCGTAGAAGAGAATATGCAAGTTTTCCGCGAACTCAAGAAAAATTACCCGACTAAGGTCATCATCGCGTCGATTATGGGACGCAATGAAGAGGAATGGGAGTATCTTGCGAAAAAACTCACTGAGGCGGGAGCCGATGTAATCGAATGTAACTTTTCTTGCCCCAACATGGAGCTGAAGGGAACCGGCTCCGATGTGGGACAGAATCCCGAAACGGTTGAAAGATATACAAGGGCAACAAGGCGGGGAAGCAGTCTCCCCATACTTGCAAAGATGACTCCGAACATCACTGACATGACGGTGCCGGCAATGGCGGCGATTCGCGGCGGTGCAGACGGAATTTCTGCTATCAATACGATAAAATCCATTACGGGAGTCAATATAGATACCCTTGTTGCCTTGCCTGCGGTGCATGGAAAGTCCATGTTGGGCGGATACTCCGGGGCAGCGGTAAAGCCGATTGCACTCAGATTTATCTCGGAGCTTTCGCAGTGCGGGTCTTTGAAAAGTCATCATATCAGCGGAATGGGCGGCGTTGAAACGTGGAGAGATGCACTGGAATTCATTCTTCTTGGCGCGGGCAGTATTCAGGTAACAACAGCGGTTATGGAATTCGGCTACCGAATAATCGATGATTTGGTCAGCGGTCTTAAAATCTATATGGCGCAAAGGGGGTATACCTCTGTAAGTCAGCTGATTGGAGCCGCCGCCGCTTCCGTTGTCTCCAATGACGATATGGAAAGAGACTCAATCGTTTTTCCGCTTATTGACAAAGACAAGTGCATGGGGTGCGGACGATGTTTTATCAGCTGTAGAGACGGCGGACATCAGGCACTGTCTTTCAATGAAGAGGCGAGGACTGTCTCTCTGAATGGAAGCAAGTGCGTAGGATGCCTCTTGTGCTCGCTGGTTTGTCCGGCTGGTGCTATAAAGCAGAGTAAGCGGGTGCATCGTAAAAAAATAGTGCTGAAACGCGAGGGCTTTTATGAAAACTAGCTTTGATGCAGATGTAGCTTCTGTGCTCCAAATTTTTTCGGGCGGCACACTCACCTGTCTTACAGATCTTCATCTGCATCTTGACGGTGCGATTTCTATCGAATCCGCAAAGGAACTGGCTCGCCTACAGGGAATAGAGATACCGATGGCGGATGAAGAGATAGAAAAGCTTATGCGGGTATCAGATGACTGCCGCGATCTCAATGAATTCCTTGAGAAGTTTGATTTTCCCTGCTCCCTGCTTATGACTGAAATCGGTATACGGACTGCCGTCCATAATCTTTTGTCCGAACTTGAAAAAGATGGAGTCATGTATGCGGAAATCCGCTTTGCGCCCCAGCTTTCAACAGGAAAGGGGCTTACTCAGGAAATGGCAGTAAAAGCTGCTATCGACGGAATGAAGGACGCAAAGATTCCTGCAAACCTCATACTCTGCTGCATGAGGGGCACTGACAATAAAGAAGCGAATATCGAAACCGTGAATGTGGCTGAAAAATACTATGGGAAAGGGGTTTGCGCCATTGATCTCGCTGGGGCAGAGGCTATGTTTCCGACAAAGGATTTTTCCGACATATTTCAGCTTGCAGATTCAAAAGGCATGCAGTTTACGATTCATGCGGGGGAAGCGGCAACCGTCAAAACAGTTTCCTTTTCCCCCGCACCCCTTTTTCCTTCCGAGCTTTTAGACAAAAAATCCCCAAAGTTGTATGATTTACTTCATCTAAAAAAATGAGGTTCCTATGAAATCTTTCAAAAAAGTGATGTCGGCTCTCGCCGTGTGCGAAAATGCCGTCATGGTCGCCTCGATGCTCGCGATTCTCGTTTTGATTTTCGTGAATGTCGTCGGACGTTTCGTGTTCAATCATTCGTTTGCTTTTGTTGACGAATTCGTCGTGTCACTTTTCGTGCTTGTCTCGCTGATTGGCGCGGCTCTCGCGTGTCGTAAAGACGGAGGGCTTATAGGGCTTTCGCTCTTTTCGGATTCACTCAAAGGTCGCTCGCGAGCTGTGCAAAAAATCACCGCGAATATTGTGAGCATTCTTTATTGCGCAATTTTGACTTATCAAGGAGCCGTTCGAGTTGGGCAGGATTATTCGCAGGGACTTCACACGTTCGTTCTTCACTGGCCTCAGTGGATTTTTAGCGCGTTCGTTCCAATCGCGGGCGTTTTTTTGGTTCTTCATTTGATTGAAAACACGGCGGATTTTGTGTCTTCGCACAGAGCGGACACCGCTGAAGGGGGCGAAAAATGATTACAACAATTCTTTTTGTCGTCTTTTTTCTTCTATTACTAATCGACGTGCCAATCGCAATTTGCTTGGGTGCGTCAGCGACTGCGGCAATTCTTGCGTCAGGGCAAAGCCTTTCTGTCGTCGCGATGAACACGTATTCTGGAATCTCAAAGACCCTTTTGCTTGCAATTCCGTTTTTCATCATCGCAGGGAACATCATGGTCAAGGCGGGCATTTCCACGCGGCTCGTCAAATTCGTAAACAGCCTTGTCGGTCACAAGCGGGGCGGAATTGCAATCGTAAGCGTTATTACGGCGGTCTTCTTCGGAGCGATTTCAGGCTCAGGCCCTGCAACGGTTGCCGCGCTCGGTATCGTTTTGATTCCGGCGATGATTCAGGCGGGATTTTCCGCGCCCTTTGCAACCGCACTCATGGCGACGGCAAGTTCCACCGCAATCGTCATTCCGCCGAGCATCGCCTACGTCGTCTACGCTTCGATTACCGGCGACAATGTTGGAAAGCTTTTTATGGCGGGAATTCTTCCGGGCATTTTGATTGGGGCGGCTTTAATCGTTGTCGTCATGCTCGAAGTGCGTAAAAAGAACATTCAGCCGACGATGGAAAAAGCCCCCGCACGAGAGCGATGGACGAGCTTTAAGGACGCGCTCTGGGGACTATTGATGCCGGTCATTATCTTGGGCGGCATTTACGGCGGAATCTTCACCCCGACAGAAGCCGCAGCAGTTGCAGCCGTCTACGGACTTTTGGTTGGAATCTTCGTCTACCGCGAAATAAAGCCGCGCGACCTTTTAAAAATCTTTGTCGATTCTGCAAAAACGACCGGAAGCATCATGTTCATCATCGCGTCGGCAACGCTCTTTTCGTATGTCTGCACGCTGTTCGGCATTTCAAGCGCGGCGGAAGGTCTTTTATCGAGCGTTTCTGCGAATAAATACATTTTCCTTTTGGTCGTGAATGTGATTCTTTTGGTCGCAGGGCTTTTCCTCGATGCAAACTCTGCGATGTACATTTTCATTCCGATTATGTACCCTGTCGCGCGGAACCTCGGCATTGACCCGATTTTCTTCGGCGTCCTCACCACGGTGAACCTCGCAATCGGGCAGGTCACTCCTCCCGTAGGCGTAAACCTCTTTGTCGCAATCGGCGTAAAACTAAAAAACGGTCTCCGAGTCACGCTAAAAGACACTTCGCACGCTGTCATTCCGATGGTCGCCTCGTGCCTTTTGGTGCTGGTGATTTTCACCTATTTTCCGAGAAAGTCCGTCGCATCTTCAAAATCAGCTGATGTGTCAAATATGACCGAAATCGCGCGTCTTGACGCAGAGCAATACGACGCAAAAAAAGACGCAGCCCCTGCGAACGGAATAGACTGGAACGAAATGACTTGGCATTTTGCCTGCTCGCCGGGCGAAAGATGCACATGGGCAAAAGCCGGCCGCTATTTTGGCGCGTTGATGAAAGAATCAACCGGCGGAAAAGTGCGCGTCATCGTCGATGGATTTTCTGACCAGCTGACCAACGGAAACCAAAAGGACGGAATCAACGCGCTCATCAGCGGAAGCCCCGTCCAACTTTCAATGCACTCGAATCTTATTTATTCTGCGTTCGACGACCGTTTCAATGTCGTTTCGCTTCCGTACATCTACAAGGACTACGCCGATGTTGACCGCAAATTCGACGGAAAGGCGGGCGAACTTCTCAAAAAAATCCTCGCAGAAAAGGGCGTTCACTGCTTCGGAATTGCAGAAAACGGCTTCCGCCAGCTGACCAATTCAAAACGCGCCGTAAAGAGCGTGGACGACATGAAGGGCTTAAAAATCCGCGTGGCAGGCTCGAACCTTTTGATGCAGAGTTACGCCGCATGGAAGGCAAGCGCGACAAACATGAACTGGAGCGAGTGTTACACCGCCTTACAGCAAAAGACCGTCGAAGGTCAGGAAAACCCGATTCCGTCGATTGCGTCTGCCTCGGTTCAGGACGTTCAAAAGCACATTTCGCTCTGGAATGCCTACTACGACTGCCTCTTTTTCTGCATGACCGGCTCTGAATGGGACTCGCTTACACCAGAGCAGCAGAAAGTCGTCGAAGCAAACGCTAAAAAAGCCGTCGCCTACCAGCGTGCAATCAACCGCTACGAGTGTGAGGAACTCATTTCCGACTGGAAAAAGAACGGAATTATCGAAGTCGTTCACGAAGACGAAGTTGACATGGAAAGCTTCCGTAAAGCGTCCAGCGGAGTTGTCGATTGGTTTAGAAACCAGCTTGTCGCTAAAGACGGATTTGACGCAAGCGAAGTGGACGAGCTGATTCGTGCGTTTGTGGAGTGATGGGGGGAGAGCGCAATGGGGCTATCGCGAAGCGGACGGTCGCCAATAATCATTTGTCTTCGTAGTGACCGCGGCATTGGGTTATAGTTATGACTTCGCCCACGACTTTGTAAACGAGCCTGTCCTTGTCGTTGATTTCTCGCCCTGGTTTGGGATGTAGCCCCATAGCACGGAATCCAAGTTTTTCTCTTGCGTTTTCCTTAAATCTTCATTGAAATTTTCATATCTTGCGTTATAATTTGTCGTGCGCACAGTGCAGTAGTGCAGAAGAGAATGGGGGAGATATGAAACTTATGTCAATTTTATTTGCAACGACTGTCCTGCTCGCAGGATGTTCATCTGTGCCTAGTCAAAAAAAACAAAGTCTCGATATGCAAACGTTGGGGAACGCCCGCGAACTTGGAGGCTACCGTTCAAGCGACGGCCGTAAGGTAAAGCGCGGGGTGTTGTTGCGCTCGGCAAAGCCTTCTGGAGCGAGCGAGGCTGACTTAAAGCGACTTTCCGAAGAGTACAATCTTGCAACTGTTACTGATTTTAGAATGAGCTTTGAGCGTGCGCTTGAACCGAATCCCGTCATACCTGGAGTAAAAGATGTTTGGTGTCCGATTATCGATGAAGATTTGTTTTTGGCGAACATCTCATCTGACGAAGCCGAGTCGGCAAAAAAAAACGAGGACACATTTGAACGGCTCAAAATCGCGGTAAAAAGCGGAGTCGTCGGCGAGAATATGTACGTCAACTTCCTTTCGGGTGCGCAGGGAAAGAAGGGCTACACGCTTTTCTTTAAAGAACTTCTCGCTCTCCCCGAAGGAAAATCGCTTTTGTTCCACTGCACACAAGGCAAGGACCGAACGGGGCTTGGAGCGATGCTTGTTCTTTCGGCTTTGGGCGTGGACGAAAAGACAATCATGCAGGACTACCTTCTCACAAACACTTTCAACGCAAGTTTGATTGAAAAAGAACGAAAAATGCTTTCGCAATACAATCTTTCCGCGGAAGAGGAAACACTCTATCTTTCGGTCATGGACTATGTGAACGAAGCCTTTATGAAAAACGCTCTCAAATACCTCAAAGAAAACTACGGCTCTCCTCTGGGCTATATAAAAACTGAACTTGGTGTGACTGATTCTGACATTGACCGGCTTAAAAAGAAATTTTTGGAGGACTAGATGAAAGCTTCAATTGAAAACGAAAAAATCGTCATTTTTCTTGAGGGAAGAATCGACACAACAAACGCGGCTCAAGTTGAATCTGATATTTTTGCTCAAATTGAAGCGGACAAAAGTCTTACTCCCCTTTTTGATGCCGAAAATCTTGAATACATTTCGAGCGCTGGACTTCGTGTTTTGTTAAAGGCATGCAAGCAAAGCGGCAAAAAGCTGAGCATAAGGAATGTCCCAAAAGAAATATATGAGATTTTAGAAACGACTGGTTTTACGGAGATTTTGGACGCGCAAAAAAAGCTCCGCCAGATAAGCGTCGAAGGCTGCGAATTGATTGGCTCCGGCGGTTACGGAAAAGTCTACCGCATTGACCCGGAGACAATCGCAAAAATCTATATGCCGAGCATGTCATTTGAGCAGATACAGAACGAGCGGGATGTTGCGCAAAAAGCCTTTCTCTTGGGTGTTCCGACGGCAATCTCTTACGATGTTGTAAAATGTGGCGACAGTTACGGCGTAGTCTACGAGCTTTTAAACGCAAAAACCGTCGCGCAAATTATGGATGCGGATTCTTCTCTCGTCCAAGAGATGGGGCAAAAGAGCGCGCGCTTGCTCAAAGAGCTTCATTCAATTACTGTCGATTCTGGCGATTTCCCTGACCGCAAGGCTGATTTTCTTTCTTGGCAGGAGCAGATTGCACCCTTCTTGGAAAAAAGCGAGGCGGACGAAATTCGCGCCTTCATCGAACGGGTTCCAGAACGCAAGAGCTTTTTGCACGGCGACTTCAATTCAAAGAATGTGATGGTAAACGGCGAGGACTTCCTTTTAATCGACATTGGCGATGCGTCGTTTGGGCATCCTGTTTTTGACCTTGCAGGTTTGTTCCTTGCTTACTATTATTTGCCAAAGTCTCCTCTTCCACAAGAAGAAATTTACCGGCTGCTAGGCTTTAAGATAACTGATGCGCCTGCAATGCTCGACGCAATGATTTCGACCTATTTTGACATTGACATGGCCGACAGCGACACACTCCAAAAAAAGAGGGACATGATTCTTCCATATATGAATCTGCTTGCCATGTACCACGGAACGCGCCGAGTAAACTTTGACCCGGCGATTCTAAAGGAGCGAAATATTCCGGGCATTTGGGCAATGTTGCTTCCTGCGATTAAGAATGCCCCTCCGCTTGAATTCTAAGATTTTTGGCGATTTGTTTTACTGCTTACTATTTCCGAAAAAAAATGAAATTCTTCTTGACAAGAACTGCTATTCACATCATTTTTTAGAGATATAGAATAGTGAGATCGGCTAGTGCCGGGGTTTAATAGGAGAATACTTTAATGAAAAGTATCGCTAAGATTGTTTGTGCAGCTGCAGTGGGTACTGCACTTTTGGGTCTTGCTTCCTGCAATGGAAAAGACGGAAAAACAGCTCAGAAAGATGACAAAAAACTTAACATCTACACCTGGACTTACTACACCCCGGAAGATGCCGTCAAAAAGTTCGAGGAAGAATTCGGAATCGATGTGACTGTCTCTGAATACGCTTCAAACGAAGAAATGTACGCAAAACTCCGCGCCGGTGGTGGCAAAGGCTATGACATCGTTGTTCCCTCACAGGATTACGTCTCAATCATGATTAAGCAGGGGATGCTTGAGGAGCTTGACCAGTCAAAACTCGTCAATGCGAAAAAATACGTGAATCCCAAAGTCCTTGAGAAGGCGACTTACGACTCAACAATGAAATACGCCGTTCCCTACTATTTCGGCGCGGCAGGAATCTCCGTCAACAAAAAGAAGGTCTCTGGCTCTTATGCCCGTGACTGGAGCATTTTTGAGGACAAACGCTTTGCCGGACACGCGACTATGATGGACGACATGCGCGAAGTTTTGGGCGATGCCTTGAAGTATCAGGGACATTCGGTCAACACGCTCGATGACGGGGAGCTTGCCTCTGCAAAGGACTTGGTTTTGACAAAATGGAAGCCCAACCTCATCAAATTTGATGCGGAAAGTTTTGGAAAATCATTCGCTTCCGGTGACTTCTGGCTCTGTCAGGGTTATGCCGAGGTTGTCTTCACAGAGGTTCCGGAATCTGACTGGGCAGACACAATCGACTTCTTCATTCCTGAGGAGGGAGGTCCTTCATATCTTGACTCAATGTGTATTTTGAAAGGTTCCCAGCACTACGCTGCCGCCAACGACTTTATCGACTTTATCCATAGACCTGAAAACTACGCTATGTTCTTGGACTTCTTCCACTTCCCATGCTTTGTCAACTTGGAGGCCGGAAAGTACATGAAGACCAAGCCGATGTATGAGGCCAGCCAGATGGAAAACTGCGAGCTTAAGGACGACTTGGGCGAAGGCCTGGACAAATTCAACTCAATTTGGGAAACAGTCCGCTTCGCTGACTAAATCTTAGCAGGGAACGAGGGAGGAAAAAATGCTGGATTCAAAAGATTTTCAAAAGATCGTGGAATCTGTTTCTACTCCGATTTTGGTCGCCCGTCCGATTTTTGACGGCGAAAATGAGATTTCAGACTTTGAAGTTCTTTTTGTAAATCCAGCTTTCTCAAAAAAAATCCCAAGTTCCTTTATAAAAGAGGGCGATTCTTTTTCCATGTTAGAGCCTAAGATTGGCTCTGAAATCCAATGGAAGGAAGTCGCCGCCCGGATTTTAAAGTCAAAAAATCCTGAGAGCAAAACCGTCTACTCGTCAGTTCTTTCCTTTTGGATGCGGCTTTCGATTTCTTCAACTGATGACGGCCTGCTGATTCTTTCTATAACTGACGTTTCGGAAGAAAAAATGCGGGAGCAGCAGTTGCGCCGCCAAAATACCCGACTTGCCTCTCTGACTGACGAGATTTCCGTATCGACAGAAAGCCTCCGCGCAAAATTGGAGAAGATTGAAAAGCTGAACTTGGAGCTTGAGCAGGTTGCGAACGTCGATGCCCTGACAGGACTAAAAAAAGAGCGGTCTTTTGAAAGGGACTTGACTCTGGCTATTTCTTCTGGCGAAAAATCCGCCGTGATTTTTGCCGCCTTGGACAATCTAAAGTCCGTGAACGATTCTAAGGGGCGGGAGGCCGGTGACGAAATTATTTGCCGTACCGCTGAGATTCTCGTCCGCTTCCAAAAGGAAGACATAAAAATCTACCGTGGCTCCGGGGACAGTTTTTTGATTTTGGTGACAGATTTCGCGGACAAAAAATATCTTTCTTCTATCACAGAGGCTATGCTCGCTGAATGCAACGAGAGCGGAATCGAATTCTCCGCTGGAATCGCCTTTTACCCGGAAGACTCCGACTCAATTTCTGGCCTTGTGAAAGCCGCAGAAAAAGCCTCTGCCCAGGCAAAAAAATCCGGCAAAAATAAAATCTGCCTTTTTTCTGAAAGCTGAAAAAGTTCTAAAAACGGTGGTAGAGCTTGTCGTCGGCGGTGGTTGAGCTTGTTGTCGGCGGTGGTTGAGCTTGTCGAAACCAGCGGTAACTGTCATTTCGACAGGCTCAATGACCGACTAATCAGCCACTTTTGCTAAAAAGTTATTTTTCGATTGTGATTGACTGGTCAGCGGTGAATGATTTTCCCGGCTCCAGCTCAATTAATCCTGACTTGTTTTCCCATGAGTGGTCTGTGTTCTCCGCGTCAGCGGTTCCGTACCAAGGCTCTATGCAGTTGAAGCCGTTGCCGTCAGCTCCATCGGCACCTTTTCCGCCCTGCCAGACCATCACGTATGGATAGCCCTTTGTGTTCACTTTTACAATAGAGCCGTCCTTTTTGTTGCGGAGTCCAACCCAGTCAGACGTGATTTTTGTGAAGAAGTGGCCGTTGCCGAATCCCTCAGAGCCAATCGGAATAATTCCAGCCTCTTTTTCTCCGTAGGCCTTTGTCACGGGGGCGGTTCCGTCCTCGTCAACATCAAGCCTTGCATCGGCGTTCAGGCAGACGGTCGTAAGCGGCTCTTTTTTCTCGAATTCGTACTGGTAGTCGGCGTTTGTAGTTCCTGCCGGGTCAGTGTTGCGGGGGCAACAGAAGGCTGTGTGGCTTCCGATTGAGAAGAGCATTGTGCTTGAGTCTGTGTTTGTTACGGTCGTGGTGAAAGTAAGTCCATCGTCACGAAGCTCGTAGCTGGTTTTGAGGGAGAATTTCCACGGGAATTTGTCAGCAGTCTCAGCTGATTCTGTCAGCTCAAAGACAGCCTTTGTCTCTGTCTGCTCGATAATTTTGTGCTCAAGGTCGCGGGACATTCCGTTGTTCACCAGATGGTATTCTTTTCCCTGCCAAGTGTAGAATCCGTCCTTGATGCGTCCTACATGAGGAAAGAGAACCGGAGCGTGGAATTTCCAGACTGACTCCGGGCCTTCAAACACATATTTTGTGCCGTCTTTAACGGAGCGGAATGAGTTGATTTCCGCTCCGTGGCTGTTCAAAACAACTTCATAGTTGCTATTCTTTAAAGTGATTGTCATGCCAGCATTATAACAAGTTCATTATCAATAGTATAGAATTTTCTCGTGTTCCGCTGTAGAATTGCTGTATGTATGAAATCGAACTGAAAGCCCGTGTGGCTGACCGCAAGTCTCTAATCACGGCCTTGAATTCTTTCGCCACATTCTCAAAAGCCGTTCAAAAGGACGACCTTTACTGGAAGACAGAAAAGGATGGCAGGAAGATTTCCGTCAGAATCCGTCGGGAAGAGCCTTTTGCGAGTGGAGAAATTCCTGCCGAAATTGCAAAAAAAACTCCCAGACAAAATCCTCAGGTCCTGCTGACATACAAGCGCAAGGAAGTCAGGGAAGGCAACGACGGCTCTTCTATCGAAGTCAATGATGAAAAAGAATGTTCGATTTCTGACTCAAAGGCTCTGGAATCACTTTTTGCTGACTTGGGATTTTCTCCATATTTGGAAAAGCACAAGACTGTCCTCTGTTGGAAGTATCAAGATGCCCTTCTGGAGCTTTGCACGGTTCCCCCGCTCGGTGACTTTCTGGAGATTGAGGTCATGTCGCCTGTGAACGATGACCCGGACGTAGAGAATATCCGCTCCCGCATAAAGTCTATGCTTGCGAAAGCTGGACTTGGCGAGGATACGATTGAGAGCCGCTACTACAGCGAAATGTTGGCGGAAGTAAAAATATAAAAAAACTAAGGAGATTTTTGTGTTTGACAGAGTTTCTTATAAAATCAATGCGAAAAAGGGACTGATTGGCCGAAAGACCTGGCCAGTCCTGATGTCGATGATGCTTTATATCTTGTTCGGAATTGCATGCTCAGGAATGGATCTTGCCCTTGTTAATCACCACATTGTTTCTACTGTAATTCTTGGAATCCTTGTCTATGGATTTTTTGGTTCGGTCAATGTCGCCCAAAGTCGCGTCTACCTGAAACTTGCAAAAACAGAGGAAAAAGCCCACCTTTCAGACTTTATCGCTGGCCTTGATTCTGGCTGGGCAAAAGGCTTTTTGGAGTTTTACTGGATTTACCTCTGGATGTATATTTGGCTCCTTGTATTCGCAGTCCTTCCATTTGCGCTTGCAATCACCATATATCTTTTGGCCGGGGTCTCTAACATGATTTTCGTCTGCGGACTTCTGCTGCCTGCGGCAATTATTGTCTATTGTCTTTTCATTCCGAAGTTGCTTTCCTATTCACAAGCCTACAGAATCCTCGCTGAGAATCCCGGTGTTTCTGTAAGGAATGCTTTGACTTTGAGCATAAAAATCACGAAGGGGCATAAATGGAATCTCTTTGTCATGTGGCTTTCATTTATCGGCTGGTGGTTTTTGGCCATACTGACTTTTGGAATCCTTTTATTTTGGCTTACTCCTTATATCGAACTTTCATTTACGAATGCCTACCTTGCGATGAAAAAACAAGCCTTGTCTGACGGCCGAATAACTCTTGCGGATTTAAATGCAACATCGGCTCAGGAAAATATGGAGTAAAATATGGCTAAACGAAGATTTGTTGTTGGAATCGCAGTCTTTTTGGTGATTATCGCTGTTTGCCTAGTGCCATTTATTGTTTTTGGCGGACGTATTGCGAATTTTTCTGCCGGCATAAAAGTCATAAGGGATGGGGAAGAAATCACCCGGACCGGTGAAAAAAAATCTGATTTCTTCAAGTTGAAAAAGTACGGCCGCTATCTTGCCCTTCTTTATGTTGAGGGCGTGATTACTGATTCTGGCGAGACTTATAATCAGAATTGGATTTTGAGCAATATAGAAGATTTTACCGATGATGAAAAAAATTGCGGAATTCTTCTTTGCATTAACAGCCCTGGCGGTGGTGTTTACGAGTCTGATGAGGTTTATCTTGCCTTGCAGGATTACAAGCGGACTACCGGTAGACCAATTTACGCATATATGGGGCCTCTGGCCGCTTCCGGCGGATATTACATCGCCTCTGCCGCAGACAGAATTTACGCAAATCGCAACACTCTGACCGGCTCCATCGGAGTGATTGCCGGACAATCTTTTGATATGACGGGGCTCATGGAAAAGCTCGGAGTAAAGTCCGAGACGATTCATGCCGGAGCCAACAAGAACATGCTTAACTACAACGAGCCTTTGACTGACGAGCAGCGGGCTATAATGCAGTCAGTTGCTGATGAGTGTTACGGGCAGTTCACGGAAATTGTCGCCTCAAGTCGCAAGATGGACATTGAGAAGGTCAAAAAACTTGCTGACGGCCGCATTTACACGGCAAAGCAGGCGGAGGCAAACGGTCTGATTGACGGAATTTGTTCTTTTGATGAAGCTAAGGCTTTGATTTTGGAGAAGATTCCTGAAAAGGAAAATGTCTCTACTGAGTATTACCGCTACGAAAAGGCCAAGACTCTTGTAGATATGCTGACCGGCTCTTTTGCCGGAAAGACAAGAAGCGGTCAAGTGAAATATCCGGCTTTTATCTATGAGGGGAGCCTCCGCTAGAATTCAAGCCGGTGATTCTATAATTCAAGAACCGTTTTTGTCAGTTCTGGAAGATTCAGCGGCTTTTTGAAAAGTTTCTTTACGCCCATGTCATTGACGCGCTTTTCAATATCTGCGTCTTCGAGGGCTGTGACGATGATTATTGAGGGATGCTCAAATTTCTCGTCCTCGTTGATTCTCTTGCAAAGGTCAAAACCGTTGATGCCGGGCAAATCCAAGTCAAGAATCATGCATGCAGGATGATATTCGGTCATTTTGGCACCTGCGTCAAAACCATCAAAAGCCTGATAGATTGTGTAGTCAGGAAGTCTTCTGCTCAAAAAATTCATGATTACGGAATTCAAGCCCTTGTCATCGTCTACAACCAAAATTGTCTTGGCTGAATTCTTTTTTCTGCTCAGTTCCATCAATTCCTTGGGAACGTGCATTTTTCTTCCCTGCATAAAGGTAACAAGGTCTTCCGGGTAAACACGGAACTGCCCGCCCGGGGTTTTAAATGCCTTAAGATGACCTCCACGAATCCAGTTGATTGCTGTCTGATTTACAACGCTGCAGATGTTTGCAACTTCGAGTGCCGAATAAACAACAGCTTTATCCTTCTTCATGCAAAAAAAACTCCTAAGAAATTTGGAGTCAGTTTAGCAAATTTTTTCTTTTTAATCTACTAGAATCTCAAAAATCTTCAAAATCTCAATATTATTTTATGAATGGCGGACCAATCATTTTTGTGATAAAATAGAAACCATGAAACTTTCTGACGCTGTTTCCAATTTTTCCAACAAGATGGAGCGTTTTTTTCAAGCTTATCCTGGTGCCGACCTTGAGAGAAGGACGAGTCCTGATTCTGTCGCACAAAAAAAACTTGCCCAGGCCGACTTCGCCTTTAAAAAATCGGTTGCGGAGACATACAAAAAATACCGCTTTCCATATAAAACTCTTGGCGAGGATTCTGTGGAGGCCGGAATTATTTCCCATGATGAGGACCAGCTTTTGGCCGCCTACAATTTATTCAAGGCGGTCACGGAAGCCAATGAAAAGTCTTCTACAGGGGAAACTTTCTTGAAGCCGCAGATTATAACCAGCTTGTCCTCTCAAGACCAGTATACGGTCGGGGAAAATTTTATTTATCTGCAAGTCTGGCTGTATTTTGAGCAGAAAGCCAAGGATTTTTGTCCTTCTTTCGAGTCTTCCGCCGACGGCAATTTTAAAATAATTTTTACTCCGGTAAAAAATTTTAAGAGAAATCACCGTGAAAGCGAAATTTTTGCGACCTTGGCTTCTGTTTTTTATCCGGGTGAAAAGTAATTTGTTGAAATCAGTATAAAACTTAAAATAGCTTTGTTGTTTTATGAAGTTTTTTTTGTTATACTTGGCTCATGCGGCCATTGCTGAAGTTTGATAAAATCGTAGAAAAAGTTTTTCTCGCTTTTTGCATTTTTTTTGCTGTGCTTCTTGTCTGTGTCTGTATTTCTGGTCGGAATTCCAAGAAGATCTCACTTGGAATCGACAAGGCCAGGGATTTTTCCTCAGGCTGGTACTTTACCGACCTTTCCGGTGAAATGAGTCCGATACTGAAGTTTCCGGCGAAGGTTCCTACTTTTGACGGAAAGAGCGCGAAGATTTATAACACTATCTCGAATGTAAGCAACGGAGAGCTTTGCATCGACCTTTATACCCATCATCAGGATTTGAGGGTTTTTCTTGACGGCAATCCGATTTATATTTTCAAGTCGCCGGGTGAAAAGAGTAGGATTTCCTCTTACAGGTCCCTTCACCATGCGGTTCCTATTCCATTGTGCAAGGACGGTCTGCTTTGCGTTGAGACGACTGCGGTTTTGCCTTCTTCCGCAGGGGAATTTTACCCGATCAGACTAGGCTCCAGGGAGCAAATCGCAGTCAGCGTATTTTTCGACCGGCCCGGCAGACTTTTCATGAGCCTGATTTTGCTGGCTTTTGGCGCGGGACTTTTTTTAGTCTCGAAATTCTATATAAAAATCGACAATGACAAAACCCTCTCACACCTTACGCGAATAATTATCGCGATTGGAATCTGGCAGTTTGAGGAATCTAGGGCTTTGCAGGTTTTTACGGGCTTTCAGCCTTTGCACTGGTTCTGTGAGTACCCGCTGCAGCTCTTTGTCATCTTGAATCTCTTTTTGCTCGACCGCGATATTTCAAGGGACAAGTCAAATTATTGGCTAAAAAGCCTCTTTATTTCAGTTGTTGTCATCAGCACGATTCAAATTGTCCTTCAGCTGACTGGAATCGCCCAGTTTACGCAGACTATGTTCCTTACCCAGCTGCTCTATGTTTTTGCCTGCGTCTACCTCTGCGTTTTTATAAACAAAGACAATAATTTTTCTTCAAGCCTCCTGAGAGCGCTTTTTATCGCGGCATCATCCTGCATGTCTGTCTCAATCCTCCTGCTCTTTATTTTCCGAGGGCGGACTTCGATTACTGACTGGTTTTTGAATACGGCGATAATTTTCAGCTTTGTCACGACGACGGTGATTGTTTACCAAAAGGCGATTTACCGCGTGGAGAATATGAAAAAGACCGAGATTTACAGGCGGTTGGCTTTTATCGATTTTGCGACAGGGGTTTCCTCCCGGACTGCCTGGTACCGCATGACCGAGGAATTCGACCCGAAAAAGACTCCCATGAAAAACTGCTGTCTGGTCATGTTTGACATGAACAATCTTAAGACGATTAACGACAAATATGGTCACTTGTTCGGTGACAAGGTAATCGCTGATTTTTGCTCATGTCTGGAAAATGCCGTCGGCTCCAAGGAAGGAATTTTCCGCTTGGGTGGAGATGAATTCATTTACTTCAAGCCGGATTCAAGCGAAAAGGAAGTCATCCACCTGCTTGAGCGTTTTGAGAAGAATCTTGCTGACCAGCCTGACGGTCAGATTAAATTCACGGCGGCCTACGGGCATACGATTTTTACCCCGGATTCCTCAGCGGACTTTGTGACTGCGGAAAATATTGCCGATGCCAACATGTACGAGAACAAAAGGCAAAAGAAAGCCGGGCGGACCTCCGAAAATTAAAGGGTGAAGAAAATAGATTTTGTCCTGCCTGCTAAAATCAGGAGCTTTGCGAAAGCTCTGCCTGCATTTTTTATTTTTGCATTTTCGCTTTCCACTGCGGCCGCCGTTCCTGTCCCCGGAATGCTTGAGATTTACCGGCCGCAGAATTCTGCTAACATCAACGACATTCCATGCCTGGTCCGCATAACTGACGCGAATGGAAACGATGCTTCTGACTGCGTGAACGGAATGACTCTTTCTTACTACAACGAGCTGAATCAAAAGCACTGGAACCACCCCTATTGGAATGGGGGATTTACAGGCGGCTCTGTGATCCACCTGAACATAAAAAAAGGCATTTATAAAATTTCAGTCTATACACCAAAAAAATATCAGGGGAAATTCGACAATCTGACTGAAGGAGACTGGGAGTCAAATGAATTTTTATACGACACGGAAGCTCCCGCCCTCCACGTGATTTTCGTAAGCCCTGTGGTCAACGACAACGGCTTTTTCACCGGCCGCTGGCACATCGACTACAAGGCTCCGAAATTCTTTAAATACACGAAAGGCTGGCAGGAAGAAAACTAATTCGCCATTGTGTAAATCTTTAGGATGTCATCGTAGGCGAGGCTTTTGAATGTGCCGATTGTGCGTTTTTGCGCGAACGAGCATTCCTGGGCCAAGTCCTCAAGCTCTTTTTGAGAAAGCTTTTTGCCTAAAAGCTCGGTCAATGAAAGTGGCATTCCAAGTGACTTGAAGAAGTCATTTACAGCCTCAATCGTCTTCTTTGCGGCTGCAAGGTCGTCTTTTTCGCTGATTCCAAAAACATTGCGGCCGAGTCGGGCGAAGCGGGCGGGGTTCGCGTCCATAACGTATTTTGCCCATGCCGCCCAGACTGCCGTGAGGGTCGCTCCGTGGGTCGAGTCGTAGATTGCGGAAATCGCCATTCCCAGCTGGTGGACGCCCCAGTCGCCGTCGCGGTTTGTGTCGCCCTTTGTTCCGATTCCGGTGAGACCGATGTGGGAGACAGAGCCGCACCACATGATTTCGCTCATCGCCTCGTAATCATCAGGATTTTGCACTCCGCGCGGGCCGTACTTCACGATGTCGCGGAAAAGTCCCTCTGCGAATTCGTCAGTGAGGCCGTTGCCAAGAAGCGTTGTAAAGTAACGCTCGTCCGTGTGCATGAAAATATCCGCCGCTCCTGCTCCAATCTGCCATTTTGGCAATGTCATCGTGAGGCGGGGATTCATCAGTGTGAATTTAGGCCGGTTGAAGTCGGTCGTCATGCCGCGCTTTGTTCCGGTCAATGCGTCTGTCTCGTCGTTTGTGATTACGGATGAATTTGAAGTCTCGCTGCCGGCGGCTGAGATTGTCAGTATAGAGCCGACCGGGGTTGATTTTTCGACTTTTGTGCCGCACCAGAAATTCCATACGTCTGTGTCTGGATTCGCAAGTCCGTGGGCCACAGCCTTTGCCGTGTCATGGACAGAGCCTCCTCCGACTGCCAGGATGAAGTCGGCCTTGAATGCTGCGGCTTCTTTTATCATTCTGCGGACGGTTGAGAGAACTGGGTTTGGAACGACCCCGCCTGAATATTCTGATGCGATTCCCGCGTCATCGAGTGATTTTTTTACCCGGTCAAGGAGGCCTGATTTTTTTGCCGAGCCGCCGCCGTAGACGACAAAAACGCGGGAGCCGCCCGCCCAGTGTACCAGTTCGCCTGCGCGGTTTTCTGCCCCGTCCTCAAAGATGATTTTTGTCGGTGAATAATACTCGAATTTAAGCATGAAAAGCCCCCGTAATTTAATTAAAAATGAAAAATCTTGGAAATTCTAACCGCGAAAGAGAAATCTGTCAAATTTATGAAATTTATGTGTGGAGACTTGAAGATGAAAAATGAATTGCGCAAGGGCTGGAGCGGCCGCAAAGCGGTTGGCGTGCCGCCAATGAGGGCACCGAAACCGCGTAACGGCCGTGGGGCAGATGAATTTTGCGCCCAAAAGAAGGGAAAAGTATAAAGGTATTATATTTTATTTAAAAACTTGACAAATTTGCAAAATGGATTTAGAAATAATATATAAAGATTTTATAAAAAATGGGCCTATCGCCCGCGTTTTACGGAGGTTGCTATGAAAGTCGGTTTTATCGGTCTGGGAATTATGGGGCGCCCGATGAGCAAAAATCTTATTAAGGCCGGATATGAGCTTTTTGTCTGTGATCATAATAAGAATAATGTTGATGATGTCGTTGCTGCGGGGGCTAAATCAGCCGAAAACGGAGCTGCAATCGCCAAGGAATGTGACGTAATCATAACAATGGTTCAGAATTCCCCCCAGGTTCGCGAGGTTGCTTTGGGAGCTGGCGGAATTATTGAGACTGCCAAGGCCGGCACCGTTTTAATCGACATGAGTTCAATCGACCCGGTGGAAAGCCGCAAAATCGGTGCTGAACTGGCAAAAAAAGGCGTGGAAATGCTCGACTGCCCAGTTTCTGGAGGAGAGCCGAAGGCGATTGACGGAACTCTTTCTATCATGGTTGGTGGTAAAAAAGAACTGTACGACAAGTACGTTGACTTGCTAAAAAAAATGGGTTCCTCTGCGGTTTACGTTGGAGAGCTTGGAGCCGGAAATGTCGCAAAACTTGCGAACCAGATTGTGGTTGCTGTGAATATCGCGGCTGTATCTGAGGCTTTGATGCTTGCCCGCAAGGCTGGAGCTGACCCGGAACTGGTATATCAGGCTATCCGCGGAGGTTTGGCTGGTTCCACTGTTATGGACGCAAAGGCTCCTATGATTTTGAACCACAATTACAAGCCTGGATTCCGCATTGAGCTGCATATCAAGGATTTGACGAATGCTTTGAACGCCGCCCATGCCGTGACTTCTCCTGTTCCTCTTACGGCTCAGGTCATGGAAATGATGGAGGCCTTGAAGGCTGACGGTTTTGAAAAAGACGACCACAGTGCCCTCGCCAAATACTATGAAAAACTCACGAACCTGCAAATCGGAAAATAGTTTTTGCCATCGAGTTTTTATAAGGTAAGGAGTGAAGCAAGATGTTCAAACCATACGGAATTATACCGCCGGTCATAACGCCTTTTACCGAGGACGGAAAATTCAACGAGTCCGCCTACCGCAAAATGATAAGCCACCTGATAGACGAGGGTGTGCACGGAATTTTTCCCCTTGGAACGACTGGAGAATTCTATGCCTTTGACTTGGATGAAATCAGGCGGATTTTTGAGGTCGCCAAGGATGAGGTTGCGGGCAGGGTTCCGATTTATGCGGGAACCAGTCATATTACGACGCGGGGGACAATTGAGAGGGTTCATATAGCCGAGGAGCTTGGCTATGATGCCGTCTCTGTCCTGACCCCAATGTTTGTCTCGCAGACCCAGGACGAGGTTTACAACTTCTTCAAGACTGTTGCGGAAAATACTTCCCTCCCGGTGATTATGTACAACAACAAGCCCAAGACCAATGTTCACGTGACGCCTGCGACTTGCGCGAAGCTGGCGGAAATTCCGAATATCATCGGCATAAAGGATTCCACGGGTGACTTTACCAATGCCCTTGAATATCTGCGTTTGACTCGCGGTGCTGAGAATTTCAGCATCCTCCTTGGCCGCGACACGCTGATTTTTGCTGGACTCGTTTCCGGGGCGGCCGGTGCTATTTCTTCTTGCTCTAATGTTGCTCCGAGGCTTGTCGCAAATATCTACGATAAATTCAAGGCTGGTGATTTGAACGGTGCACTTGAGGACCAGTTTACGCTGAATCCCCTGAGAATTGCCTGCAACATGGGAACTTTCCCGGAAGTAATCAAGGAAGGTTTGGAGCTTGAGGGCTACCCGGTAGGAAAGTGTCTTGCTCCGATTGGCCCGCTTACTTCTGACGAGCGCGAAAAACTCCGTGTGATTCTAAAAGATATGAAGTTGGTGGACTAGGAATTTCCTGCGTTTCCGGTGGCGGCGGTCTGACTTTGAACTGCGTTTCATTTTCAGACTGCCGTTTTTTTTTGCTTTTTATGCTCCGCTTTACTAAAACTGCTACAATAAATAGAATACTTGATTATGACATTTGAAAAAGATGATGATGGAAAATATAATGTGAAGATAGTTGAGCGCTGCCTTGCGATTTTTGATTTGGCGGCAGCGAATGACAGCCCCTTTACTGTCCAGCAGGTTATGGATAATTTGGGAATCAATTCAAATATGGCTTTCCGCCTCCTTTCAACGATGGTGGCTTCCGGTTATTTGTCAAAAAATGAGGCGACCAGCGCGTATACGGTTTCTCTCAAGGCCTTGAAACTCTTTAACCGGGCACTTTCTTCGATTGATATTCGCAAGGTAGCCCTGCCATATATGGAGATGTTGAACCGGCAGTTTCCGAACGCTAACATAAATCTTGGTGTTTTGTACGGGGGGGAAGTCGTTCAGACTGACAGAATTGACAGCCAGGTGGTTCCCCGCACATTTTTTACGCCGGGAAAGCGCGTTCCAGTCCATGCGTCAGGAATGGGAAAAATCCTGCTTTCTGAACTTTCTGAGAAAGAAGTCAAGTCTATTGTGGATAAAAACGGCGGACTGAAATCTTTTACGGTTCACACGATTACCGATTATGACCTTTTGCTTAAAGAACTTGCGGCTGTCCGTGAGAAAGGTTATGCCCTTGACCGTGAGGAGCTGATTTTGGGTGACAACTGCAATGCGGCTCCTATTCGTGACGCTGACGGAAAAATAATTGCGGCTGTCAGCATGAGTGCATTTGATTCCTATATCTCAAAAGAGCAGATGGATGAGAATATTCATTTTATCTGTGAGACTGCCAGACAGATTTCCTATTTTATGGGCTATGTTTTGTAAAAAAAAATTGCTGCCAGCACAAAAGAAATCGCAAACAAAAAGGGGCTGCCCCAAAAGTAGCAAAATGGTGGTTGAGCTTGTCGAAACCACCATCTATAGTGGCAAATGTCATTTCGACAGGCTCAATGACCGCATTCTGCGAACTTATTAGACAGCCCCTAAAATTTTTTCAGATTGTTTAGCAAGGAGGTCAATCTGAAATTATTTTAATTTAATAGAGGTAGTTTGACGCCTTTGCCGCTTCAATTCCTGCCTTTTCCCATTCAAGTCCGCCGAGCTTGTCGAAATCCGCAAGCCATGCATTCCAGTTTTCTTTTGTAAGCTCGCGGTTGCCACTTACAAACTCAACGATTCCCTGCTCATAGAAGCGTTTCAAGTCAACAGATGGGGAGGGGAGGGCATCGCTTCCCGTGCAGGCCGTCCATGTTTTTGACTGCATCTCGCGGAGGGCTGTGAGGGCGCTCATTGTCTTTCCGCTGACTGCGCACTTGTATGTCGGGTAGCGGGAAACAAGCTCTGCGTCACTCTGGTAGAATACCATGTTGCGCAACTGCGTGAGAGGCTGCTGTTCCGCCTTTGAGAAGCTCTTTGACGGATCCGGAACGTCAGGTGACGGGATGTGATTTTCATCGAAGACGAAGTTGATTCCTTCCTGTCCCCAGCCGAAAAGATAGTAGCCCTCATCGCTGCTCATCCATTCAAGGAGTTTTGCGATGAGTTCCTTTTTGCCTGCTTCGGCAGCTTTCTTTGAGACGACCAAAGTTGTGTAGGGAATTGTGTAAACTCCAACGGATGACTTTCCATTTGGTCCGACAGGCGGCTCTACGATAATCCATGACCCGTTGGGGAAGTTTTTGTCAAATGGGGCGTAGTTTGACTCGGCAGCATAGGCACCGTTCTGCTCACGCATGATGCCGAATTTTCCCTGCTTCCAGGCAGCGCGGAAATCGTCTTTTTTATAGGCCAACCAGTTGGGGTCTATGAGTCCTTCCTTTTGCATTTGGGCAACTGTTTTTACCGCGTCAAAATATTCTGGCTTGTGGATGTTGAGACCTGCGCTTTCTTTGTGCAAATCCCATGTTCCGGCAACGCCAAAGGCACCGAAAATCGGATCGAGGCGGCGGCCGAGTCCTTCTTCATAATTGCGGATTTCAAGAAAGGCTCCGAAACCAAAGGTGTCGTCCTTTTTGTTTCCGTCAGGGTCGTTGAAAGTGAATGCCCGCATTACTTCCAGATAATCGTCCATTGTCTTGGGAACTGCAAGGCCGAGTTTGTCCAGCCAGTCTTTCCTGATAAGGACACCTTCATTTTTCTGGATTTTTCCTCCTGGAGTTGAGAATCCGTAACATTTGCCATTGAAGGTGGCGAAGTTTCTGGAGTTTTCATTGTACATTTTTTCAGTTCTGTTCGGCATCAGCTTGTACATGTCATCAACTTCTGCAATCAAGCCCTGCTTGTAGAGGTTTAGGAGGGGGTCACGGTTTACGACACAGAGGTCTGGGAGCTGGTTCGCCGCTGCGGCAGCGTTGACTTTTACGTCCTTGTCGCTTTCATTTGAGGGAAGGGCGGAAATCTGTAAGTTGATTCCCAGCTTTTCGCGTATGATTGAGAATGCAACCCAGTCATTCGGGGGCGGCCCTGCTTCTGTTGCGGTCGCATCGTACCAAAGTGTGATGGTCACCGGATTGTCTTTTGACCCTTGGAGGGACGGTGTTTTCTTTGAACATCCGGCTAGGGCGATTAACATGGCGGCCAGCAGCAAGGCGGACGTCATACATTTGGCTTTTCTTTCCATACTTTTCTCCTTTTTTTAAGCGATTTTATTTGAATCGATATAATCTGTGTTGAGCTTCCAGCCCAATCCTGGATCCTGCGGAATGTGGACAAAGCCGTCGCTGTCCATGGGGTCGTAGATTTCCTTGAACCAGGGTTTTGGCTGTTCGTAGTCGAGCATGGGGTGAAGGAGGCCGCGCTCGTAGTATTTTCCGGCAATCGGCATTGCTCCGAGAACGTGGAGGTTTCCGATTGTGTTTCCATGAAGTTCTATGCTCATGCCGAAAGACTCGTAAAGGTGGACTGACTTCATCAGACTTGTGATTCCGCCGGTGACTTCTGTTCCTGCCCGGCCTATGTCGCTCGCACCTGCCGCAACCCATTCCGCCCGCATGCGGTTTTTGCCTTCCATTGTCTCCGGACCGCAAATCTGTAAGTCAACCTGATCAGTCAGCCATTTATATGAAGACATAGAATGTTCGTCCATCGGCTCCTCAAGCCAGAGGAAATTAAGTTTTTCAAGCTCTTTTGCCAAATAGTAGGCTTCCTGGCGGCTGTAGTCGTGGTAGGGGTCCAGCATAAGCTCTATGTCGGGTCCGACTGCCTCCCGGACTGCTGCGCATGCCTTTATGTCCATTTTCGGGTCTGGCTCTGGAATAATCGGCGGCATCCAAGTGTGGAGCTTGATAGCCTTGTAGCCTTTTTTTACCAGCTGAACAGCGTAGTCCGCATAAGCCTGCGGGGTGTCCAGACCGCCCGGAATATCGTCACCGACCATTATGGAGCCGTATGCCGGAACTTTGTCCCTGTATGCTCCGAGGAGTTTGTAGACCGGCTGGCCGCATTTTTTTCCGCAGATGTCCCAAAGGGCGAGGTCAAGGGCGCAGAGGGTCCTGTCCGTAAATGTAGAGTGAAGGCGCTGCCATGTTCTCATGCGCTGCCAGATTCTTTCGTGGTAAAAAGGGTCTTCCCCGATGATTGCTGGGCCTACTACGTTTTTCAAAATATCGACGTTCATTTTTCCGCCGACTGCACAGCCTGTTGTTCCGTCATCGCAGGTCACGCGAAAAAATCCGAGTTTCGCGTCGTGTTCCTTGCCCGGATGGGCGTGCCCCTCGCTGTCACGAACCATTCTTGAAGTGCAATGGAAATCAAATGCTTCTGCCTTGATAATCTTCATTTGACTGCTCCTGTTTTTTTTCTTTCCAAATGTCATTTATAAAACTAGGTAAAAATTTTATTGTTTTATAAACTCTTTATATTTATTATAGGTCAGACTTTTGAATTTGCAAATAAATTCGTGATTTTTTCTGCTTTTTTTCTCTTTCAATTTTCTCTCTTGAACAAAGAATTTTTTTCTTATACTATGAAATCATCAGTTTGACATTTTTACAAATTTTGTCGAAAAGAGGTATTTGTATGAAATACGCATTTTTGTTCCCCGGTCAGGGCGCACAGGCCCAGGGCATGATGAAAGATGTTTGCGAAGCCTTCCTCGAAGCACGCAAAGTTGTAGACGATATGTCTAAAATCACAGGAAAAGATATAGCAAAACTCTTGTGGGACACTCCGCAGGAAGAACTCAACAGGAGCGACAACAGCCAGCTTGCGATTACAGCAGGTTCTCTGGCCGTTATGGCAGCCCTCAAGACAAAGGGAATTGAGCCGTCTGCGGCAATGGGCTTCTCTCTCGGAGAATTCCCAGCATTGTACGCGGCAGGAATCCTCTCATTTGAGGATGTTTCAAAAGTTGTCCAGCAGCGCGGCTCCATAATGCAGGAAGTCTGCGAGAAAATCGCAGAGGAGAACGCAGGAAACGCTCCCGGAATGTCAGCGATTTTGGGACTCCCGCCTGAGAAAGTCGAGGAAATCGCCTCAAAAGTCGAGGGAGCGTACGCCGCAAACTTGAACTCAGTCAAGCAGACTGTAATCTCTGGAACCGCCGCAGGTCTTGATGCCGCTGAGAAAGCCTGTCAGGAAGCTGGAGCCAGAAGAGTCGTCCGCCTCAAGGTCGCAGGCCCCTTCCACTGTCCGCTCATGCAGAGAGCGGCCGACAATTTCAAAGTCGCATTGGAGCCCTACACTTTTGCTGACCCAAAAATCACGCTTTTCTCAAACGTGACCGGAAAGAAAGTCACAGAGGGCGCTCCCGCAAAGGCTTCTGCCGTTGACCATTTGACACACCCCGTCCGCTGGACAGACGAGGAGTCTGTTCTTGCCGAGATGATTAAGGCTGACGGAGCTGAGAACTGGAAGGTTCTTGAGATCGGACCTGGAAAAGTTCTCTCAGGCCTCTGGGGACAGACTGACTTTGGAGCTGAATGCCCCTGCACTCCAATCAATACAGCTGAGTCAATCAACTCTTTATAATTGGAGGAGAAAATTTATGTTATTAGACGGAAAAAAAGCCCTTGTCACGGGAAGCTCCCGTGGAATCGGACGCGCAATCGTTGAGAAATTTTTGAGCGAGGGTGCCGAGGTTTGGGGACTTTGCTCACACGAGTCAAAGGGTAAGGCTGAGATTGAGAAATTCGCGGCTGACCACAACACTGCCTTCCATGAGATTTGGGCTGACGTTGGAAACGCAGAGCAGGTCACTGAGGTCGTGAAGGCCGCATTGAAAGAGGCCGGCGGATTTGACGTTCTTGTCAACAACGCGGGAATCACCCGCGACACCCTTTCATTCCGCATGAAA
Organism: uncultured Treponema sp.; assembly: GCA_946615905.1. Classification (GTDB taxonomy): domain Bacteria; phylum Spirochaetota; class Spirochaetia; order Treponematales; family Treponemataceae; genus Treponema_D. The sequence goes on along the minus strand of CAMOIE010000014.1, from coordinate 61,856 downwards.
AAGACCGACTGGGACGATGTTCTTAGGGTCAATTTGACTTCCGCATTTTTGATTTGCCAGATTGTTTCAAACGACATGATTCACAAGAAGGCAGGCTCTATTATCAACATGTCTTCGATTGTCGGAATTCACGGCCAGGGCGGACAGGTCAATTACGCTGCCTCTAAGGGTGGTCTTATCGCCTACTCAAAGTCTTTGGCAAAAGAAGTCGGTTCTCGCGGAGTGCGCGTAAACTGCATTGCCCCTGGCTTTATCGAGACTGACATGACGGCCGTTCTCAAAGAAGAGCTTAAGCAGTCCTTCGTTGAGGGAATCCCGCTAAAGAGGGCTGGTAAGGCCGAGGAAGTTGCGAATACGGCACTTTTCCTTGCATCATCGCTTTCTGAATACGTCACAGGCCAGGTAATCGGTGTTGACGGCGGAATGGGCTGCTAGAAAAGTAGACCTCTCCACGCGCTACGCTTGGTCGAGGTGACAAGACTTGTCGAGACATCTAAAAATCCGCGGGATTTTCAGTTTTTTGCTGGAGTCCTGCGGATTTTTTTTCTGGCAGGGAGCAGAGGGGAATGCGGAGGTGAAAAAATGATTGCGCCACGGGACCGGAAGGTTGCCGCGAGGCAAGTGCGGCAGCACCGAGGGTACCGAAGCCTGTAGGCCACGCTCGCATTATGCCCATGCGCCCGAATTTTACCCGATTTTTTGACGAATTTTTTGATGAATTTTTTATAGTTTACTTAATCGCGAAAACAGTTTATTATATAGAGGCATTTTCTTAAATTGGGGGGCTTCATGGCTATAATCAGTATTTCAAGACAAGTTGCTTCTCTCGGTGACGAGATTGCCTCTGCTGTGGCCAAAAATCTTGGCTATAGATTTGTAACCCGTCACGACATTGAAAAAAGAATTGTCGAACTTGGATTTTCCAAGGCTAAGCTTGAAAAATATGATGAGCGGAAGCCCGGATTTTTTGCCTCGCTCGCAAAAGACCGCGATGAATACTTGAATTATCTGCAGACCGCCGTTTTGGAAGCCGCCAGCCAGAACAACTGCATTTTAATCGGTCGGGCCGCCTTTGTGATTTTGGATAAGGTTCAGAACCTTCTTTCTGTTCGTCTGGTTGCAAACGAGGAAGTCCGTGTCGGTCGCCTGATGAAAGAATTCAGTTGGAACGAAAAGCAGGCAAAAAAGCGAATCAACGAAAGCGACACAAACAGGGCTGGATTTTTCAAGTCCTTTTTTAATTATGAGAATGACTCTGCCGACCTCTACCATGCGGTTTTCAATACGGGTTCCCTCGATATGGAGACGGTCGCCAGAAGTTTGGAGACTATGGTCGCCGACTTTACGACGATTGAAAAAGAGGACGCTGGAATGTCCCGTATTGAGGACCTGCTGATAGCCCAGCGAATCGTGAACATGCTGATTTTCGACTATGGGCTTGCGATTTCCTTTTTGCACGCCGCCGTTGACGGTAAAAAGATGGTCTTGCACGGGGTCGCTGATTCTGCGGCCATGGCAGAACACGCCGTCACGATTGCCCAAAGCGAGCTTCCGTCATACAGGGTGGAGTCTGCGATTTCAGTAGTGCAGAATTTCAAGGCGTATCCGCAATGAGTTTTTTGGCCTCTCTTTTTGCAGGAATTTTCTCGCTCTCTTGCGGGGCGGCTTTTGCATGTGTCGTCTGCCCGCTTGCCGCCGTGATTTTCAAAAGAAAATTTTTACACGCCAGAATTGCCCTCTGCCTCCTTTTGCTCAGCATTTGCGTCGCCGCCGCGACCGCCTTTCTGCTATTTTGCAAGGGGGAAAGTCCTCTTTTGTTTGCGGCCGAGAATATCGTCTTTTTTGTAGCCCTCTGTCTTGCGGGATTTTTGGCCTGCCTTTTTTGGAAGATTGTCTTTCCGGCCTTTGTCCTGCTCTACGTGATTTTCTCCGCCTATACGGGGGTCCGCCTTTACTCCCGCTTCGGTTCACACAACGAGGAGATTCAGATTTCCCTTTCTGACTCTTCCGTCAAAATCGGGGAAAAATCACTTGCCGTGGATTTTGCGGGGCAGAAAAATCTTGCGATTGAGGAGTACCTTCTTCCGGCGAAATTGCTTTTGCCACTGCCCCGGGTCTGGTACAAAGTCTGCGGGGTCAGCGGTGGAAAGATCTCTTCTGAGGGAAACGCGAATTTTATCCCCCTTGAGGCGGATTATCTTGAATCTAAAAATACAGGGCTTTCTTCTTTTGAAAGCTGGCTATTAAAAAATAAGGAAATGGTTTTTGCAAAAATTCCTGAGGCGAAGGTTTTGCCGGCTCTTTATAGGGTGAAATTTTCCGTGAATTTGGAAAAACTTTCCTACACATTTGAAAAGGAGCTGTAACTTTCCTGTCAAAATTCCTTTCAGCCTTGACGTAAGGGGAAAAAGACAAGATACTGTCACAAACATGAAAACATCTAATAAATTTACTTTTGCCCGTGTTATTTTTGCACCGATTTTCTTTTTGATATACAATCTGCCCCTTTGGCTTAAATCTGAGACTTTGGCTTTTGCCTCTGCCCTTTTAATGATTCCCCTGCTGGCGGTTTTTGAGCTGACCGACTACTTTGACGGCCACTATGCGAGAAAGTCTGGGGAAGTCAGTGATTTCGGGAAGATTTTCGACCCCTTCGCCGATGTGATGCTGAACCTGACGGTTTTTCTCTGCGCCTTTTCTTCATGGAACCCCTTGGTCGGCTCTTACATGCCCGTTGTTATTTTTGTCTTGATTATGTACCGGGAATTCTCACAGAATTTTCTCCGTATGGTTGCGATTCGTCATGGGGTTGCGATTGCTGCCCGTTCCGGAGGAAAGTTCAAGACAGTTTTCTATATTACTTCCGGTTTTGTAATGCTGACCGCCGAGTCCGCCTACAGGTTGGGGCTTCCGTTTGATTTGGATTTTACCGTTCCCTGTGTGAAAATCGTGATTATGGTTTTCTTTGTGATTTGCGTTCTTTTGAGCTACATTTCATTTGCCGATTACCTTAAAAATTTTTCTTCTGTTTTTAAAAAAGAAATATAGTATGAATAAACTTTTTGCCTTCCTAGTCGCCTTATTTTTGATTTCGCCCGTATTTGCCCTCGATGTACGGGATAAGATGGTTCCCGCTGAAAATCAGTACGTTTTATATATGCCCGGATATGACGGCGGGCCTTGGACTGACAAAGTTGTAATGCACACTGAGGACAGGGTTCAAGCAAAAAAAATTTACGCCGGAGATTTTGAAGCTGCCGTCATTTTTAGAAAACGCAAGCTGTCTGTCGGCCTTGAGATGGGCACCCGTAAAATAACAGCCGCCTACCTTTGTGATGAATATGGCAACAAATCTGACGCAGAAGAAGGAAAGTTCATCGCCTTGGAACTGTATGTCGGCGATAAGGACCAGTACAGCGACATGTTCACCCATTATGCCGCCTTTCTTGACGTGGAGCCCCTTTACATACTCCGCATTAAAAACGAAGAGCTGGGCATCAATATTGACAAGTATACGGGAGTCGTAAGTCCGGATGCGGCAAAATTCAAGACTGACAAGAGGGTTTTCAATTCCCTAGCCGTTCCTTACGCATGGTGGCTGCCTGAAAAAAAATCTGATGACGCGAAGGTCCCCCTTATCGTGTGGTTCCACGGGGCTGCTGAAGGAGGCTCTTCTCCATATTTGGCCCTTTTGGGAACTCAGGCTGTCAACCTTATAGGTCCTGACATTCAAAAATATTTTCCTGAAGGTGCCGCTGTTTTAGTTCCCCAGGCCCAGTCGGCTTGGTTGGAGTCAACTGACAAGGATTTTACCGGAAACAGGATGTGGGTTCCTGCCAATGTTTCGGCTTGGTTTGACGAGTTGTTCAAGCCCTTGACGGAAGTTTCTGATGCCCTCCAGTCAAAGCTCAGCGATGACAAGCCTGCCGCAAAAAGGCCGAAGGCCACTGTTTCTTATTATACGATTGCCGTAAAAAATCTTATTGATGACTTTGTTGCCTACCACCCGGAGATTGATACGAGCCGGATTTATTTGGGCGGAGCTTCCGCCGGTGGCTATATGGTCTTGAACATGATGCTACGCTACCCAGATTCTTTTGCAGCCGGTTTTCCTATCAGCGAGGCTTATCCTGACTCAAGGTTGACGGACAGCGATATAAAACTTTTGTCCCTGCAGCCCTTGTGGTTCTCATGGTCAGAAGATGATAAGACTGTGAAACCTGCTAAAAATTCAGCCGCCACTTTCGACCGCCTTAAATTGGCCGGAGCAGAAAATTTACATTCGTCAGTTTTTGAGAAAGTCTACGATTTGCACGGATTCAACGACAAACGGGGGCGGCCTGTTGAGTATGATGCCCACAGCGTCTGGATTTACGCTTTGAATGACAAATGCTTTGATGGGCAGACTTCTCTTTTTGAATGGCTGAATTCTCAAAAATTGAATTAAATTTGCTAACGTTTTATTAAAGAGACTTTATAGCTTATAACATGATGTTTGTTTGCAAAATGTGAGGCCTTTAAATACAATAATATAAAAACTATTGTATGAAAAATATTAATTCTAAAAACATAATTTTTATTCTCGCACTTTGCGTTAGTTCTCTATTTTTCCTTTCCTGCCCTGTTAATAAGGGAATTTTCAGGATTGAGGATGTTTTGGCTTTGGCCAAAGTTTATGATTCTGGAGAGAATATTGCCCAGGTCATTGTAAAATATTCATCGCCTGTCGACCCGACTTCAATTTCCTTTGGCGATTTTGTCGTTCCAAACCGTAAAATTTTAAGCCTTTCTGTAAATCGTACTCCTGTTGCTACTGGAAAATCTGTGCCGGGGCAGTTTGTAATCATAGAGCTTGATACCCCTAAAAAAGTTTCGCCTAAAAAAGACCTTTTTGTTTCTGTCTTGCAGCAGGGGGCTGTTTGGTCGACTGACAGGGCAATCTGCAAGCCCCAAAAGGACTATAAGGCCGCTTCAAAAATAATCGAAGATATTGTCCCTGATTTTTGGATTCAGAATTATACGGAAGAGGACACCAGAGCTCACTGCTGGTATTATTTGTACATTCCGAGAAACTATTCTGCCGCCTTGGATTATCCCCTAGTCGCATTGGTTCCAGACGGAAAGTCTAAAGATGAGGATCCGGTCTCTGTCTTAAAGCGCAACCGTATGGCAGTCGCCCTTGCGGAGCCGAAATTCCAGAAAAAACATCCATGCATAATTGCGGTTTTCACCTATGAAAATTTTAAGAGCGGTGACCAGCGTGAAATCGCCAGAAAAGTCAGAATCATTAGACAGCTGCTTTCCCACATGATTTCTGAGTATGCGGTCGATGAAGATAGAATTTATGCAATTTCAGAAAAGGCTGGAAATGAGCTTTTATCTGCTTTGACATCGGCCTTGCCTGATTTTTTTGCAGGAACCATTGCTTCTATTCCGAATTCTGCAAAAGAAAATCCTTGGAATAATCCAGCTTCGATGGACTATTTGTTTGCCAAGGAGAATGATTAGATTAGTCTTTTTCTTGTATTTTTCTAGGCTTTTTTTTGTCTTTCCTTTCAAGCTCGATTTTTAGATTTTCTCCAGCGATTGACAGTAGTGATTTTACCGCATCGGCGACAGAGCTTTTTGATTTTTTGTCCAAACTTCCGGCCGCTTTTATCATCCTGCCGCCGCTTTTTAATATATCCGCTGCGAGTCCTGAATTAGTGGTCTTTCCCGATGACATTATGACAGAAAAGAGGCTTTCAACAAATTCTTCCCGCTGGCCTTGCGACAGTTCTGTCATCCATTCATTTACGGTTTTATAAAAATATGAGGAAATTCCATCGAATTCGTCCTTTGTGCAAAAAGCCTTTCCGATTATTTGCCAGCTGAAAGGGTCGTGCTGCATTAATCCTGACTGGTCGCTTTCTACGATTGAATATTCGGGAAAATGCTCAAACAACATTCCTACGATTGAAAGCTGGGGGTAAAAAGATTTTGTCAGGTTTTTGATTTTGCAAAATTGGTCTGACAAAAGTTTTTTCTTTGAAAATCCGGGACCATCAAAATTGTAGACGGCGGAAAGTCGCTTTGAGAATTTTGGACAGAGGTTGGCGGCGGCAAAGAGGGCTAAGTTTCCGCCTTTGGAGTGGCCTCCGACTGAGATTTTTTTTGCCCCCGTCTGTTTTGCTGCCTCTGTTAGATAAATCAGGGCATCGTCTTGGGCCGGAACTGATTCCATAAAAGCGAGGTTGAAGTCCTCCTTCCAGCCAATCAGCGTGTCGTCAGTCCCACGGAATGCCACGAAAATTTCTTTTTTATCGATAAAGGCCGTGAAGGCTGAAAATTGCTCTTCGCAGTTCTGCTCATATTTTGTGAACCAGCCACAAATTTTTATCTGACCGAATCTTGCTGACTTGGCCAGAGCCTTGAGCAAAACCTGTGTGAGGGGATTGATTAAAAGCCCTGTGTCCTGCCTTTTTTCCAAGTCAGGGGCGGCAAGATATTCTTGGTAAAGGTCTGAAATTGACTCCTTTTCTTTGAAAGAGCCAGGGGCGATTCCCTCCAGCTTGACGTAAGAGAGCTGGGCGAGAATCAACGCGTCTATGGAGTTGAAGGGGGAGACTTCAAAAGTCAAATCCCCCCGCCACTCGATGTAGTCTAAAATATTGGACATTTATTATTCCGATTTTTCGGAGTCTTTCTCACGGATTTCCACGCGGCGGATTTTTCCGGAGATGGTTTTTGGCAGCTCTTTGACGAATTCGATGATTCTCGGCTGCTTGTATCCGGCTGTGTGAGCCTTTACGAATTCCAAAATCTTAAGCTCCAGCTCGTGGCTTGCCTCGTAGTCTTTTGTCAGGACGATAGTGGCTTTGATTGCCTGTCCCCGCTTTGGATCCGGAACGCCTGTGACGGCGCATTCCAAAACTGATGGGTGTTCCTGCAAAATGCTCTCGACCTCAAAAGGACTTACGCGGTAGCCTGCGGTTTTGATTACATCGTCGTCGCGGCCGATGAACCAAATGTAGCCGTCCTCATCGATGTAGGCTGTGTCTCCTGTGCGGTAGATTCCCCCTTCAAAGGCGGCTTCTGTCAGTTTTTCGTCGCGGTAGTAGCCGGAGAAAAGTCCGAAGGGGCGGCCTTTGTCCAGTTTCACGATGATGGAGCCGCTTTCCTTGGGGCCGCAGTCGCTTCCGTCCGGGCGGACTATGTGAACATCGTAGCCGGGGGCGGGTTTTCCCATGGAGCCGGGTTTTGGAGTCATTCCGGGGAAGTTCCCGATCATGACTGTGGCTTCTGTCTGGCCGTAGGCCTCGAACATGCGGATTCCGGTCTGCTCGTAGAATTTATTGTAGACTTCGGGATTCAAGGCCTCTCCTGCCGTGACGGCATAGCAGAGCTTTGAGAGGTTGTATTTTCTCAAGTCCTGGCGAATCATGTAGCGGTAGACTGTCGGCGGGGCGCAGAAGGTTGTGACCCCATATTTTTCCATACGCTGCAAAAGAAGGTGGGGCTTGAAAGAAATCATGTCGTAGGCGAGGACAGCAGAGCCGCAAAGCCACTGGCCGTATAGCTTTCCCCAGACGGCCTTTGCCCAGCCTGTCTCGGCTACTGTCAGGTGAACTCCATCGTCAACCACGTTCTGCCAGTATTTCGCTGTGACAATGTGGCCGAGGGGGTAGAGGAAGTTGTGCTGAACCATTTTCGGGTAACCGGAAGTTCCAGAGGTGAAATAAAGGAGCATTACGTCCTCGTTTTTTGTCGCGAGGTCGCCTGCCGGGCGGTCAAATATGTCCGGTGTGTCGGCGGCGATTTCGTGGTATGAGAGCCAGCCTCCGCGAGGTTTTCCTACGGTCATAAGTCCACGGACTAGGGGGGAGGCGGGCATGGCCTTTTCGATTTCCCCCTGAATTTTTTCGTCATCGAGGGTGATAATCAGTTTTACTCCGGCCGCCTTTGTGCGGTACTCGATGTCCTTTTGCAAAAGCTGGTTTGTCGCAGGAATCGCAATCGCTCCGAGCCTGTGGCAGGCCAAAATCAAAAACCAGAATTCGTAGCGGCGGCGCAGAATCAGCATAACAGTGTCGCCTTTTTTGATTCCCAGACGTTTCAAGACGTTCGCGGCCCTCTTTGACTCGCGGGAAATGTCTGCGAAAGTGAAGATTTTTTCCTCACCGTCATCGTTGCACCAAATCAACGCGCGTTTTGACGGTTCTTTTTCGGCGTAGTAGTCAACGACATCGTATGCAAAGTTGAAGTTTTCAGGAATTCTGATTTTAAAATTCTTCTTGAGGTCTTCGTAATCTGTAAAATCTCTCTCACCCTCAATAAAGTTCTTGTAAATGTTCATTGCAAGTGCTCCAAAAAAAGAGAAGTTTTTCTTTATACCTATTAGACTACAATAAAATCGAATTTGTTGCAAAAAAATCTGAAATTTTTGTAGCTGAAATTTTGGTATGTTGATTTTTTACATTTCTTTTTATATAGTATCTAGTCTGATATGGAAGAATTTAACGGAGAAAACGAGTCAGAGGAAATTAGAAAACGCCGACTGAATCTCAAGGTCAATCCTGCCGCAATCAAAGAACAGTTGAATATCGAAAAGCAGTTGGAAGAAAGGCCTACTGCCTTGAAAATTGTAGGTTTCATCTTGTTTTTTATTGTTATCATCGGGGTGACTGTTTTCTTTGTGCATGAATATATGGAAGGCCACTTTAAGGACGTTAACTCCTTGAGCGACTATATTTCTTCCTATGGAGTCCTTGGTCCCTTGATGCTGGCTTTTTTTCAGTGCGTCAAGGTTTTGTACGCAGTGATTCCTGGAGCGGTCGGTTGCATTGTAGGGGCTGGAATGTTCGGTGCCTTGGGAGGATTCTTGTGTTCTTACATAGGAATTTGCACAGGCTCTGCTTTGGCATTTTTGCTTTCGAAAAAATACGGAATCAGGTTGCTGCACCTTATTTTTTCTGATAAGCGTTATAATAAATGTATCAGGTGGATGGAAAAAAGACACAGACGATATCCTGTTTTCCTATGGATTGCAATCTGTTTTCCGTTTGCACCGGATGACTTTTTGTGTTATTTTTCGGGAATGACTTCGATGTCTTTCCGAAAATTCATGCTGATTATTCTGACTGCAAAGCCATGGACAATCCTCGGCTACAGCCTTATTTTTGGTCATATTTTTTAGGGGTTAGATATGCTTGGAGTTTACAACTACACTGTAGTTATGACGTATGCGGGGCTGCTTTTTTCATGGGCCGGGGTTACTTTTGCCCTCAACGAAGATTACCGTGCGGCCTTGCTCTGCCTGATGATTTCCGGCGTGCTCGACATGTTCGATGGAAAAGTTGCCGCGACTAAAAAGAACCGCAACGATGCCCAAAAGGCATTCGGAATCCAGATTGACTCTATGAGCGACATGATTTGCTACGGAGTCCTTCCCGCGATTTTTATATACAAAATCAACGGCTTTCACCGCTTCTCTGCTGTAATCGGCGGAGCTTATGTGCTTTGCGCGGTAATCCGCCTCTGCTGGTTCAACGTTGACGAAGCCCAGAGACAAACCCAGTCTGCCGGTGAGCGTTCAGAATACCGGGGACTTCCTGTGACGAGCGCAGCATTGATTCTTCCCTTTATCTTTATTCTCTGTCGAATTGACTGCATCCGCCGCGGAGTCTATGACCTTTTTGATAGCCGCGTTGAACTTTGGGGATCCGCGATTTTGGCCGCGATGGGACTTTCATTCATCACACCATTTAAACTTGCAAAACCCCACTGGACTGGAAAAATCATCCTGATAATCATCGGGCTTGCGGAACTGGCGATTTTATTTTTGAACAAATGAGCAGCGTAGACTTTTTATATTCCACGAGATTTGGTCGCCTCATGCAGCAGACTATGCTTGCCTTAAAAGTCCCGGCAATTCTCGGTGCTTTTTTGCGCTCTCCGCTTTCCCGCTTTTACATAAATCCCTTCATCAAAAAGAACGGAATCGACATGACAGGCTTTGAGGGTGTCTCTTTCCGTACATTCAATGATTTTTTCACCCGGAAAAAGAGTGTCACTTTTGAGAGCGACCCGAATGCCCTTATCTCGACTGCCGATGGACTCCTTTCTGCCTACGATATTCGCGAAGGTTCCACTTTCCACGTAAAGGGCTTTGACTATTCGGTTGAGGATTTGCTGCCTGGCTTTGACAATCCTGAGATTTTCACCGGCGGAACCTGCCTTGTTTTCCGCCTTCGCCCTATTGACTACCACCGCTACATTTACATCGACTCAGGCTCCATCGATATGAATCATTTTGTGCCAGGAAGCCTGCACTCAGTCCAGCCTTCAGCCCTTGAGCATTACAGGGTCTATACTAAAAACCGCCGCTCGTGGACGATTCTGCACACAAAGAATTTTAGCGACCTTGCCCAGATTGAGGTCGGGGCTTTTTCTGTCGGCGGAATCGTCAACCACGATGACAAGGCTGACTTTGAGAAGGGGGCAGAGAAGGGCTTCTTCGATTTGCACGGGTCCACAATCGTCATTCTTTTACAGGCAGGTCAGGCCGAACTTCTGCCCGAATTCAAAAAGGCTTTTGCTGAGGAAGTTCCCGTCAGAATCGGCCAGAAAATCGGCCAGAAAATCGAAAAATAAATTGCAATTTTCCTCTTGCTGATGGATTTTTGCGGAATTTCCCCACCGTATGGAGAAGAAATTTATGATTTTACACAAAAAAATGTTAAAAGCCTTCTTTTTGTTTTTGGGATTTTTTAGGCTTGTAACTTCTTTTGCACAAAGTCAGATAGCTTTTCCTCCGATTGACCCCCTCTTTGTTTATGAAAATACTTCTGACTTGACTGCCCAGGAAATCATCTGCGTGGGAATCGCTTTTTCCGGCGGGGATCCAGACTCTAGTCAGGGGGCAAGGGATTATCAGACTTTTTTGGGACTGGCAGCGAAGGTTCTTGAGTATAAAAATCTTCCGCAAATTGAGCAGGCGGAAAAAGTTCTTTCCGTTATGTATGGCAATTTGCTGACCCGCTATAAATCAGACCAGACCAAGTTGGATGTCGCCCTTCAAAATGGAACCTACAACTGCGTCTCAGCCTCGATTCTTTATCTGGCCTTGGCAAAAACTTTGGGTTTGAACGTAAAAGTTCAGAGAACTCCCTCCCATGCCTTTTGTTCTGTTTATGTCGATGGTAAAAAAATTGACGTGGAGGCGACAAACCCTTCCGGTTTTAATCCGGGGACAAAAAAAATGCTTGATGAAAAACGCTATTTTGTGGTTCCCAAAAAGTATTACAATTCCCGCCACGAAATTTCTGACCGTATGGCTGTCTCCCTGATTGCCCGGAATATTTCTGCAAATTCTTCAAACCGTAAGGACTATAAGACTGCTATATCATTTGCCGCTACCCGCTATGTCTTTATGAAGGATGAGGTTGGCCCAGACAATGACGCGCTGAAGGATTTTACAAGCGTTCTTTCTAATTATACGGCATACTTGACCGGGAAAAAACAATTTCAGCCGGCTGTGATTTGGTGCGAGTATGTTCAAGAACGGTGGCCGCAAGTGGATTTGTCGGCTGATTATGATACCGCTGTTTACAATTATGTCGCCGTCCTTTGCAATGCAAACCGTGCTGACGAGGCCCTTGACTTTTATGTCCCAAGAAAGACTAAAATTTTTGAGAAGACTCAAAAACTCTTGGAGCCGGTGATTTTTTCTGCCAGAGTCAGGGCAGACTTGGCCCTTATGAAGGATGGCAACTTGAATGACAAAGCCCTTGCCTACATAGAAAGTGCTAGGGAAAATGCCCTTTCATCTGATGCGGGCGTAAAAAAACTTTTGACTGAAATGCAGGAATACTTTTGGCTTAGGAAGGTGCAGGACGAGTCGAACAAGGGAGATTGGCTTTCTGCCTCAAAAATTGCGGATGCTGCTCTTGCTCAAATGCCGACTTCTGCAAAAATCAAAAACATAAAAAAACAGTGTCTTTACAATTACGATGTCGTGGTTCACAATAAATTCGTCAAGGCTGTCAATTCTGGAAAATATGATGAGGCCCTTGAGATTTTGGACGAAGGCCTAAAGAATAATCCGACCTCTTCAACCCTTTTGTCTGACAAGCGGGCTCTTAAAATGGTTGGGAGATAATTATGTCCCGACCTGTTGACTTGACTTCGATTTTATCCTCAAAGGGACTTGTTCCCCTCTCTCAAAAAATCGCCTGCGTCTGGCACCTTTCGATTCCGGGAATTTTCGCTCAGATTTCTTCCATATTGATGCAGTACATCGATGCGGCAATGGTCGGCTCCTTGGGGGCGGAAGCCTCGGCTTCAATAGGCCTTGTCGCAAGTACGACATGGCTTTTCGGTGGCCTGTGTATGGCGGTCTCGTCCGGTTTTTCCGTCCAACTGGCCCAATCATGCGGGGCAGGAGACTATCAAAAGGCCAGGGAGATTTTCAAGCAGGGAATTGTCTCCTGCCTGATTTTTTCGCTTTTTCTCTGTGCGATTGCTGTCTTTCTCTCGTTCAGACTTCCTTACTGGCTGGGAGGCTCTGAGCAAATCGCAAAAAATTCCTGCCTTTATTTTTTAGTATTTGCCCTTGCGATTCCAGTTGAGCAAATCATGTTTTTGATGAATTCTATGCTCCAGTGTTCTGGCAACATGAAGATTCCTGGATTTTTAAATGTCTTGACCTGCCTTTTGGACGTTGCCTTTAACTTTTTATTCATCATCCAGCTCAAAATGGGCGTTTTTGGTGCGGCTTTGGGAACTCTTGTGGCCGAGGCCGTCACGATGTTTCTGGGAATATTTTTTGCCTGTGTTCGGTCAGAAAAAATCGGCCTTTTAAAATCCGCCCCCCTGCGGTTCAACAGGGAATACACTCGGGCTGCCGTGAAAATTTCCGCCCCTATGGCCTTTGAGCAGGCCGCCCTTTGCGGTGCCCAGGTAGCTGTCACAGGAATAGTCGCTCCATTGGGAACAATTGCAATTGCGGCGAATTCCTTCGGCGTTACGGCGGAATCCTTGTGCTACATGCCGGGCTACGGAATCGGATCCGCCGCTACTACTCTGGTCGGTCAGTCGGTCGGTGCTGGGAGAAAGGACATGGCCCGGTCTTTTGCCCGCCTGACGGTCGTCTCCGGCATGGCTGTAATGACTTTCATGGCTGTAATAATGTATTTTGTCTGCCCGGCTGTTTTTGCCTTTTTGACCCCTGATTTGGCCGTCCGGGAAATCGGAGTCAAGGCTCTTAGAATCGAGTTGTTTGCGGAACCCCTATTCGGGGCTTCAATCGTTGCGGCAGGAGCCTTGCGGGGGGCTGGTGACACTCTTGTTCCTGGAATAATGACTCTAGCCTCAATCTGGGGTGTTAGAATTACACTGTCGCTGCTGCTTGCTCAAAAATACGGGCTTTCCGGCGTTTGGTTTGCCATGTGCGCCGAGCTTTGCGTCCGTGGAATAGTATTCTTGGTCAGGTTGCTGCGGGAAAAGTGGCTTAACTAGTCCGAATGGCGGCTTTTTACCGGCTCTCAATTAAATTTTCTGTCTCATCATCGAGTGGGCTGAAAAAGTCAAGATTTGCCCGCTCCTCAACTTGGTCAACTGTGACCCTGTAAAATGCAGGGCTTTCGTCACATTTTTTGTTTGGTATTATGTAGGCTAAGGTCTGCCAGTCGCCACTTTCGTTTTTGAAAAGCATGACTTTGTAAAAATACTGGGGAATTGTGACTTTGTTTTTTCCGATTGTCTCGTATTCGGCGGCAGCTTTTTCGAGGATTGGGCCTGTCACAAGGTAGACTTGCCCGTATTTTTTTACGAGAGACCGCACATCCTCCTCCAAATCCTTCCAGATTCCCCGATTGAAGGCCGGAAACTGGGGACTCATGTTGCTCATGTAAAAAGTTTCGCTCATAGCAAGAGAATCAAAGGACATGTCTGCTGCCGGAGTTAGGTGTCCACGGTCAAAGCCTGATTTTTTGTAGTCGGCAAGGTCTGCGGAGCCGGTCAAAATCTCCGGGTCAATGCGAAAGTCGTTTGCACGCGCGGCGGATTTTTTGATGTGTTCTTTTGATATGATTTCAGCTGACCACTCTGCCTGCTCGTAGGATTCTCGGTAGCAAATTGAATAGTATTTGAATTTTCGGATTTGGTGGTCCTTTTGGTGGGAAAAGCCTGGACAGACTGGAATCTCAAGACTTTCTGAGACCTGCTGACTTTCTTTTGCCTCTGCCTGCTGGGCTTGTTGTGGTTCTTCCAACTGACTGGAGCTACAATTTATCGCAAAAAAAAGGCAGAATACGATTACGGTTATTGCAAGGGCGAGGATGTAAAAGGCTAAAAATCCTGAGGATGACTCTCTTTTACGCATGGGGACATTATAGCAAAAATGCGTCAGTGGGTGTAGTTGCGGGGTACCCGTTCCACGTTGCGAAGCTGCGGGGAACGAAGTGCGGTTAGCACGGAGCAACGGAAGACCCGGTGACCGCTTGCGGGCAGACGCCCGACTGATGTAAAATAAAATACTTATTTTTTAAGAGGGCATTATGAAAATTTTGATTCGTCCGCATGATATCGGAAAAGGGTCTGCTGAATTTTTGGGAAAAGAAGCCCATAAAATGGGATTTGACGGAGTTCAGCTTGCGATTGCAAAGGCTATTGAGGGGCAGAATGGAAATCCCGGGACTCTGACGCCTGATTTGATTTCTGAAATTCGCGCTGGATTTAACAACAACGGCGTTGAAATTCCGATTTTGGGGGCGTATTTTAACCCGGTTCACTCGAACATGGAAAAGGCGAAGGCCGGGGCGGAAAAATACGCTGACCACTTGCGCCACGCCGCTGAATTCGGGGCGAAATTTGTCTCAAGCGAAACCGGCTCCTACAACGATGACCACTGGACTTATAATCCGAAAAATCAGACAGAGGAGGCCTTTCAACAGGTGAAGTCTGTCTTTGCCCCTATGCCGAAAATCGCAGAAGAAAGCGGAGTGACCATGGTTCTTGAGGGGGCCTGGGGACACTGCATGTTCTGCCCGGACCAGTTGAAGCGGCTGATGGACGAAATCACTGACGGCGGAAAATCAGGCTCGATGAAAGTAATTGTTGACACTTACAACTACCTGTACATCGGGAACTACGCTGACCGCGAAAAGATTTTCGCCCATGCACTTGATATTTTCAAGGGAAAAATCGCGGCCTTCCACCTCAAGGATTTTGTCGTTGACGGTGATACTCTGAAAATCGTTCCGCTTGGAGATGGAATTATGGGCTGGCAGGACTTTTTGCCGGAAATCAAAAAGAATATCCCGGAAGCCCTCCTGGTCTTTGAGGGAGTTCCTGAGCCTGAGAAATCACTGGCCTTCGTCAGAAAATACGTCGGCTGAGTTTAAGCCAACAATGTCTGCCGCAGATGAGGCGAATGTCCTTGAGTATGGATATTTTCCAGTGTAAAGGCGGCAGACGACTACCGGAATTAAAACTGAAATTATCAGTGAAAGTATTATTTGACTGACCAGCAGGGGGTATGAAATCCATGCCCCGCTTGTCGGTTCCACGCTGATTGTCCAGTGGTTGTTTGCGATTTCAAATGTATTTGAAACAGCCTTTGTCATCTGAGAAGTTTTTGAACTGTAAATGGTCTCCCGTTTTCCGGTGTCGGGAGTAGTCCTCCAAACTTGAAAGTCCATGCCGTTTTCTGTAAACCATGAAAAGTTGAATTGGCCGAATACATCTGGTGTTTTTACGATTACTATTGAAAATCCCCAAAAATATTCTTTTCCTTCTGGATCTGGAATGTAGATTGGATTTCGGAAAATCAGACCATATCCCCCCTGATACAGCTTGACTGGACCTGTAAGGGTGGTTTTTCTTGTGTCTCTTGCGTACTCAGCTTCTAGCTTGCGGTTTGGGTCTGCAAAGAGGTCAATTTTTCCTTTTTCATTTCCGTGTTCCGGGAAAATATAGGTGACAAAACCCTTGGGAGCCAACTGTATGCTCTGAACCAGTGGATAGTGGGACCGCATCAGAGTTGAGATGTTTTCAAAATCTTTGATATTTCCATTGTTTTTGCAGAGAATATCTTTCCAAATTCCAGAAAGCTCCATGTATGGAGCCAGAGTCGTATTTATCATGGCTCCAGTGAAATTTAAAACACCGAAAACCTGATTTTTTATGCGGGCGGCATAAGACCGCTGAACTGACACCGTTAGCCAGGTGCATACAAAAAGAGAGAAAAGCATAAGCATTGAGAAGATTGTTCGTATTGATTTTCTGCCAGGCATAACAAAAGTATATAACAGATTTGTTAAATTTCAAGGAATTTTTGATTTACTTACAAGTAAATTTAAGAAAATGAAAAATTGCTGACATTTTGGTCAATTTCGACAATCCTTTACTGCTACAAAGCTGGGCCTGATGAAATTTATTTGTATATCAGGAAAATCGCTGGAATTTTATTGATTTCTGGCGATTTTTCTTTTTTCCAGGCTGAGACCTTTTTTGTCTTTACGAATTCTTGGTCAGTTGTCAGTCCCGCGGCGACACAGAGCCTTGTTTCCGGCCGCAAATTTGAAATCAGGCTTTGGAACATCTTGTCGTTGCGGTATGGGGCTTCAATAAAAAGCTGGGTTTGGTTTTCTTTGTACATGCGGGCTTCCAGCCTGTGGATTGCAGAGGCCCTTTCAGCCGGTTTTGCCGGCAGGTAGCCGTTGAAGGCGAAATTCTGGCCGTTAAAGCCTGAAGACATTACCGCCAGAATCATCGAGGATGGGCCTGCAAGGGGAATCACCCTAAGATTTTTTTTGTGGGCGAGTTCCACGGCCAAGGCACCTGGATCTCCGACAGCCGGGCAGCCTGCCTCTGAAATCACCCCTGTGGCCTTTCCATTTGCAAGCGGTTCCAGCATAAAGGACAAATCTGCCTTTTGGTCAGTGTGCTCGTTCAGCTCAAAAAAAACAAGCGAGTCTATATCGATATGCGGACAGGAGGCCTTCAAAAAGCGTATGGCTGACCGCCTGTTCTCGACTATAAAATACTTGATTTGCGAAATAATTTCTTTGTTTTTGGGCGGCAAAACGTCATCAATCTGAGTTTCACCGAGCGTTACCGGAATTAAATAAAGGGCTGGAATCATACTCTGATTGTAAAATTTAAAATCTCATTGAACAAGAGGGGCGAGAGTGATATTATTTTTCTACTCTAAAGCAGGAAAATTGTATGTCTAAAACTTTCATTCCCAAAAACTACAAAAGCCTTTTGAACACAAAGGAAACAGAACACGCCATCGTAATGATCAAGGATTTTTTCCAGACGGCGCTTTCCACAGAATTGAATTTGACCCGCGTCACCGCCCCGCTTTTTTTGCCCGCCGGAACGGGTTTGAACGATGATTTGAACGGAGTCGAGGTTCCGGTAAACTTCAACGTGAAGGACATGCACTCCCAGAACATGGAAATCGTACAGTCACTTGCGAAATGGAAGCGTCTCAAGGTGACGGAGCTTGGTCTCATGCCAGACTTCGGAATCTACACAGACATGAACGCCATCCGCCCCGACGAGGAGTTGGACAACATCCACTCGCTTTACGTCGACCAGTGGGACTGGGAGATGGCGATTGACGAGAACGACCGCACCGTGATGCACCTCAAGACTGTCGTGGAGAAAGTCTACCGCTGCTTGAAACGCACAGAATTCTTCATTTACGACCGCTACGACCAGATCAAGCCCTTCCTGCCTGAGAAAATCACTTTCGTCTACGCTGACGACCTGCAGAAAAAATACCCAAATCTGACTCCGAAAGAACGCGAGCATGAAATCTGCAAGCAGTACGGAGCCGTCTTCTTAATCGGAATCGGCTGCAAGCTGCCCGACGGCACAATCCACGATGGCCGCGCACCCGACTACGATGACTGGATATCAGAGTCAGGTGACGGTCACACGGGCTTGAACGGAGACCTTCTCGTTTGGAACCCTGTCCTTGAGACTGCCTTCGAGCTTTCATCGATGGGAATCCGCGTCTCCCCTGAGTCATTGAAGGCCCAACTTGAGGAGAGAGGCTGCACAGAGCGTTCAAAGCTCATGTTCCACAAAATGCTTTTGGAAGGCAAACTCAGCCTGACTTTGGGCGGTGGTATCGGCCAGTCACGTCTCTGCATGTTCTTCCTCCGCAAGGCGCATATCGGCGAAACACAAGTTTCTGTCTGGCCGGAAGAGATGAAAGCTGAGTGCAAGGCGGCTGGAATCAACCTGCTGTAAAAACTAAAAATGACAATGACTTTTGTGCCATTTCGGAGCGTCAATCGTGATGGCATTTTTAAAGCTTAAAATTAAGGCTATTACACGGATTTGTTCGCAGCTAACGCTGCTCACTTTTAAATGTGAAGGCCGTTAGGCCTGAACCAATCCGTGTGACATAAAAGTTTTCGATGGAAAATAATTTTCACATAAAATCAGAGAATCTCATTGAAAATCTTGTCGATTTCGCCAAAAAAGGCGGGACGGAATTCGCTTTGACTGACCCTGAGATTCTCGGTCACAAGGGAAAGCTCCTGAAATTTTTGGGCGAGGCGGCAAAAAAATTCCCGAATCTCATGCTGATTCTTCCGCTTGAGGCGAAAACGCTGGACATGGACGTTTGCCGCGCCCTCAGTCAGATTTTCTGCACGGTTGACATTCCCCTTGAAGGCTCCTCAAAAGGCGGAAGCTATCTTTTTGACAAGAAATTCTATTCGCGCCGGGCTGAGACTTTGAACAATCTTGGCCTTGTCTGGGGTTTTGACATGACTTTTTCCTCATTGGAAGGAGACTCAGCAAAACTTTTCCGCGACCGCCTTGACTTCGCCATATCCCTCTACCCAAACCACATCGATTTTCCGCAATTGGACAAGGATTCCGGGGTGAGCCAGCCAAAGCCCACTGGAACTTATTCCCCGCAGGAAATTTCCGCCTCAAAGGAAATAGCATTTGCCTGCCGGATTTTCTACACTTTAGGCCGCGCTGTCCCATGGTTCAATTCAATCGTAAAGGCAGTCAAAATGTCGCCGTCAAAATTCTTTCAGGATTTCGCCGAGTGGCAGAGGGTCAACAACTGCTCACTTAATTCCGCCTGGGACTTTGAGAAGGCCAGACACTCAGAAATCGAAAAAATGCAGCTTAAATTCCTTGAGTTCAAATTCGAGGAAAAACACAAAAGTCATCTTTTTGCAGCCGCAAGCGACATAATCCGACTGAACGGGGCCTATTCCCGCCTGGACTCTGACGGTGAAAGTTGCAAATTGGACTTGAGCTACAATGCCGAAGACCTCATGAGCCCCGCCAGCTTGAATCTCGCGACATTTTGCGAGAACGTCTGCATGGAAAACAACAGTTTTCTCGTGAAATAACAAAAAGTATAAAATAGTATTAATAAAATATTTACATTTTTGGAAAAAAGGCGGATAATCAAGTAGGGTTTACTAGTAGAAATGTACGGAGGAAGAGTGATGGAAAAAAGTTTAGACAAAATACGAGTCGCGTTTTTTGATACAAAGGATTACGAAAAAGATTTCTTTCTGAAAACCGCCTCAGCAGCAGAATTTGTTGACTATGGCTTTTCTTTCGATTTTTACAAGGATAATTTGACTCTGACAACGTTGCCCCTTGCTGCCAACCATGAGGCTGTCTGCATTTACATAAATGACCGCATTGATGACAAAATGGTTCAGACCCTTTATGACTCAGGTGTCCGTCTGCTGGCTCTCCGTTCAGCTGGAACAAGCAACGTCAACTTGAAGGCTGCTCAAGGAAAAATCAAAGTCGTCTACCTGCCAGAATACCAGGCACATTCTGTCGCAGAATTTTCTGTCGCACTTTTGCAGACTTTCAACCGTAAAATCCAAAAGACCTTTGTCCCTGAATGCGAAGACAACATCTTCTTCGGTAACATACTCGGCAGCGAGCTTTTTGAGAAGCGGGTTGGAATTGTTGGTGCCGGAAGAATCGGAAAAATCGCCGCACAAATTTTCAAGGGCTACGGTGCGGAAGTGTATTTGAACGACCCAGTGCAAGACCTGGATTTTGCAAAGTCAAATGGCATGACATACGCAAATACAGAAGAAATTTTCCGTACCTGTGATTACGTTGCCCTTTACTGCCCTCTTGTGCCGGAGACCCGTAACATTATAAACAACCACAGCATTTCGCTGATGAAAAAATCCGCTGTAATCGTGAGCATAGGACGGTCAGCTTTGATTGACTATCAGGCTTTGCACTCAGCACTATCTGCAGGAAGAATCAGGGGGGCCGCAATCGAGGCCTTTGAGGAAGATTCAATTTTTGAAGAGGATTTCGAGCAGAATTCAGAGGATGAAAAGAATTTCTCAAGCCTCGTTCAGTTGCCAAATGTTCTGATGACAAAACATCAGGCGGTTCTGACAAGCGAGAGTTTGAAATTTGCGGCAAAGACAACGCTCAAAAATATTCTGGAATATTTTCAGGCCTCAGGCAAGTAATCAACAACCCGGGGCAGGACGGCAAGTTTTTGCCCCGGATGCACAAATTAATATCCCAAGTCCTCGTTGACAAGAATCACTTTGATTCTGCCGTTTTTCGTGCGGCGGAGAATCTGCGTGACGTTGCAGAGGTAGTCCACGTTCTCTGGAGTCGGGTCAAGACCAAAGCGCTTGCAGTTCAAGGGAGCGGCGATTCTTTTTATACGGTCGTAGGCTTCATCCATATTTTTTACGATTTTATTCACACCGACAATTGCGATTACATTTTTTGGTCCGAATGAAATCGCGGCCACACGGTTGCCGTTGCCGTCAGTGTTTACGGCAGTTCCGTCCTCCGTGAGGGCATTAAAGGAGCAGAGAAAGTAGTCTGCGGTCAGGCACTGGCGCATGATTTCTGTGCGCTCCTCCGATGACTTTGCTGTGTCCCGGTCAAGCAGCTGGTAGTTGCCTTTTTTCAGGGCTTCAATCAGGCCTGAGTCGATTATTGACATAGAGCCGCCCCAGCCGACGACAGACCAGTCGGGAATCAATTCCAAAGCCTTTTTTACGGCCTCTTCCGATGTCTGGACTGAGTAAACCTCAAATCCGTTTTTTGAGAGGGCAGCGAGTGTTTTTTGAACCTGCCCGTTTTTTTCTGAGTTTTCCATAATCAAAATAGTAAAAAAAAATCGCCGGCAAGTCTAGAGACTTATAGCCGGCGATTTCGCTTATTCATAGTCAATTAACCTTATGACGCAATTTGTGGTTAACCAATTATAAGAAAGCTGCTTTTTATTTTTTGATAATCCGCTCTGCGCACTCGTGGTAGATTTCGGAAGTCTTTGAGACGACTTCCGCCGGAACTGACTTGATGTTCGGGTCGCCGGCCAGATTGTTTGCCTTGAGCCAGTCGCGGAGGAACTGCTTGTCGTAGCTTGCGGGGCTTGTTCCGACTTTGTAGGTATCCTTGTTCCAGAATCTTGAGGAATCGGGAGTCAGCACCTCGTCGCCAAGGACAAGCTCTCCCTTTTCGTCAAGGCCGAACTCGAATTTTGTGTCAGCGATGATGATTCCGTTTTTGTAGGCATGCTCATAGGCCTTTTTATAAAGGGCAATCGCTGTCTTTTCGATTTTCTCGGCAAGGTCGGCGCCGATGTCTTTTTTCATGTAGTCGAGGGAGACGTTGATGTCGTGGCCTTCCTTAGCCTTTGTAGACGGTGTGACAATCGGCTCGTCGAGTTTTTCTGCTAGGTCGTAGTCGCGGTCAAAGTGAACGCCCTCAGGCAGTTTTCCAGACTTCAATGCATCGTACATAGAGCCGAACATGTAGCCACGGACGATTACCTCGTAGGGAAGCATCTTGAGCTTTTTGACCAGGATTGTGCGGCCCTCGTATTCGGGCTTCTGGAATTCTACCGGCATGTCCTTCAAATCTGAGGAAATCATGTGGTTTTTCACGATGTCCTTTGTGCAGTCGAACCAGAAGTTTGAAAGCGCGTTCAAAACCTTGCCCTTGTCGGTAATCATCGTGGGGAGAATTACGTCGAAGGCAGAGATTCTGTCCGTAGTGACGATGACCATGCGGCCGTCTTCCAAATCGTAAACTTCGCGGACCTTTCCGCTGATTATCTTTTTCATAAAATATTCCTCAATATTCTTTTTTTTACAGATTTGCACAGGTGAAACGGATTTTCATCTGTGCTTTCTGTCGGGTTAGCGCTGGGAGGGGCGTAAGTTCGGCAGCTTGCTGACGAATGGAGCGAAAGCGGAACCCCGGACATAGCGACCCGCCGTGCGAAAGCACGGCGGGGAACCCCATATTAGGAGTGCGATTCTTCGCCTGCGGCTCAGAATGACTGATTCCTAAATCCTACTCAGTCGGGCGTTTTTTGAAGGACTTGCTCTCGATTATAGCCTGTCCCTCGCCGACCTGCTGCTCCATCATCGCGCGGACTTTAAGGGGCAAGCCGAACAATGTGATGAAGCCCTGGGCATCGTGGTGGTCGTAGAGTTCGCCGGTTGTGAATGAGGCGATGCTCTCGTTGTAGAGGCTGTACTTTGAATGGGAGCCTGCGCCACGGATAGAGCCCTTGTAGAGCTTGAGGTTGACCCAACCTGTGCATGTCTCCTCGCACTTGTCCATGAAAGCGATGCATGCGTCCATCAAAGTCGTGAACCATTTGCCATCGTAAATCAGCTCGCTCATGCGGAGGGAGACCTGCTGCTTGTAGTGGTAGGTGTCGCGGTCAAGTGTCAGGTGGTCGAGCATTTCGTGGGCGGCGTAGAGGATTGCTCCGCCGGGTGTCTCGTAAACGCCGCGGCTCTTCATGCCCACGCAGCGGTTCTCGCAGATGTCGACAAGGCCGACTCCGTTTCTTCCGCCGATTTTATTGAGTTCTTCCATAAGCTCCAAGCCGTTCATTTTCTTGCCGTTGACGGAGACAGGGATTCCCTTCTCAAACTCGATTTTGACGTATTCGCCAGATTCGGGAGCCTCTTCCGGGCAGACCGTGTTTTTGAGCATGTGCTTGTAGTTAGGCTCGTTTTCGGTCTTCTCAAGCTCCAGTCCCTCGTGGCTGATGTGCCAGATGTTCTCATCGCGTGAGTAGGACTGGTCTTTTTTCATCGGAACTTCAAGTCCGCGGTCCTCAAGGAATTTAATCTCAGCGTCGCGGCTGTCCATGTTCCATTTGGGGTCGCGCCATGCGGCGATTACGCGCAAGTCCGGGGCAAATGCCTTGATTGCAAGCTCGAAGCGAACCTGGTCGTTGCCTTTTCCAGTGGCACCGTGGCAGATTGCAACGGCTCCTTCCTGGCGGGCGTACTCAACGAGGATTTTTCCAATCAGCGGGCGGGCTGTTGACGTTCCCAAAAGATACTGGTCTTCGTATTTGCAGTTGCCTTTGAGGGCGGGCCAGATATATTCTTCGATGTATTCCTGGCGGGCATCGACTACGTAGCAGGCTGAGGCACCGGTCTTTACCGCGCGTCCCTTGATTTTCTCCCAGTCATCGCCCTGACCGACATCGATGCAGACGGCGATTACGTCGTAGTCATAATTTTCCTTGAGCCAGGGGATGATTACTGTTGTGTCCAATCCGCCTGAGTAAGCAAGAATAACCTTGTCTTTTGCCATATTTAGCCTCTAAAAAATGATTTTTCGCCCGGAACCCGGAAGTGCTGGGGAATTGTATATTTATGCAAAAAATATAGCAATTTATGAAAAAAAATACAATAGACTTAAAAAATCTGGGCTCCGCAGACGAATTTCGCCTTTGCCTTTGCGTCAGCGTAAATCGCCTTTTCCAGACGGACTTTTAGCGGGTCGCAATCGCTGTGACTGTCTTTTTCGATTACAACAGCGTCAAAATCCCAGCCTGGGATAAAAGAACCGACTTTTCCCCAGAAGGAGCCGCCCCCGATTGTCGCTATGTAAAAGGCATCCTCGGCGGAAAGGGCTTTTTCGTCTTTACAGGTCATCGCGCGGATTTTGGAAGTCTGCACGGAAGTTTTCATGGCCTCAAAAATCGAGAGGGAGGAGCCGGCCGCTATGTCAGAGCCAAAGCCCATGTTGATTTTGCGGTCAAAATATTTTCTTAGCGGGGGGATTCCGCTTGTAAGATTGACGTTGGAAACCGGACATGCCGCCACAAAGACCCCGTTTTTTTGCATTAGGTCAACTTCGTCTTCCGTTGAATGGACGCAGTGGGCCATGACGCATTTTCCTTCTCCGTGGCCACCGAAAAGTCCGAACGAATCATAAGCCTGCCCGTAGAATTTTGAGGCGGGGCTGAGATTTTTCACCCAGTCGATTTCTCCGAGATTTTCGCTCAAGTGTGACTGAACCGGAAGATTGTATTCATCGCGGATTTTTGAAAGCTCTCCCATCAGCTCGTCTGTACAGGAGGGAACAAATCGAGGGGTTAAAATCGGCCTGCAATTTTTGAAAATCGATGATTTTTCAAGCCAAGCCCTTGTGTCCGCCGCCGCTTTTTTAACGTCCTTTTGCAGGAGAAAGTCCGGGGAGTTTCTGTCCATCTCCACGAGGCCTGCGAAAGTCTTCAAGCCTGAATCTTCAAGGGCCTGCATTAAAGATATGGTTGACTTCGGGTGAATCGTGGCGAAAATAGAGGCTCTTGTCGTCGCGGAATTTTTCAAGTCCTTGGTAAAGTCAAAGTAGATTTTTTTCGCGTAGTCGAGGTCAGAGAATTTTCCTTCCTCTGGGAAGACGTTGTTTTGCAGCCATTCCAAAAGCTGCTCGTCCATGCGGGAACCTGTCAGCCGGAACTGGCTTGCGTGCAGGTGGAGGTCAACGAGGCCGGGGATAATCATGTAGCCTGAATAGTCTTTTACCGGGAGATTTTTGAATTCTTGAGGCAAAGTCTTGAAAAGTCCCGCACATTTCCCGTTTATGCAGACGGCATAGGAATCCGGTGAATATTTGGTCGTCCTGTCTTCAAGGCAGTAGGCAAAGTCGCCTTTTATTGCAAAATCATTTGTGAGCATGAGGGCTATTTTATCATTTAACTGCGGAAGTTACGAGTGCATTTTGGACAAAACAGCGTGAATGTCAAGTTTTTAAAAAGCCACGCGGATTGGTTCGCGGCTACGCCGCTCACTTTTTTAAGAAAGTTTAGCCCTCTAAAGACTCGGTGTCCGCATTTTTGCGATTTCATCGAGGATTTTTCCCTCAAGGGCGAAGGAATCAGGCGTCAGGCTAAGTGCGTTGTCGTACTCGGTGTGGAAGAGCCGCCATGTCATCGGGAGTTTTTCCTGGTATTTGAATTTTGGGACTTTTCCGTCGTCATCGACCTTGCAGTTCATCACGTTTTTCTCAAGCTTGGGGTCTGCCATCAGGTTTCTCTGGTATTCGGTCGCCTCGTCAGCGGGCAAAAAAGTGATTGCCACGGCGGGAATGCCCAATGCCAAAAATCCGGCATTGTCTGAATATGGAACGGGAAGGCTTATCCATGAATTGGGGCATGTTGACCGGAGTAGATTTTGCGTGCGCCCATACAAATCTGCAAATCGGCGGGCAAAGTCAGAGGATTTTTTCGCGAACTCAAGACCTGCCCTTGCAAGAACCGCCACGTTTCCCCGGCCGCAGGAGTCAAAAACGTAAACGTCGTCTTTTGTGATTCCTAGTTTCCTGAAAAGCTCTGCAAGTCCAAAAGCCCCCTGCTCGGAGACTCCTCCCTCGCCAAGCTCCTCTCCGTCTGTGAAAAAAATGCGGATGTTGTGGCTCAAACCCAGTCTGGAATATTTTTGCAGCCTCACGGCAAAGTCAGCCACCGCAAAGTCCGAGGCCGAGTTGTCGTTTGCCCCAGGAGAAGAGGGAACCCGGTCGTAGTGGGTCAGAATTGTCTTGATTTTAAAAGTCGGATTGTAGGCGGCGGAAGGAAAATTGACGTAAAGGTGCTTGCGTCCTGCCACGGGAACCACGGAAGTTTGAACCCCGCGCTCGGCAAGATATTTTTGCAAAAAGGCCAGCCTGTCGCAATCAGGCGCGATGTATTCGTTAAATCCGTCCGGCAATCCCATGGATATATTATCGGAAGATAAATTGTAAAAAGGCATAAAAATCAGGGCGTTCGTCGCAAGCCTACGGCTTGCTTCCCGAGTTTTGCTTTTGCCGCACTGCGTCAATTTTTGCTACGCAAAAAACACCAAAACTCGTGCCGTCGGCAGTTCCAGCCTTCGCTACGCTCATTGGCGGCTGCTAAGCAGCCACCAACTTCGGGCTTCCATTGCCTAACGCGTTACCGTAGCTGGGAAAGTTTCACGCAGGCAGGTTCTACTGTGGCGTTCTCGATTTTTGCGTATTCTTCGAGAAGTTCTTTCTGCCTGCTGGTCATTTTCTCTGGCACGCGGACAAGAATCTTTATGTAAAGGTCGCCTTTTTTACCGGCGTTTCCTGTGTATGGAACTCCTTCGTTTTTGATGCGGAGCAACTTGCCGTTTTCCGTACCCTGGGGGAGTTTGATTTCAATCTTTTTGCCATCGAGCGAAGTCACGTTGATTTTTGTGCCCAATGCTGCCTGACTGAATGTGACCGGAACCGCGCAGTACAAGTCCTGACCAGAACGCTCAAAATATGCGTCCTCGCTTACACGGAGAACGACGATCAAGTCGCCCGGCTCTCCGCCGTTTGTTCCTGCATCGCCCTGACGGGGAATCGCGATTCTCTTTCCATCGTCAACTCCGGCCGGAATCTTGAGGTCGATTGACTTGGATTTTTCTTCAACCCCGCTTCCACGGCAGTATTTGCATGGCTTGTCGATTACGCTTCCTGTGCCGCCGCAAGTGGGGCAGGTCTGCTGGACTGCGAAAAATCCCGCTGAGCGTCTTACCTGTCCTACGCCGCCACAAGTTGCGCAAGTCTTGCGTTTTGAACCTGCCTCGCCGCCCGTTCCGTTGCAGTGTGAGCAGGTCTCGTTGTGGCGGAAGTTGATTGTGGCTTTTGTGCCGTAAACCGCGTCTTTGAATGAGATGTTAAGGTCGTAGCGGAGGCTCTGGCCTTCCTGAGGAGCGTTTGGTGAATGGCTTCTTCTGGAGCCGCCCATTCCGCCGCCGAAAATATTGTCAAAAATATCGCCGAATCCGCCGCCCATTCCTCCGAAGAGGTCTGAGAAGTCGTGGAAAGCCCGGCTTCCGCCGAATCCGCCGGAAAAACCGCCGCCTCCGCCCATGCCGTCAAGGCCTGCGAATCCGTACTGGTCATAAATCGGGCGTTTCTGGTCATCAGAGAGAATTTCGTAGGCTTCGGTAGCTTCCTTGAATTTTTCCTCGGCCTCTTTGTTGCCGGGGTTTCTGTCAGGATGATACTTTACGGCCAGCTTTCTGTAGGCCTTTTTTATATCTTCCTTTGAAGCTGACTTTTCGACTCCCAAAACTTCGTAATAATCTCTTTTTGTTGCCATAACTTTTATTTTCCCAAAAAAACTTAATCTTCGACTTTTTACTAAAAATCACTCGGTCGATAAAAAAATGTACAATTTACAATGCCAATGTACAAGCCTGAATATCAGGAAATTGTACATTGTTTATTGCTCATTGTACATTAAGCGACAAATAAAAATCGCGAAGGATTTTTATTTGTCGTGTTTTTATTTGTCATGAACTTCGTAGTCAACGTCGTCAGCCTTGCCTTTGTCAAAACCTGCTGACTTGGCTGAATCGTTGTTTGAGGAAGCTCCGTTAGCGTCAGCTCCAGAATTTGCTCCAGGCTGGGCACCGGCAGCTCCGGCATTCGCACCCTGCTGCTTGTAGATTTCCTCGGCAATCTTGTATGAAGCCTGTTTAAGCTCCTCGGTCTTTGCCTTGATTTCCTCGGTGTTGCCACCCTCAAGAGCCTTTTTCAAGGCTGCCTTTGCGTCCTCAATCTTCTGCTTGTCTGCGCCAGAAACCTTGTCTCCCAAGTCTTTGAGAGATTTTTCTGTGGCGTAAATCAGGCTGTCAGCCTCGTTCTTTGCCTCGACCGCTTCCTTCTGCTTTTTGTCAGCGTCAGCGTTGGCCTCAGCGTCCTTGACCATTTTGTTGATCTCGTCCTCTGAAAGTCCTGAAGAAGAGGTGATTGTAATCTGCTGCTCTTTGCCGGTTCCCATGTCCTTTGCGGAAACGTGGACGATACCGTTGGCATCGATGTCGAATTTGACTTCAATCTGGGGAACGCCACGGGGTGCTGCCGGAATGCCCTCAAGGTTGAAGTTTCCGAGAGTGCGGTTCTGGCTTGCCATCTCGCGCTCACCCTGCAAGACATGGATTGTTACAGCAGTCTGTCCGTCAGCCGCAGTTGAGAAAATCTGGCTCTTTGAAGTCGGGATTGTCGTGTTGCGGGGAATGAGTTTTGTGAAGACTCCGCCCATTGTCTCAATTCCGAGTGAAAGGGGTGTTACATCGAGCAAAAGAACGTCTTTGACGTCTCCTGCAAGAACACCGCCCTGAATAGCCGCGCCGACAGCGACAGCCTCGTCAGGGTTGACTCCGCGTGAGCCTTCTTTTCCGAAGATTTCCTTTACGATTTCCTGGACTTTGGGCATACGTGAAGAGCCACCGACGAGAAGAACCTCATCGATTTTGTCAGCTGTGATTTCAGCGTCTGCCATTGCCTTGCGGCAGGGCTCTTTTGTGGCCTCAAAGAGGTCGTCTGTCATCTGCTCGAACTGTGCGCGTGTCAAAGACTTCTGCAAGTGCTTCGGTCCTGTCGCGTCAGCTGTGATGAACGGAAGGTTGATGTCAACTGAAGCCTGGTTTGAAAGAGAAATCTTTGCGTTCTCGGCGGCCTCGCGAAGACGCTGCATTGCCATTGAGTCACCGGCAAGGTCGATTCCTGTGTCAGCCTTGAACTGGTCAATGAGCCAGTTGACGATTCGGCGGTCCCAGTCGTCTCCGCCCAAGTGTGTGTTTCCGTTTGTTGATTTTACCTCGAAAACGCCGTCGCCGAGTTCGAGAATTGAAATATCGAATGTACCGCCGCCCAAGTCGTATACGGCGATTGTCTTCTCTGATTTCTGGTCTTTATCGAATCCGAATGCGAGAGAAGCAGCTGTCGGTTCGTTGATGATGCGCTTTACGTCCAAACCGGCGATTTTACCAGCGTCTTTTGTTGCCTGACGCTGTGAGTCGTTGAAATATGCCGGAACTGTGATAACAGCCTCTGTTACAGGCTGGCCAAGGTAGTCCTCGGCGGTTTTCTTCATCTTCTGAAGGATGAAAGCTGAGATTTCCTGGGGGGAGAATTCTTTCTTTGAGCCGTTCTCTTCAACCTCAACGCGGACATCGGAGCCGTGGTCTTTGATTGCGTAGGGGAGCTTTGTAGCCTCGCCCTCAAGCTCTCCGTACCTGTGGCCGATAAGGCGTTTTACAGAGTAGACTGTGTTCTTCGGGTTTGTGACCATCTGGTTTTTGGCCGGAAGACCTACGATGCGGTCGCCTTTAGCCGTAAAACCGACGATTGACGGAGTTGTTCTTCCGCCCTCTGAGTTCTGGATGACAACCGGCGCGCCGTTTTCCATTACGGCAACGCAGGAGTTTGTGGTTCCCAAGTCAATACCAATAATCTTTCCCATATTTTTCTCCTATAAAAACACCGCGTTAGCGGCGCGGCATAAATGCCAGCTAATTAATTTTCTTTTGGCATCGTTACCATGACTTTTGCGTGTCTGATAACGCGTTCCTTCAATTTATAGCCCTTGAGGTAAACCTGTGACAGCTCCGGTTCCTTTACGTCGCCCTCTGTCTTGCCGATTGCCTCGTGGATTTCCGGGTCGAATTTATCCCCGGCCTTTCCGAATGAAGTCAGATTGTACTTGTTCTCAAGCATTCCGACCAGATTCTTGTTGACCATTGAAACTCCGTCCGCAACGGCCTTTACGTCTGTCGCTGTAGCGGCGGCTTCAATTGCCCGGTCAAAGTTGTCCAGTGAATCCAGCAAATCCTTCAAAAGATTCGCGTTGCCGTAGTCGAAGGCTTCCTGCTTTTCGGCAATCATGCGCTTGCGGTAGTTGTCAAAGTCTGCGGCGCGGCGCAAAAGCTGGTCTTTAAGGTCTGCGTTCTCAGCCTCAAGACGGGCGATTTTTTCTTCAGCAGACTCTTCCTTTGCTTCATTTTTTTCAGCTTCGGCGGATTCTGCCTTTTCGCTTTCTTTCTTTTCTGTTTCGTTTTCAGCGGTTTCGGAAGTTTTTTCGGTCTCGGACTGAGATTCAGTCTTTTTTTCTTCTTCCTTAACCTGTTCGTTTTCTTTTTTGTTTTTCATTCAAATCTTCCTGAGCGAGTTTTCAGTTATTTGTAAAATAATAATGTTGCTGATAAATCGTCAACAAAAAATGAGATTTTTTTGACCTCTTGATACTAGCGAAATTTTCAAAAAAAAGAAAGATTTTTTACAAAAAAGATTATTTACCTCTTGACATAAAAACAATTTTTTCGTAATATCATCTTACACTTTTTCAAGTGATGGTTCCTTAGCTCAGTTGGTAGAGCAATGGACTGTTAATCCATGTGTCGCTGGTTCAAGCCCAGCAGGAGCCGATAAAATCCCTCAGATTTTCTGAGGGATTTTTTTTTTCGCAAATTGAATTTTATTGTTTTGATGAAAATATCTGGGCTTGAAACGAAGTGAGCGGTCTTCAAAATTGCGAGCAGTGCGGAGCGATTTTGAGGAGTTGCCGCATGGACGCGGCAAAAGCGAGCGCAGGTGGCTTGGAAGGAGCAAACACGATGTTTGCGACTGGAGAGCAAGCCCAGCAGGAGCCGAAAAGCCTTTTCCTAACGGAGAAGGCTTTTTTTTTTGCGAATGCGCTAGCGGTACGGAGGGCGCAAGTTCGGAAGCGCTAGCGACGAATGCAGCGAAAGCGGAACCCGGAGTGACGCGGCGGCGTAAGCCGAAGCGCCCGAATAATCCTTCGCGTTTTCAAAATTTTCCTTTCCGTGTACAATCGTCTTGATGAATCTTATCGAAGAAAAAAAACTTTTGCGAAAAGCACTGAGAGAAAAAATCCTCGACTTCTGCCAAAAAAACGACAGGCTGGGACTTTCTGAAAAAATCTGCGAAAAACTCGCCTTAATCGAAGAATTCAAATGTGCCGACATAATTTTTGCCTACATGGCCTCTGACTTGGAGGCTGACTGCTCAAAAGCGATTCGGTCTGCCTTGGAAATGGGAAAAATCGTCGCGATTCCCCGTGTGACTGGCCCTGATTCCATGGATTTTTTTGCCCTTCGGAAAGGGCTTCCAATTGAAAGTCAGATTGTGGCCGGTACCTTTGGAATCAAGGAGCCGGCTTTCGACCTTGAGAAAATCGACCTGAAAAATCTTGCCGGAAAAAAAGCCTTTGTAATCGTTCCCGGAGTCGGTTTTACAAAAGGCGGAAAGAGAATCGGCCACGGAAAGGGCTACTACGACCGTTGGATTTCAAATCTGCGCTCTTTTGCCGGGAAAGTCTTTTTGTGCGGCTTTTGCCTGCCCTGCCAGATTTGCCCTGACATTCCCTGCGACATGCATGATGTGAAAATGGATTTGATCGTCAGCTGATTTATTTTTTTGAGTCTGCGGAATAAACCGTGAGGGCTGCCTCGTCATCGAGGTAGACTGAGGCCAGCAAAAAATAGTCCTCTGCGCGGGCCTGGTCCACTGCCTTGTAGCAGTCGAGGTAAAAATCCCCCCTGCCAGACTGTAAAAGTCCCTTGTAGACAAGTTCGTTGGTTCCGTCGGAAGTTCCGCTTTCTGAAAGTTCTTTCATCAGCCAGCAGTTTTCCATTTTTTGCAGGAGGCTGTCCCTTGTCTCGCGGGCATCGCTGAATTGGGGGAGAAAATCATCGCTTTTCGCTTCTGACTGACCTTGGTTAATCAGGCTTCCAAGCTCTTCCTTCAATTCATGAACCGCTTCCTTGAAGGAGGCCGCCGCTGAATTCAAGTGCTTGATTTTTGTAATCTCAATGCGGGCGAAAGGAAAATCTCCGGTCGGCGGAAAGGCTTTTACAATCTGCTCTGACGGAACTTTCTGCTGGATTCTAGCCGCAAGCTCGTACAAAAGCGAGTTGAAGAGGGCTGAGTCAGTTGACGAAAGGTCCGGGGCGTTGAGGACGTATAAAATTGGGTCTGAAAAATCCGTGGTCGGAACCAGGACTGCCGGTCTGGGGCCTGCCTTGTCGGCTGAAATATCCGTGAAAAACTGGTGTCTGAGCGTAAGTTTTTTCTGTCTTTTGGGCAGTGACTTTTGGCTGACTTTTGTCTGAATGTTTTCCGTCGCCTTGACGCTTTGCAAAGTTCCGAAAGTCGCGTTGAGGGCTGCCTGCAATTTTTCACAATCCAGACTTCCCCCGCTGATGACAAAAGAATACCTTGAGGAGTCAAGAAAGAGGGGGTAGGCGGCCGCGATTTTTGAGAATTCAAGCGCAGAATCCGGCTTTTCCTTTGTGTCGGCAAAAAGCCTTGTGTAGTCATCCCCCTTGTAGACCTGCCGGACTGCCTCACAGTAAAGCTGGAATTCCGGAGACCCGGTTTGAATCCTCCAGTTTCGGCGGAGGGCATAAATCACAGAGTCTGCTGTGACCGGCGTGATTTCTGAGAAAATAACCGCCCGGCTCAATGCGTCGATGGCAGCGAGGCTTTCTTTTTGACTTGAGCTGACCGTGACCGCCGAATATTCAGCCGTCGTGTTGGATTTTACCTCCCAAAAGCCTGAGAATGCGCCTGACATTTGCATGGCGTAAAGTTCTTTTCTTGTGTTCGCGGCGATTGCGTCCGCTAGAACGGAAGCCAGACCCGGAGATTCTTTTGCGAAAAGCAGGTCTCCACCCTGAATAATCAGCGTGCAGGCCGCCGTCTCTGACTCAGGCATTTTTTTCACCGTGACCGGAATTCCGTTTGCCAGGGTGAAACTTGTAAACTGCTTTTTGTTCTCACTGATAAAGCGTTCCGCAGGGGGAAGGATATTAGACTTTTTCTCTTCCTTTTGATTTTTCAAAAATCGGGCGTACTGGGGGAGTTTGTGCCAGGGACCGTTCTTTTTTGTAATCAGCGAGTAGCCGTAGTATTCAAACTGCTTTTGGTATTTTTTGTAGACATTCTCATTGACGAGGACGAAAACCACCGGCTCCTGCCCGGAAAAGTCCTTGGCAAGCTCTTGGACATCCACTTTTTCAAAGGCAGAATTCCGGGCAAAAAGCTCTGAAAGCGGCGAGAGGGAAGGGGAAATCGAGTTCCAAAATGACAGCAGCTCCATCAGGCTTTCTGACGAGGATGAAAGCCGCGAAAAGCTCTGGGCGATCTGCATTCTGGCAAAGGCCGCTTCTTCCAGTCGGATGGAATCAGGTGAAGACAAGACCTCAAGAAATTTTTCTGCCTGGGCCGCCGGCGAGACCGTTGACTTTTCCAAAATTGACTGGAAAATCAGGCGGGAAACCCCTCTTTTTTGCGCCGAGGAGGCGTGAATGTACTGGGGGTGGCGGATTGCCAGATTTTTTTGCTCCATAAGGCGGCTTTTCAAAGTCGAGGCGTCGTTTTCAAAAATAGTCGAGAGAAAGTCAGCCTTGTCAGTTGAGAAATTCCCGTATTGGATGACCAGCTGGGTGATGTCCGAGGAAAGCTCTTCGTTCACGAGGACGAATTTCCTCTGTTTTTTGCTCTTTTCTACATCTGGCGAACTTGCCGAACTGATCAAGGTAGAGTCCGCGTCCGGGAAGATTGACTGCGAGTAGGGGTAAAAATATTTTTTCGCGTAGGAGACGATTTCTTCTTTTGTGACGTTGCCGCTCGCATACAAAACCGCGTTCCGGCTTGTGTAAAAGGCTCTGGAGATGTCCTGCAAAATCGACCGGCACTCTTCCACCGAGGCCGAAAAGATTTTATCCGGGTTGAATCCTGTCTGACTCTTCCACGGGGCGGCGGGAAAAACTCTTGAGTCAATCGCAGTGTTTATAAATCCCGCCGGGGATGAAGCCAGCTCGCCCAGCTCCTTGCGGTAGGAATTCAGCGAAGCCCTCAATTCTTTGTCCGTCAATGAAATAGGACTGAGAATCGAAGCCAGCGACGCGACCGCTTTCTCCGTGTCGGCCGGGGCTACCGTCTTGATTATCTTCACGCTGTCGGAATTAATCTCACCTCCTGCAAGGCGGGCGTACAGCTCAAAGAAACCCGCGGTCTTTGCGGTCTGGGCGGAATATCCAGCCCCAACGTCAAGCTCCAGTCTGACCGGGGCCGAGGCTGGGTCCTCAAGGACGTAGATTTTAAGCCCGGACTCCAGCGTCACCTGCTGAATCGAATTTTCCGTGAATGAGAAAGCCCTGCTTGCGGAAAAAAAAGTCAGGGCGGCTAAAAGCAAAATTTTTGCGGCGGATTTCATGTTTTTTTTCATTTTTCTTCTATAACTTTATCTTCAAGATTTTTAAGCATTCTGACGATTGCCTCTGTCACGGATTTTTTTTCGTCCTCGTCAAAACCCTTCCAGCATTTTTCGAGCATTTCCTTTGAAATCCCGGCGGTTTTCTCGTTGTATTCGCGCCCGGCGGCCGTCAGCGAGACAATCTTTTTCCGGCAGTCAGTCCCGTCCCGTTCGACCTTCACCAATTCGGATTTTTCAAGTTTTTTGAGCAGGGCAGTCGTCGTCGATTTGTCCCGGTTGATTTTTTCTGAAAGCTCCCCCGAAGAAAGTCCGTCATGCTGGGAGAGGCAAAAGAGAATGTTCCCGTGCGAGGAGGCGAAATTCTCAAGCCCGCAGGCGGCAAGTTTTTTCTGCAAAAATTCCGCCGAAGCCGAATGCACCCTCGAAATCAGCGAAAGCACCGAAGTCCAGTCGTAATCCATAGCTAATTATACGATTTTCGTCCGCCAATGTATATTGTAGTTTTTTTGGCGCAAGTCTCCCGGCAAGCGCGCCCTCCGCGCTCGGTAACCCTCGGTGCTACGCACCAGCCTGCGGCTGCACTCCGGTCACGTGGCGCGACTTTCTATCATCCCCCAGCCTTTCCCCATAGCGGGGGACATAAACGTCAGACATTTTGTAAGATTTTCTACAAAACAATTTTGACGTACGCTAGCAGTCGCGCCGTCACGCGCCCTACGCTGGCTACGGGCGAGACTCACTAAAAACTCACCTCGTGAGTTTTTGCCATTTCATGGCCGTTCCCTACCTCCCGCTTCCGTCAAAATTGGAGTTCATTGAGCGGCTTTCAATTTTTCTGCCGCTATTATTATGTACTGCAAAACTTTCTGAAAAAAAAGTGAGCGGCGTAGCCGCGAACCAATCCGCGTGATTTTTTATAAAACATGACATTCGATTTGTTTGCATAGTCAACAGCTTGCCCTGTGCTATAACAAAGTTCCCATTGAATCAGAGGGGGAATTTCTCTAAAATGTTCAGTAAATATATTTTTTCCGGGGGCAAAAATGCTTTCTGACATTCAAATCGCACAGGCCAATAAAAGTCAAAAAATCACCGAAATCGCTTCAAAAATCGGCATTTCGGAAGACTCTCTCGAACAATTCGGCCCTTATAAGGCGAAAATCACAATGAACGAGCTTCGCGCCTTGCAGTCGAAAGTCGCTTCCGGCAAAAAAGGCCGGCTCATTCTCGTCACCGCAGTCACCCCGACCCCCGCAGGCGAGGGAAAGTCAACAGTCTCAATCGGACTCGGCGACGGGCTTTCTAAAATCGGCAAAAAGACCGTAATCGCCCTCCGTGAACCTTCTCTCGGCCCCTGCTTCGGCGTAAAAGGCGGAGCCTGTGGCGGAGGATATGCCCAGATTGTCCCGATGGAAGAAATCAACCTGCATTTTACGGGTGACATCCACGCGATTTCCGCAGCCAACAATTTAATCGCCGCCTTGATTGACAACCACATTCAGCAGGGCAATGCCCTCGGAATCGACCCCCGCACAATCACCTGGAAACGTTGTGTCGACTTGAACGACCGCGCCCTCCGCAACATAATCGTCGGCCTCGGCTCCAGAACTGACGGCGTTCCCCGCGAAGACCATTTCTGCATCTCGGTAGCGTCAGAAATCATGGCCATTATCTGCCTGTCAAAGTCAATCTCCGAACTAAAAGAAAGAATCGGCAACATTACAATCGGCCGCACCTTTGACAAAAAATGGGTCAAATTTTCTGAATTAAAATGCACTGGAGCAGTAGCTGCCCTTTTAAAAGACGCAGTTCGCCCAAACCTCGTGCAGACCCTTGAGAAAACTCCCGCCTTCGTTCACGGCGGCCCCTTCGCAAACATAGCCCACGGCTGCAACTCCGTAAACGCGACAATCTCAGCCCTTGCCTCCGGCGACTACGTTGTCACGGAAGCAGGTTTTGCCGCAGACCTCGGAGCCGAGAAATTCTGCGACATAAAGTGCCGCCTCTCTGGAATCCGACCGGACATGGCAGTAATCGTCGCCACAATCAGAGCACTCAAAATGCACGGCGGCCTTCCAAAGGCAGAGCTTGGAACTGAAAATCTTTCAGCCCTCGAAAAAGGCTTTGAGAACCTTAAAGTCCACGTCGAGAACATGAGAAAGTTCGGACTTCCTGTAATCGTCGCCGTAAACCACTTTGTCTCTGACACCCAGGCCGAAAGCGACCTTTTGATTAAAAAATGCTCAGAAATCGGCGTTGACGCAGTTCTGACTGAAGGCTGGGGAAAAGGCGGAGCCGGAGCTGAAAATCTCGCCCGCAAAGTCGTTGAAACCCTTGAAGACAAAAAGGCCGACTTTAAATTCCTCTACCCGGACGAACTTCCCCTTAAAAACAAAATCGAAATGGTCGCCACGGAGATTTACCGGGCCGCGAATGTTGAGTTTGCCCCTGCCGCCCTCAAAAAACTCCGCGAATTCGAGGAGCAGGGCTATGGAAAGCTCCCTGTCTGTATTGCGAAAACCCAGAATTCAATCAGTCACGACCCAAAATTGCTCGGCGCACCCCAGGGCTATATTTTCCCCGTCCGCGATGTTCAGCTTTATTCCGGGGCTGGCTTTGTCGTCGCCCTTGCCGGTGACATCATGACTATGCCAGGTCTGCCTAAGCTTCCGGCAGCCCTCAACATCGACGTTGACGATGACGGAAATATTTCCGGGCTTTTTTAATCGATTTAATTTATTTGATTTATTTGATTTAATCGATATCGGAGTTAAGAATGTTCAATTTTTTTCTCAAAAAGAATTTCTGCGACGGCTGGGACAATCTCTTCATGCTGCTTTTGCTCAATTTGATTTTTATTGCAGCAGGAGTCGCCTGTTACTTTGGAGTCAGTCTTTCAATTTCAATAAATCCTCTTTTGCCGAATCTTGCTTTTCCGATTTTTGCAGGACTTTTTTCAATCCTGATTTTCGCATGGGGGGCAAACGCCCGTAAAATCGCAGACTTCAACACTCCGTCATTCTCGCTCTTCTTCCGCACAATTCCGGCAGTCTGGAAGACGGCTTTTGCATTCGGATTTTTGTTCGCAGCCTTTCTCCTTCTTGCTGGCCACGGAATCGTCTTTTACTTTCACCAGTATCTGGCTTCCGGCTCCTATGTCAGCCTGATTTTAGGGGCGGTGCTGGCTTGGTTCTCCATTGTCAGCCTGATTGCCTTGCAGTGGTTTATTCCACTCTATTTTTTGCAGGAAGAAAACACTTTTCAAAAGGCCTTGAAAAAATCCTTCATCATATTTTTTGACAACGCAGGATTTTCAATCGCAGTCTTTCTTTACAATTTATTGCTTTTTGCCATGAGCATCGTGACTTTCGGAATTATGCCCGGAATCACAGGAATTTTTCTCTCCCCGATGAACGCCCTCCGCCTCCGCCTCTACAAATACGACTGGCTGGAAGAACACCCAGAGGCCTTGAACGACCGCGACAAGCGGGAGGAAGTTCCATGGGGCGACCTTATCGCCGAAGACAAGGAATCCTTGGGCGAGCGAAAACTTGCCTCTTTTATTTTTCCCTGGAAGTAAGAATTAGATTTATCTATTTCTGCCGCAATAAAAACGTTTGTTAGCTTGAAACATCTCTCCGCTTTTTTTCTGTTTTTTTTTGAAAATTTCAGTTTTCTTTTTGTCTTATTCTGATTTTGCTTTATAATAAAAGAAATGCTATGTTTTAATAACAGGTAGAAAATTCTAAAACCCTGTTAGTTTTAGAAAAATCGCAAAAAAATCGGAGGATTTATGAAAAAAAAATTACTGAAAACATTTGCAGTCCTGCTTTTGTCTTCTGGCTTTTTGTTTGCCAGCGGAAACAAACCGTCTTTTTTTAATTCGGAAAAGAAAAATATTTCCCTGGATAACGGCTCTGTTTCTGCGGAAAATGATAACCAGTCAGTTTTTATTGCTGATGACGGAAAATCGTACACAATAAAAAAGACTGACCTCAACAAAAATTCCGGTGACTCTAGTGATGAAAGTCAGTCGGCTTTTTATGGCCTTAACTCTGCGCTGCTTGCTTTGAACGGCTCATACATCGGACTGGAAGGGGTTTTTATCAACACTTATGGTGACGGCTCAAGCGCAATTTCTTCTAGCGGAAACGGCTCCTCTGTCAATGCGGACGAAATTGTAATACGCACAAACAAAAAGTCTTCACGGGGACTGGATGCGAGTCTTGGTGGAAAAATTACTGCCTGGAACGTGGACATACAGACTCGGGGAAATCGCAGTGCGGCCTTCTCAACTGACGGTGGTGGAACTATCTCCGTTGAAGGGGGCAGGGCAGTCACCGCCGGGACAGACTCCCCATTGGTCTATTCTACAGGTGATGTTTCGCTGAAAAAAATAAAAGGCAAAGCCTCTGTTGGGCAAATCGCATGTATCGATGGAAAAAAAAGAGTTTTCATAGAAGATTCTACCCTTGAGGGTGGCTCAAAAGAAAAAACTGACTTTGTGAATTCTGCCATAATGCTTTACCAGTCTGCGGATGGAGATTCAGAAAACGGAAAGGCTGTATTTTCTGCAAAATCATCAAGTCTCAAAAACAATTCTAATGGACCATTTTTCTATATTACAAATACAGACGCTTCGATAAATTTGAATGCCTGCAAACTTTCCGGCAACATCGATGAACTTTTGCTTGTATCGGGGAATGATTCCCCCCACGGTTTTGGAAAGGCTGGTGCAAACGGCGGAAATGTCATCATTAGTGTCGAAAATCAGATTTTAACCGGGGAGATAAACGTTGATTCGATTTCATCCGCAACTGTGAATTTGATGGCCGGTGCAAAATATTCAGGTTCCCTGAACACAAAAAAAGTCGGCCATGTAAACCTCAGCCTCGCTGACAGCGCAAAAGTGACTTTGACAGCTAACTGCTATGTGGACGCTTTTTCAGATGAGAATCCTGAATTTTCGAATATAATGAGTTCTGGCCATATAATCTACTACAATAAGAACAATCCTGCGAATTCAAAGCTAGGCTCAAGAACTTACAACCTGCCTGGTGGCGGGAAACTTACACCGATAGCCTATTAGCGAATTCGGGCGTTGCGTCGTCCGGCCGCTTTCGCGCCCTCCCGCCGCCGCGCTTTTCGTGGTTTCGGTGCCCTCAATGCTACGCATCGGCTGCGCCGCCACTCCAATCGCTAACGCATTTGCGCAAAAAAAAATCCCACGTCCAAAGCGGGCGCGGGATTTTTTTGTCCTAAAAGCTAGTTTTAGTTCTTAGACAAAAGCAATGTCTTTGAGTCAAGCTTGAGGCTTGCCGCGACATCTTTTTTGTCGTGCATTTTAAGAACGTTCACGGCGACAGCAGAACCGTCGCTTGCAAGGTGAAGAACAGCTGCGAAGTATTTTTCCAAGTTGGCCGGAACAGAGTCGGCGAGCTTGGTTCCCTCGGCAGTTGAGGCTGTCCAAACCTTTACGTTCTCAGCTTTCGCATAGTCTGCGACGGCTTTTACGTCGTCCTCAGAAACTTTTGTGAAGTCGATTCCGTCCATTACAAGGCCTGCAACTTCGATTCCGCCGGCTTTGAGAGCCTTGAGAGTTGAGACAACCTTTGTAACTGAGAAGTTGTCCAAAGAGAAGTTGAGGATTGTGCGGTTGCGAACGATATCATCTTTGAGTTCGCTTTCGTTTCCAACATTGCGCTTTTTTGCAAGCTCGTTGAAAATTCCATCGTACCAAGAGATAACGTTTGAAGAGTGCAAGTCGAATGTCACGTGGACAAGCTGCTTGCCTTCAAGAAGTGTGTCCATACCGAACTGAACGAGAACTGAAGTCTTTCCGAGTCCCTTCTTTGAAGTGACCAGTCCGATTTCTCCAGCTTTCAAACCGCCGGTAGCTTCGTCAAAAAGGCGGACGGGGCTTTTTGTGTAAAAATCCTGTTTATCCATTCCTGACTCCTTATTTTCCGGCAGCCTGTTTTGCCTTGAAGTCTGCAATCAGAGTTTCGGCAACAGCGTTCGGAACTCTTCCGTATTTCTCGAATTCCATTGTGAATTCGGCTTTACCCTGGGTTGATGAGCGGAGGATTGTTGAGAATCCGAACATTTCGCTCAGCGGAACTTCAGCGTTTACTACTGACTGGTTGTTCTCATCTGTTGTCTCAAGGATAACACCACGGCGCTGGTTGATAAGGCCGAACATATTTCCCTGGAACTCAGTCGGTCCTTCGATAGAAACCTTCATAATCGGCTCCAAGATAACCGGCTTTGCCTTCATGTAGCCCTCGCGGAATGCGAACAAAGCTGCTGTCTGGAATGCCTGGTCAGAAGAGTCGACCGGGTGATACTGACCGTCGTTGATTGTACAGCGGACGTTTACGATCGGGGCACCAATCAAAGAGCCTTTTTCCATAGCCTTTCTGAAACCCTTGTCGCAGGAAGGAATGTATTCGTTAGGAATAGCACCGCCCTTGATTGAGTCGACGAATTCGTAGTCTTTGTCCTGAATCGGCTCCATAAAGCCGGCAACGCGACCGTACTGACCGGAACCACCAGTCTGCTTTTTGTGTGTGTAGTTGAATTCTGCGCGCTGTGTAATAGCTTCGCGGTATGCAACCTGGGGCGGAGAAACGCGGACTTCGCATTTGTACTCACGCTTCATGCGCTCAACGTAAACTGCGAGGTGCAACTCACCCATACCCTTGATGATTGTCTGGTTAGACTCAGGGTCAACGTAAGTCTGGAATGTCGGGTCCTCTTTTGTGAAGCGGTTGAGAGCCTTTGAGAGGTTGGCAGCGTCAGCCTTGTTGACAGGCTCGATAGCCTCAGAGATAACCGGGTTCGGAACGAACATTGATGTCATTGCAACGTTGATTCCCTCAGCGCAGAATGTGTCGCCAGAAGCACAGTCAACACCGAACAATGCGCAGATGTCGCCAGGCTCACCGACGTTGATGTCTTCCATGGCGGCTGAGTTCATGCGGACCAAGCGGCCGACCTTGAACTTCTTCTTTGAGCGTGTGTTGTAAAGTTCCATGCCCTTTACAACGCGGCCCTGGTAGACGCGGATGTATGTCAACTGACCGAACTGTCCGTCATCGAGTTTGAATGCGAGGGCAACAGTCGGCTTGTCGGGAACGTTGAAAAGCTCCACCTGAGCTTCGTTTTTGTCGAGGTCGAGACCGTAGTTGTGAACTTCGGTCGGATCCGGCAGGTAGCGCTCAACACCGTCGAGAAGGGGCTGAATACCCTTGTTGACGTGGGCTGAACCGCAGAATACGCCGACGAACTGCTCAGCGAGAGTTCCCTTGCGGATAGCGGCGACGAGCTGGTCTTCTGTAATCTCTTTTTCGTCGAGAATAGCTTCCATGAGGTCATCATCGAAGTTTGATGCTGCGTCGAGGAGTTCCTCGCGGTATTTTTTTGCTTCTTCGACCATGTTTGCGGGAATCTCTGCATAGCGGAGGTTCTCACCGTTCTCGCCGTCGAAGTAGATGGCTTTCATTCCAACGAGGTCGACTACGCCCTCAAGTTTGTCTTCCAAACCAATCGGAAGCTCGACCATGTGTGCGTTGAGACCGAGCTTTTCGCGGAGCTGGTGCATAACGCGGACAGGATTTGCACCCTGGCGGTCACATTTGTTTACGAATGCGATGCGGGGTACATGGTAGCGCTTGAGCTGGCGGTCAACAGTGATTGACTGAGACTGAACACCTGCAACTGCGCAGAGAATCATAATGGCTCCGTCCAAAACGCGGAGTGAGCGTTCAACTTCAACTGTAAAGTCAACGTGACCGGGTGTGTCAATCAGGTTGATTGTGATGTCTTTCCACTGAACCTGAGTAGCTGCTGACTGGATAGTGATTCCGCGTTCGCGTTCCAGTTCCATGTTGTCCATTACAGCACCGACACCGTCTTTACCACGAACTTCGTGAATCGCATGAATCTTGTTGCAGTAGAACAAGATGCGTTCAGAGGTTGTTGTTTTACCTGAGTCAATGTGGGCACTGATACCGATATTACGTACTTTGGTAATATCAAAAGCCATATTGTTACCTCTTATAAAAAAGTTTCCAATTAATTCAGACCGCATCAAATTAAGCGAGAAAATTGTCAGTCTAGTCTGTGGATTCTATTAATATTAGCGGAAATCCTCACATTATTCAATAGAATGTTTTAACTTAAAATGGGGCTTTGCTCTCAAAAATCATGCGGCGGCCGTCATCCGGGTGATTGAATTCGAGCCGGCTTGCGTGAAGTTTAAGCCTCTCCCCCTTTTCACAGCGACCGTACAAAGTGTCACCGACAATCGGGCAGGCCCAGCCGTGAGAATCAGCGGCGGCAAAACGGAGCTGGTGGGTCCGGCCTGTCTGCGGGAAAAATGTCACACGCGTCACCTTGCGCCTGCTTCCGTCCGGGGAAATATAAGTCTCAACGTCCTGAATCTTCCACTTTGTGACAGCCTTTTTTCCGTGAATCTCATCGTAAATCTGGTGGGGGCGGTTGTCCAAGTCAACCCGGTGAAAAAGAGTCATCTCTCCTTCAATCGGGATTTTTCTTGCGGGGAGGATTCCGTCAATCAAGGCCGTGTATTCCTTGTGAATGCTTTCCCCAAGCTCGAACTGCCTGTTCAGATTTTTCTGGGCATCTTTTGTAAAGGCCAAAAGCATAAGGCCGCTGGTCTCCATGTCGAGGCGGTGGACTGCCGGAAGGT
This sequence comes from uncultured Treponema sp., assembly GCA_946615905.1. Lineage (GTDB taxonomy): Bacteria > Spirochaetota > Spirochaetia > Treponematales > Treponemataceae > Treponema_D. The sequence goes on along the minus strand of CAMOIE010000014.1, from coordinate 18,840 downwards.
CGACTCCCACAAAATCTGGGTAAAGCCTTTTGAATCTTGATGTCACGCAGTCCTGCTTGTCGGCTGTCCTTCCCGGAATCGACAAAAGCCCCGACTCCTTGTTGATTACGCAAATGCTGGAATCCCGGTAAATGACTTCAAGGCCTAACATGACAGGCAGAATAATTCCGCACCGCTCGTCGCATGGGGGGTATTTTTGCCCGGAGATTTTATTCGCCGTCTTCCGCCCGTAAAAAATCTCGCACATGCTCAAAATAGTCAAATCGTGGGTAAACGCGTATTCGAGAAGTTTCGGGGCGCAGCAGTCGCCTGTTCCGGTCGGTGGATTTTTTCCGCCAAGCCTCATGCGGCAGATTTCATTCAGTGAGATTTTGCTTTTGTCAATTTTAGTGAACGAATACAAATCGTGGACTTTTTTAAGCGACTCGTTCGTCAAAAGAGTCCGCTCTTTTTTTAGGCTTTTGACTTTTTCCATGTCGAAGGAATTTTCAGCCTCCCCGATTTTCGCCGTTAGGGCGTGAACAGCATCGTCATTTTTTGCCAGTGCGGACTCGATTTGCGCCGGAGAAATCAGCGGGAGAACATAAATTTCAGAGCCGGAAGTTGGCAGAGGGGAAAAATCCGGGAAAGTCAGCTTCCTTGCGATTCCTGAGACGGTCTTTAAAATGACTTTTTGCCCGGAAGAATCCTTGCAGATTGCCGCGCCGAGCATGATTCCCTGTCCGGCCCGCTCAAGACTCAGCTTTGTGACCTGTCTTAAAATCAACCGGCCAGAATCCAAATCCTCGGCTATTTTCCTGCATACTTCGTAAGCGCCATCTTCAGGGAAAGGAGGAAACATCGTCTACCGTTTATCGTTTATTTTTCGCTGTAGTTCACGAGCCAGCGTTTTACAGGCTCCGTCCAGTCGTCCTCTCCCGCACCCTCAAGCAAAAATCTCTCGTACATGAATGAGATGTGGGCTTTGATTGTCGCCTTGTCCTCGGCGGAAATGTCGTTTGCCGAAAGAAAGAGGTCGTTGATGAAGTTTGTCGCGTCGTTCGGCGTGAAAATATCCGGAAAGAGAATCGTGACCATGTAGAGGGCCGCCGGAACACAGTTTACCGAATGCTGCTTGACGTAGAGAACTGACTCTGCGATTTCAACTGCATCGTTATAAAGTTCTGTAGTCCAAAGGAATTCCTCTTTGTCGGAGAAGTTTCCGCGCTTGAAGAGGTTTCGGAAATATGCGTAGCATGAGGCTATAATCGCTATGTGTAGTGATGGAACGCAGAGAAGGTGGGGGTCAAGGGCGTGAATCCAAAAGAATTTTCCCTTGTGGTATTTTGGTCTCTCCATTGTCGAAAGGCGGAATTTGTAGATTCTCGCTGACTCATGGTAGATTTTTGTCAGGACTTTAAGCCACTCGCGGCAGTAGACGCAGCCGTCCTTTGCCCCGAACTGATGAATCAGCATTGAGAGGGACTTTACCCACATGTTGATGAAATGCATGTAGATGTGAACTTTGTCAGCACGGAATGGAATTTTTTGGTCAAGCTCGTGGTCAACGTGGACAATAGGAGTCTTGCTGATTCCCCACTTTCTTTTGTACTGGAGCCCGAAGTATGTTCTAAATACTGGGATCCAAAAGCGGAATGTAGTCGGAATTGTATCCGGGCGGGTAAAAAGATGAAGATACGGGGTGATTGCCGGAAAGGATGAAATTGGGCGGCTTTCGTATTTTGCGATTTTTTTCTGAAGGCGTTTCTCCTTGCGGCTCAATTTTTTGCTTCCGTTTGATGCTAATGTTGCTTCCATTTTTCCCCCTGTTTTTTAGCCGAAGACTTCCTTTGCGATTGCTATTGAAGTCATGGCATCCTTCGCGTAGTAATCCGCGCCGATTTTCGTGGCGTAGTCCGCGGTCAAGACAGCTCCTCCCGCCATGATTTTGCAGGTTCGGCCAATCTTGCCTAATTCATTATGCAACAATTCTATCGTTTTTTCCATATTTCCGACAGTGGTTGTCATCAATGCGGAAAGACCGACGAGCTTAATATTATGTTTTATGACCGTCTCTACGATTGTTTCCGCCGGAACGTTTTTGCCGAGGTCAATCACCGTGTAGCCGTAGTTTTCAAGCAGGGCTTTTGTGATGTTCTTTCCGATGTCGTGGATGTCTCCGAAAACCGTCGCGATTGCAATCGTCCCCCTTGACTCCTGCTTGACTCCGGTCGCCTCCAAATGCGCTTTGATTATCGCAAAGGCGTTTCCGACAGTCTCCGCGGCAAGAAGCAGTTGTGGAAGGAATTTCCGTCCCTTCTCAAAATCCTTGCCAACGATGTCCAACGCCGGGACTATGCAGCGGTTTATGATTTCAACAGGACTTTTCCCGCCCTCAAGAAGCTTTTTCGCCGCTTCTCCGGAAAAGTCCTTGAAACCCTTGTTTATGATCTCAATCAGCTTTTTTTCGTTTTCGTCAGCGTCATCGGGAACAGAGCTAGCCTGATTTTCCGGTGACTCGGCCTTTTTTTGCGGCTCTGAGGATTTTCCTGCAAAGTTTGCCGCCTCCTCCGCGCTGATTCCGTACACCGGGGCTGTAGTTCCTGTGTAGGACTCGATGTAGTCCAGACAGTTTTCGTCAAAGCCCGCCAGTGCCCTGTAGCCGTCATAGGACTCCATCATGGGCTTGCTCAATGGATTTATAATGCAGGCATCCAAACCCGCGTAGAGTGCCATCGTAAAAAAGCGTGAGTTGATTATATCCCGTCTTGGAAGTCCGAATGATATGTTCGAGACTCCCAAAATAAATTTCAATCCTTGACTTCCGAATTCTTTTTTCAAAAGCTCGATTGCCCTCACTGTTTCTAGGGCTTCCTTTTGCTGGCTAGAGACTGTAAGCGTCAGCGTGTCGATTACTATGTCGCGCACAGGAATCCCGTACTTTGCCGCCTCTTTTATGATTTTTCGGGCGACATTTGCCCTTCCTTCGGCGGTCGGAGCGATTCCTTTTTCGTCAATACAAAGGGCGACCACAGCCCCGCCGTAGTGCTTTACAAGCGGAAAAATCGCATCCATCACGTCCTGGCGGCCGTTCACTGAATTTATCAGAGCCTTGCCGTTGTAGGCCCTTAGTCCCTTTTCAAGGGCGGCTTTTTCCGATGAGTCGAGCTGCAGAGGCACGTTGAATGCCCCCTGAATGGTCTTTAACGCCTCTTCCATCATGGCGGCCTCATCGATTCCTGGCAGTCCAACGTTTACGTCGAGAATCTGTGCCCCAGCCTGAATCTGGCTTTCGGCTTCTGACAGAATAAAATTGAGGTCGTGAGCTTGCAAGGCTGCCTTGACCTTTTTTTTACCTGTCGGGTTTATCCTCTCGCCTACAATTTTCGGCCCAGCATTTCCTCCAATTTGCACGGTCTTGTTGTAGGAGCAGATATAGGTGTCAGTTAGGAGTGGGGAGTTGGTAGTTAGGAGTGAGGAGTTGGTAGTTAGGAGTATGGAGTTTGGAGTGGGGAGTTGGGAATTTGTACTGCTGGCTTCTAACTGGTAACTCCTAACTAATTTCGCCATCGTGCCGATATGGGCGGGAGTTGTTCCGCAGCAGCCACCGAGCAATACGGCTCCTTTTTTGCGGTTTTCAAGCTGGAATTCTGCGAAGTCTTTTGCCGAGACCCGGTACATTGCAATTCCGTTCACAACGACTGGAATTCCTGCGTTCGGCTGAATCAGAACCGGGGTGTGGGAGTATCTCAAGAATTGGTCAGCGAGCTTTGCGTCTTCTTCGAGAGAGCCGCCACAGTTAAAGCCAAGTACATCGACGTGAAGGGATTCAAGGTAAGTCACGCATGTCAAAACGTCCGCGCCGGTGAGCGTGCGAAGGTTTTCTTGAAAAGTCGGTGTCGCGACGACTGCAAGGTTGGTGTTTTCCTGGACGGCCAAAATCGCGGCCTTCATTTCGTGCAAGTCGCTCATAGTCTCGATTATGGCAAGCTCCGCCCCGGCTTTTTCCGCAGTGACGACGGCTTCTTTGTAGGCCTCGTAGGCTTGGTCAAAAGTCAAATCCCCCATCGGCTCTAAGAGGCGGCCGATCTGACCGGTGTCCCAGGCGATAAAGTGCTTTTTGTCGTGCCCGTAGGATTCCGGGTCTGACTCGCATTCGTCGACGGCTTCTTTCATCAATTTGACGGCGGCCTCGATGTATTCGCGGCAGGAATATTTTGACCCGCTGAGCTTTAACGGATTTGCCCCGAAAGTGTTGGCGGTCAGGACGTTCGCGCCAGCGTCCAAATACTTTCTGTGGATTTTTTTTATGATGTCAGGCCTGTCGAGGTTCAAATCCTCTGGAATCGCGTAATCGCTTGATTGGAGTCCGGAGGCTTGAATCATCGTTCCCATTCCGCCGTCAAAAATCACCGGCTTTCCGCTTTCGATTGACTCTCTTAGAAAATTTTTGAAATCGATTTTTTTATTGACCATTTTTATTTCCTGCTTGTCTTTTTAAGCAAAGACGCCCGAAGATGAAAAAGAAATTGCGCTCCGCGACCGTAGGGTTGCCGGAGGCAAGTGCCGGCCATGGCCGGTACCGCGCGTAGCAAGCCCGGAGGGGGCGCTTGCAGAGGGACTTGCGCCCGAAAAAATCAGGCCCCAATCTGACCGTTCGTCGCCGCTATGATTGAGTCTATGTTCCTCATGATTGCGCGGGCGATTTCCGGCTTGTTCATCGTGTAGATGTGGATTCCTCGCACGCCGTTTGAGATTAGGTCTATGATTTGCTCGGTTGCGTAGGCGATTCCGGCTTGGCGCATAGCGTCCGGGGATGAGCGGAATTTGTCGCAGATTGACAGGAGTCGGCGGGGAATATAGGCGTTGGACAAATCGACCATTTTGGAGACCTGACTTGAGTTTGTGATTGGCATGATTCCAGCCAGGACCGGCACGTGGATTCCTGCTGACTGCATTCTGTACAAAAATGAATAGAGCATGTCGTTGTCAAAGAACATCTGGGTCGTCAAAAAATCAGCTCCTGCCTCGACTTTTTCCTTGAGCTTGTCGATGTCCTCGTCGCGGTTGGCGGATTCCGGGTGTCCTTCCGGGTAGCAGGCTCCTCCAACGCAAAAGCCTTCCTTTTTTAAAAGCGTGATGAGGTTTGACGCATGGCTGAATCCTGACGGAAAAACGTCTTCGCCTTCATTTATGTCTCTGGGCATGTCACCACGGAGGGCAAGGATATTTTTGATTCCCTGTGACTTGAATGCGGCGATGTTTTCCTCAAGTTTTTTCTTTGTGAGGCGGACGCAGGTGAGGTGGGCGAGGGCAGAGACTCCGTTTTTTTCGATGAGGGAAGCGAGTTCGGCAGTGTTGGACTGGGTTGTTCCTCCAGCCCCGTAGGTGATTGAGATAAAGTCCGGGTTGAGGGAGGCCAGGTCAAGGGCCGTTTGCCTGACAGACTCAAAGCCCGCCTGCTTTTTTGGCGGAAAAATCTCAAACGAAACCGTGACCTTTTTTGACTTTAACTTTTCTGCGATTGAAGATGTCTGCATGTCCTCTCCTTTTTTTATAAAAAATGATTGAGTAACTTTTTTATAAAATGGCAAAAATTCAAAAACCGACCGGAGTGGTGGGGGGACCGGCGGGAAAAATTCTGCAACGAGCGTAGCGAAGTGAAGCCTTTTCCCGATGGGGGCACCGGAACGGGAGGTCGTTTTTGCCTTGTTGAAAATATTTTAATAAAATTATGTCTTTTACTCAATTATTTTGAAATCTGTGTTATAATCCCCGCATGATTTATTTTGTGGGTGCGGGAAGCGGTGCCGCTGACTTAATCACTGTGCGCGCTGAATCTTGTATTCGGAGTGAAAAAAATAATAGAAGCTAATTTATCGCCAGCGAAACGCGTTTTCCAAAAACTCCCGCGACTTTCTGCAATGTTGAAAGCCGCACGTCGTTTGAGTGGTTTTCCAGGCGGGAAATCACGCTCTTTTTGGTGTTCAGCCTTGCGGCAAGCTCTTCCTGCGTCATCTTGTTTTCAAGGCGCATTTCCTTGATTAGATGACCGATTTTGAAATCCTCGTAGCCTGAATCAAATCCCTCGGCAAAGTCCGGGTCTCTCTTTTTCCTTTCGTCAATGTATTCGTCCAAATCGCTCATAATTCGCCTCCTCGGTCGTAAAAATCCTTCATTCGCTCTTTGCAGATGTCGATTTCATTCTTCGGCGTTTTTTGCGTCTTTTTCTGAAATCCGTTCGTCAGCATAAGAAAATTCCCCGCGTGGAAAAATCCAAGAATCCTGTAGATGTTGCCGCTGAAAATCACACGGACTTCATAAAATTCAGTTCCCGTGATGTTTTTCAGGTAGGTCGTGGGAATTCTTTCAAGCTCCTCCACAAGCTTCAAAGTCCAGACGATTTTCTGCGCGACCTTGCCGTCGAGTGAATCGAGAAATTCTTTCACAGGCTTTTTCCCTTCCGCAGTCTTGTAAAATTTGACTTCCCGATACTTCATATTTAAAAGTTAGCATATTTGTGAACAAAAAACAAGGAGAAAAACTCGAATTGGCGGTTGGCAGGAATCTGTGTTATAATCCCCGCATGATTTATTTTGTGGGTGCGGGAAGCGGTGCCGCTGACTTAATCACTGTGCGCGGAATGAGACTCTTGCAAAAGGCCGATTTGCTCGTCTGGGCTGGAAGCCTTGTGAACCCCGAGCTTTTGGAATACTGCAAGTCCGGCTGCGAGATTCTTGACTCCTCAAAAATGACTTTGGAAGAGACGACCCAAGCCCTCGCCTCCGCAGAAAAAGACGGAAAAGTCGCCGTCCGCCTCCACACCGGAGACCCGTCAATTTACGGTTCAATCCGTGAGCAAATCGAGGAGCTTAAAAAAATAGGCCTTGAATATTCAGTAGTGCCGGGAGTCTCCGCATTTTTGGCGGCGGCAGCTGCCTTGAATGCGGAATACACCGTGCCTGAAATCAGCCAGACTCTGATAATTTCCCGCATGGAGGGACGGACTCCTGTGCCTGAAAACGAGAGAATCGAAAATCTTTCTAAAATCGGCTCGTCTCTGGTCCTTTTTCTTTCCACCGGAATGATTGACTCCCTCGCAGAAAAGCTGACCGGGCCGGGTTCCCGCTACACAAAAGAAAGTCCTGTCGCCGTGGTCTACAAGGCCTCGTGGAGGAATCAGAAAATCGTCCGGGGAACTTTGGCCGACATTGCCCAAAAAGTCCGGGAGGCCGGGATTAGGAAAACAGCCCTCGTCCTTGTCGGGGATTTTTTGGGAGCGGACTACAATAAAAGCTGCCTTTACGACAAGGATTTTACGACTGAATATCGAAAGGCTTCTGGCACCCAAAATCTGGACTTTCAGAAAATCGCTGTAATCTGCTATTCGGAGTCGGAGATGGCGGCAGCGGAAAGGCTTTTTGCTCTTGTAAAAGAACTCGCTCTTTGCGGGGCGGACTTGGAATTATGCAAATGCTTTGGGATTAATCACGAGAGGGCGGAAGAAATTTTCGGCCGCCTTTTTGACTCTTCACATGCCGGGCAAAAGACCTTGATTTTGTCAGTCGGGGCGGCGGCGATTGCAGTGCGCGCGTCAGCCGGATTTTTAGTCGGTAAAGATTCTGATCCTGCGGTAGTCGCCTTTGACGGAAAGCTGCGTTTTGCAGTCCCGATTATTGGCGGGCACCTAGGCGGGGCGAACTTTGCGGCAAATATAATCGCGCGGAAAATCGGGGCGGAGGCTGTCATCACGACGGCGACTGATTCCTGCGGAAAATGGGCGGTCGACTCATGGGCGGCTCAAAATGGATTTAAAATCAAGAATATCGCTGCGGTGAAAAATATTTCTTCCAGAGTCCTGCAAAATGAAAAAATCTCTTGTTTTGCCCCGGAAGAAATCTCGCAAAGAATTTGTGAGCGTCTAAAAGAGTCTTTAGCTCCTGTTAAAATGACCGGCTCGATTGAAAATGCTGATTTTGTCGTCTCCTTTAGAAAATCGGATTTTGAAAAGTGCGAGAATCTTGGCGGGCGGGAAAGGCTTTTTTTAATTCCCCCCTGCCTGAATCTGGGGCTTGGCTGCAAAAAGGGGAGCGATTCAAAAAAAATGGAAAATTTTGTAAAAAGTCAGCTTGACTCAGGCGGATTTTTTGAGGAAGCCGTCTGTTCTATTTCTTCGATTGACTTGAAGAAGGGCGAAAATGCGATTTTGGACCTGGCCAAGAATTTCAAAGTGAGGACTCATTTCTTTACAGCCGAAGAACTTAATGCGGTCGCAGGTGACTTTTCCAAGTCCGACTTTGTAAAAGGCGTTACTGGAACGGACAACGTTTGCGAGCGCTCTGCCCTTGCTCTTGGCGGAAAACTTTTGGTCAAAAAGACAGCTGCGGACGGAATGACTTTTGCCTTGGCGGTAAAATTATGAGTGAATCTGAAAAAATCTTATACGTAGTCGGAATCGGCCCCGGAAAAATTGACGGAATGACCATCGAGGCAAAAAAAATCCTCGATGGCGTATCAGTGATTGCAGGCTATTCAACTTATGTGGAGCTTTTAAAGCCTTATTTTGCAAAGAAATACATTCAGACCGGCATGATGGCGGAAGAAAAACGCGTCCGCTCTGCGCTGGAGGCGGCTTCTGCCGGGGAAAAAATCGCCCTCGTCTCTTCCGGGGACTCCGGCCTCTATGGAATGGCCTCCCTTGCCCTTGAGATGGCCGCCGACTTTCCAGAAGTAAAAGTAAAAATTATTCCAGGTGTGACGGCCGCCCTTTCAGGCTCCGCCCTTTTAGGCTCCGTGCTCTCAAACGACTTTGCGGTGATTTCGCTTTCAGACTATCTGACTCCGACCTCCAAAATTGAATCCCGCCTCAAAGCCGCAGCGTCCGCAGACTTTCCGATTGCGATTTACAATCCGATGAGTCACGCCCGTCCCGATGCATTAAAAAAGGCCTGCCAGATTCTTATTGACGGTGGAAAGTCACCGGAGACAGCCTGCGCATGGACTAAAAATATTGGCCGGGAAGGGGAGGAGAAGGACTTTTGCATGCTCAAGAATTTGGGTGGAAAAAATCTCGACATGCTGACGACTGTCTTTGTCGGCTCTTCCGCGACTAAAAAAATCACTCTTGGAAGCGGTGAAAATCAACGGGACTTTTTGCTGACTCCGCGCGGCTATATGCAGCGTAAAATAAAAAAAATTATCCTTTTGGCCGGAACGAGCGAGGGAAAGTCTATCGCCCGCTCTCTCTTTGACTCTTCTTTTGAAGTCACGATTTCTCTTGCCACACAGGCGGGCTTGGACGATTTGCGCGAGGACTCCTTTGATTTTGAGAAAAATTGCAAGATTTTGACCGGGCGGATGAATCAGTCCAAAATGGAAGAAGTATTCCCTAGATACGATGCGGTTGTTGACGCGACCCACCCGTACGCTGAGGAAGTGTCCAAAAATGCGCTTGCCGCCTGCAAGAAGACTAAAATCCCTTATTTTAGATTTTCCCGCCCGGAGTCTGAAAGCTTCCAATCCACAAGAGCGGCAGACGGAATCACTTTTGTTCCCTCTGTTGCCGCCGCCGCAGAATTGTGCGCGAGTTTTCCGCCGGACACCGTGATTTTTGTCTCGACCGGGAGCCGGGAGCTTGCCCCATTTACGTGCATAGAAAATTGGCGTGAGAGGGTATTTTTCCGCGTGCTGCCGTCAGTCGAGTCGATTCAAAAATGCCTGTCAGCCTCAATCCCGATGAACAGAATCATCGCTATGCAGGGGCCTTTTTCTACATCGATGAACGAAGCCCTTTTTTGCCAGACGAAAGCCAAAGTCCTTGTCACAAAGGAAAGTGGGGAAGCCGGAGGTTTTGCCCAGAAAATCGAGGCGGCCAAAAAATGCTCGATGTCGGTCATTGTCGTAAGCCGCCCGCAAAATGCCGAAAACGCTGAAAAATCGGAGAATGACTTTTCAAGTCAGGAGGAGCTTGTCTCAAAAGTCCGGGAGGTTTTGAAATCTTGATGAAAAATGATTTTTTGCCTACTGCGGAAATGGCGGCGATAAATGAAAAAAAATGCCTGATTGTCGGGGCGGGGCCTGGAAATCCTGACTTTTTAAGCCAGACTGCCCGGAATGCGGTTCAAAATGCCCCCTTCATTTGCGGGGCTTCTAGGCTTTTGGATTCTCTCAAAAAGCTAATCCGCCCGGATTCGGAGCTTCATTCAGAATACAAAGTCGAAAAAATTGTCGCCCTTATCGAGACTTTCGCCGCCCGTCAAACAGATGTAGATAAAATTAACTTTAACGGCTCCCGTCAATCAGCTGTAGAAAAATCTCCTGCAGCCCCTGTGATTCTTGTCAGCGGGGACGCGGGTTTTTATTCCCTTGCCGAAAGCCTTGTTCCCGCACTTGAAGAATCCGGCTGGCAGACTGAAATAATTCCCGCGCTCTCTTCCGTCCAGTATTTTGCCGCAAAAATCAAAAAGAGCTGGAAAGACTGGCTCTTGGCCTCCGCCCACGGAACGGAAATTGACTTGGGGGCAGAACTCTCAAAATCAGAAAAATGCTTTTTTTTGACAGGGGGAAAAGTCTCTCCTCTTTCAATCGCAAGATTTTTGACCGACCGGGGATTCGGGGACGCGCTTTTGACCGCAGGAATCAGACTTTCCTATCCTGATGAGAAAATAATTTCTGCGACCGCTGCCGAATTTTCTGAGGGCGACCCGGCATTAAAAGAGGGGCTTTCTGTCCTTTTGGTCGAGCGGAAAATCCCTGACTTTCCTTGCGGGGCATTGCCTGACTCTGATTTTATCCGCTCAAGTCAATTTGACGGAGAAAAATTGGTTCCGATGAGCAAGCGTTTTGTCCGCTCCGCCATTCTGTCACTCTTGGAATTGAAGGACGGACTGACCGTCTGGGATGTGGGCGCGGGAACGGGGGCGGTTTCGGTCGACATTGCCCGTTCAGCCGCCCTTTCCTTGTATTCAGTAGAAGAAAAGCCCGCCGCCGTGGAATTGGAAAAGGCCAACCGCAAGAAATTTTCCTGCGTCAACATGGAGATTATTTGCGGACTTGCCCCTGCCTCTCTGGAGAATCTTCCCGCCCCGGACAGAGTTTTTGTCGGAGGCTCTCAAGGTCATCTGCCGGGGATTTTGGATTTAGTCCTTGAAAAAAATCCCGCCTGCAAAATCGTCATATCCGCCGTCACGCAAAAGACGATAGACGCGGCTAAAGCTTACGCCGCCAGCAAAAATCTAAAACTCGATGAGACCCAAATCGCCGTCACCGGCTTCAACCCCGTCACTTTGTTTTTGCTTCAAAAATCTCCTTGCTGTTGAAAATTGAGTCTTTTACGCTTATTGTCAGATTTTCGCCGTCCCAGAGGAGCTTTCCCTTTTTTGCGGAAATGAAAGTTACCCCTGCAAATGAATCGAGCAGGTCAGAAGAATTGCGGATTGGAATAAAATTTGCCTTGATTTTTACAGGCGAATCCTTGAGCGCATCGGGCTTGTTTTCTTCCAACTCCCTCTTGAAAATCTTCTTTGCCGTATCCTCAAGTTCTACAATCAGATAAGAACCGCCGTCAGCCTCTTCCAAAAGAAGGCCTGAAAAATAGGGGACTTCATTTAGCGTGTAGATTTTCGCTGGCTTTCCGCCGGATTTTCCATTGACTTCTGTAGGCAGTCCTACCGCTGCAAAGTATTCTGGGTATGATTTTTTTAGGTGGCCGTCAGCCTTTACGCTAGTCGCCCCGCCCTCAAGGGAGGCAAGCAAAAGCCCGTAGGACTCAATTCTCTTGTCCAAAATCCTGATCAAGTGCGGGTAGTAAAACGAAAGCTGCTTGTAAATCGTGTCTACGGAATCTGCCTGGGTGTTCATGATTCTTCCGCCCTGACTTGTCATCGTCTTTATTTTGGGGAAGTCAATTTGATTTAAAAAAGTCACCCTGGTCAAAAGGTCTGCAAAATTGTAGCCCCAGCGCGAATCATTTGAAGAATATTTGTATTCCTCGTAGATTTTAAGCTCCCCCCTGAGAATCCCGCGCTGCCTTTTGTTGGCCTCTAAAATCCGCCTGATTTCTGGAATGTCGCGCCGAGTGTAGTAGTCTTTTTCTTCGATTAAAAGACCTCTGTCATCGTATGAGGAAGCCTCCGTTGAGATTGCCGCCGTCTTTGCGATGAGCGGAGGAGCGTAGCTGCCGTCGGAGGTCAAAAAGAGGCTTTTGTCTTTTTTCATGATTGAGTCGAGCGGCTTTTTTGTGAATGAAATCTGCACGAAGCGGTCAGTCGCCTCTGCCGTCAAGTCGAAGAGCTTTTTGTTCCGGCCGCCAAAGAGTTCATTTAGCAGGGCAGTGAATTCCTCGTGCTTGCCTTCTAGGGTGCCGAATTCAGCGGTGACAAAATAATGCTTGCTCGTTCCGTCAAGTCCAGGATTGTAGCGGATTAGCGACGTCCACATTTCGACCGTGTGTAGGCTGATTCTTATGCTTTCGCTCCAACCGTCCTTATTCATCGTGATAAAAAGATTTGCCTTCCCCTCGTTTGTCAGCTTGAAGTCGGGGATAGAAATGCTCACGTTTTCATTTGGCTTTCCATTTTCCAAAAGCCAGCCCTTGTATGAGAATTCGATTTTCTTGCCCCGCTTGCCGTCTCCGGTCAGATAGTCGCCGTTCATAATCAAAAGGGGAGCCGGGAAGAATTCCCATTCTGAGTCAGTCAGCTGCTTTTTGTAAAAGCCCGTGTTTCCCTCTGAGTCCGTTCCCGCAACCCTCAGTTCCCTGGCATCGTTCCCCTGGCCGTTTTGGTAAATTGCGATAAAGCGTGAGAGCCTCGCCTTGCCAGAAAGCTTGATTTTAGGCTGCCTTAGCCAGTCCTCGTTTGGAAGCCCCCATTCTGTAAAATTCGACCTGTAGTCACTGCCTTTGTATGCTTGTTTTTCTTCTATATAAGTATATTTGAAAAACATGGGGTCGCAGCCCATCGTGTCAAAGTCAATCAGCCGTGTGTACATGGTGCCGTCATCGCCGATTACAAAAAGCGTGGAGCCGGAACAAGAAATATTTCTGCTGATGAATGCCCCCTCCTCAGGTCCGAGAATCGACTTGCTCCAGTCGGTCGGAAGTCCTGAGTCGGTAAAACGGATTTCCTGTCCATTTTCTGTGAGTACGTAGATTGTCTCAAGACCCATCGTGCCGTAGTGGTGTTCGTTTTTGTAGCGGTCAGTGTAGTAGAGGATGTCTTCCCGGCGGACTCCCATTGCCCAGCCCCTTTTGTTTTTGACCAGCTGATTTTGGGTCAGCTGAGCCTTCATCGGCCATCCGAAGTTCTGGCTCCACTCTAAGTTTCTCCAGTCCTGCAACATGGAGGCGGGTCTGTCCAAATAGATTCTAAAAAGCCTTCCCTGACCGTCAAAGGCGCAGAGGGTGTCCCCGTCGGCTTGAATTTCCGTGATTCGCTCAGGGCTTTTAAAATAATCCGGGTTCCAACGGCTCTTTTTGGAGAAGGGGAGGCCTCTTTCAAGAAAAAGCTCCCATGACTTTTGTCCGTTTCGGCGGGAATAGATTTTTCCTCCGTAAAGGGTGAACTGCCAGCCTTTCATTGAAGTCTGTGTTAAAGTCTGGACAAAGACTTCCGGCGTTTCCTCAGGCTTGAGTCCGCTGATGTTCTGCGATTTTTCTATTGACGGGAGGACTAAATCCTTTGGTGCTGCCAGTTCGCTTGTGGCCGAAAGGTAGAGCTGGGCGTCCTCGTCAAACTGATTTCGGATTTTGGAGGAACTAGTGCAGGAGATAAGAAAAGAGATGGCGAATATCCCTGCGAAAGATTCTTTTAACAGTTTCATGACAGAAAATATTGTAGCTACTTTTAATGACAATTTATATAAAGAAAAGACTGAATTTAGTCGAAGAATGTATTAGGATTATCATTAAGTTCTTTTTTTTGGGTGGGAAGACAAAAAGAAGGAGTTAAAAAAGAAGTGCGCGAGTGGCAATTTTATCTTGCCATTATTTTCGTTTTCTCACTGTCGTTGTGCTTTTATGCCCAAAAGGCTCCGCTTGCTTTTTCTGCAAGTGATGTCGTCATAGCCAAATCTGAAACTCCCGTATATTCAGTAACCTTCAGCCCAGACGCTAAATATTTCGCGACAACCTGGAACAAGTCTGTAGTCCTTTGGAATGCCATGGACAATGCGATTTTGGGAGTTTTTTCAGATTCCGATGATGTTGTCACAAAATTGAAATTTTCCGGGGACAGCCGCCGCTTTCTTTTTGTCTCAGATGACAATTCTGTTGTAGTTCGAACCCTTTCCCCTGACAAGCTTCCGGACGAAATGACCGCCACATACAGAATCCGGGGAACTTCCCAGTCGATTCCGGACGCGGCCTTTTTCAAAAACGGCTACTCAATGCTGATTCCTCTTGACGGCACAAATGTTACCCGCTGCTTTAGGCTTGCCTACACAGACCAGTTTTTGTTCAATTTGTTTTCTGACGATTCTTCGGCCTCTAGCCTTTTTGCCGTGGACTCAAATTATCAGACAGGCTATGTTTCTCTTTGCGATGCAGAGGGGAGGGGGCGAATCTTTGATTCTGAAGGCTCTGTCCTTTCTGAATACAAGGCCTATACCCAAAACGATTTGGAGCCGATTTTTAGTCCAGGCGGAGAATTCTTTGCTTACCAAAAAGACCCCCACACTTTGGCTCTTTCTGCTCCGGGGGCGAAAAAAGAAATTTTAATCAAAGACTCTGAGACTTTTATCAATACTGCGGCTTTTAGCCCGGACGGAATGAAAATTGCCGCCGCAGTCAAGGGTGGAAAAATCAAAATTTACGATGTTGAGACAGGTGCTGTGACAAATGAATTTTTTCTTGCCCTCAGCACTACCGATGAGGCCCTTTCATTCGCATGGTCTTCTGATGGCGACTCCCTCCTTGCTGGAACAAAAGAAGGTTGCGTCATGCGGTGGAGCCTTTCTGGAAAGGTTCTGACCTTCCCACATAAACGCTACGAAAGGGAAGAATTGGACAGAATGGTTGAGAACAATACCAATCCAGAGCCAAAAGAGGTGAATGTTCCCAAAGAAGTGAAAAAAGAGGCTGCCGCGGAGGATCAAAGCCGGAATACAAGGGTGAACGAGGAAGTCAAAAGCGAAGATAAAAAAGAGGAAGCCAAGAAAGCGGAAGAAGAAAAGAAAAAGGAAGAAGAGAAGAAAAAAGAAGAGGAAAAAAAGCCAGAAGAAGAGGAAAAGCCAGAGGAGGAAAATAAGGTTCGTAAGCCCGGAAAGTCATTTGTGGCTCTTGGCCTTACATGGCGACTTTTGCCAGACCCCTACAAGATGGCCTTTGACGGGGAAATAAAATACAAGCATTTCTATACCGAAAAATTTTTCTTTGGCGCGGGCTTGAATGTCGGCATGGGACTTCCTAAAAGTGACTTCCCCTATGACTATTCCTATGACTCGAAAAAGGTCGACCCGCCCAAAATGTACGACATTGGACTTTTTGTTCCTGTTGGAATTCAAAAGCCCTTCCCGGTAAAAAGCGTGCGGGAATTCGTTCCCTACGTTTTCTTTGAGGCAGTGCCGGGGGCCAGGTTGTCAAAACTTTATTTGAAGGAAAGTTCCGAGTCTGTTTCGACAAAATGGTATGAGTCTGCCTTTATTGCCGCAGATTTAGGTATTGGCTGGCAGTATATTGAATGCAGCTTTGGCTACGAATTTGACACTTTGCTAAAGGCCCGTCCTCGTGCAAACGTTTCTGCAAAGATTCCTGTTTCATGGAAGTGGGTAAAAAATCTCAGGGAAAAAAGGGCTGCAAAAAATGACCCTGCCCAGGATACTGTGGCTGTTGAAGGGGGGCAAAAATGAAAAGAACTTTCTTAAAGCTGCCCCTAGTCCTTCTGCTCCCGCTTGTTTTGACTTTTTCTGCCTGCGACCATGACGTTGACGACATGGTTGAAGACTACAACGAGCATTGCGGCGTGACTAAAAAATGGGTTCCTTCAACATCGTCTTCTTCTACTTATAGGTACGATGCCAGTCTCTTGATTCCAGAGGACTCCTACACCGTGGCTCAGGACGAGACCAAGGTTATCTCACTTTCCTGCATACAGCCTAGCAACTGGTACTTGAAGGACGAGAATGGCGATGAGGTAAATGACCCGGCTGATGCAGAGTATACGTATGCCTCTGTTTACTTTAACACCGGCAGAATAACGGTTCCCAATAAGAATTTAAAATACAACTCTAGCGTAATAATCCGCCCGTCACTGACAGGCCTTCCGTCTGGAACCTACACCTTGTCGGTTATGGTTTGGTTTGCTGACTATCATCTGGAGGACAGCGCAGTTTTAATTATAACCGACTGAAAGAAGTGACAGAAAACTGATAAATATGGTAATTGGGCCTGGCTGCCTTGTGGCGGCCAGGCATAAATATAGCGAAAATATGTTTTTTATAAGGAGTGAAACATGAAAAACATTAGAAAACTTTTCACACGTCTCGCTGCTTTAATGTTTGTATGGCTTGCTTTCGGACTCGTTTCCTGCAGCAACTTTATGAACTTGAACGCAGAAGATGAATCTGACGATGTTGTAGTCGGTTCAACCGGCGACTCTGCCCAGCCGGCAGGATACGTAAAGGTCCTGTTGGGGAACATCTCTTCCCGTACTATTTTGCCAATCGAGTGGACAGAAGGAGCGAAGAAAAACCTCGCATACTACCTGTCCGGTACGGGAACGCTTACAGACGCTTCAAGTTCTACAAAGACTCTTGCGGCTACACTGTTACATTTTGACCAAATCACCGGATCGGGCGAGACAATCGAACTTTCCCCTGGAACTTGGTCTTTGACATTGAACGCATACCAGTTGGGAGAGGGTGAGGAGCCAGCTGCCACCAACATGGTTTTGACTGCGACCAACACTGGTGTTGACCTTACAGCTACAGGCTCTACAGAGACATTCGCCCTTGCACCTGTCACAAGCACCAATGCGACCGGCTCTGTGGATATTTCCGGTTCAGTTACAGCCAGTAAATACCTTAAATATATCGTGCAGGACGTATGCACCTACTCAGGCTCTACATTTACCTCTGCAAACTCCGGTGCCTATAAGGTTACGGAGAATGTTACGACAACTACCGCCTCCGCCACCACCAGCGGGGTAAATGTTAACTTCGTTTACGCAAAGAATGTAATCGCTGGAGCCAATTACTGGTATGTAATCGATTTCTATGACGGAGACCCTGCCTCTGGCGGACAGAAACTCGGCCACTATGACGAGGCTTTGATTGTAAACGGTGGAAACACATCAAGAAAAATAATTCCTCTTGGTGACTACCTCAACTCACCTGCAGCCAATCCGACAAAACTTTGGGTTACTACTTCCTATGACGACACAGGTCTTGCAGCCAACGCCGCTACTCCCAACCTCTTCCTTGCCAAATTCGAATGGGATGACAAGGCTGGAAACGAGACCGGCTATGAGCTTATCATTAAGAAGGGTACAGTCTCTGAGGGTACTACAACTTACGACACTGCTACATACACAATCAAGAAGGGCGAGGTCACAATCGGCACTGCTGCCGGAAACGTCAAGACTAACTCCAATGCTGCCGGTGACGCTGACCCGACCCTTGGCAAGAACGAGACGGCCTGTTCCGTCTTCCTTGAGACCGGATTCACCTACCAGGCTACAATCCGCGCCTACAACAAATATGATGAGAACGATGCGTCTGACACACCGACTGCAATCAATCAGGTCAACAGTGCCACTTCAACAGGTCCATTCGGTATGTTCACTATTACTTATACTCTTGGTGATGGTAACGCTAAGGTTATGGTGGATGATACTCCGACACAATCAACTCTGCCACTTTATGTTATCGGCTACAACTACTCAACGGAAATCGGCTCTCTGCTGCCTTATGTTGCGGCAAGCAACTCATCAACCGGCTATCCGTACGTGACGACTGGCGATGCTGGAATGAAGTGGACCAAGTGGATTACAACGGTCGCAAGCCAGACTTCTGACGAAATGGATGCCGCCCCTGCTGTTACTAACATTCCTGCCAACAACATCACGAACCTCAAACTCACCGGCGTATGGAAGAG
Organism: uncultured Treponema sp.; assembly: GCA_946615905.1. GTDB lineage: Bacteria > Spirochaetota > Spirochaetia > Treponematales > Treponemataceae > Treponema_D. Next base: position 770 of record CAMOIE010000014.1, on the reverse strand, counting down.
CGTTGCCACAGTCACAGTGACATACCCGACATACGCAGCCCTCGAGTCCGCCCAGTGGATGACGAGCTACCAGATTGGTTCTGCGACTGCTGTGCCAATCACCTCTGTCGATAAAGTTGACATTTCAGGAACTGTCGGCAATGTAATCAAGCTCACTTATGATGATAGTATCGTGTCCGGCGTGACCTACAGATTGGTGAATGGTGATGCGTCAGCTACCGCTACTCACAACTCGACAGACCACACTATTACGGTGGACACAGGCACTTTGAGCGAGGGCACGTGGTACCTGACTATATACGGAAACGGCTCTGTCACACCTTCTGGCGGCACGGAGCAGGCAGCTCAGGTTTCACAGATCTTTGCCATCAAATTGAACTAGCTCTTTTACTAAAAATCTTCCCCCCCGGCGGGCAACAGCCCCCGGCGGGAATGTATTATCAACAATAACAAAAAGGCAGGTTGCAAAAATTTTTTCTTGCAACCTGCCTTTTTTTTGCTTTTTGCTGAGAATTTTGAAGTGCACTTCAGCCCGTCAATCCACCTGCCCGTTGCCTTACGCCTCATGCAAGTTCACGGCTAGATAGTCTCCTTAGCTTCAAAATCAATTCCATGCGCCGCCAGCAGCGACTTGAGCCTGTCAAGCTCCGCGTCCTTGCTTGAAAGCTCTGCATCTCTGTCCGCAGTGATTTGTGCGATAATCTTCTCGTCCTCTGCCTTCTGCGCAGCAGCTCCTTCGGCACGACCTTCTTCCTTGCCTTGCTCTCGCC
>CAMOIE010000013.1 GCA_946615905.1 uncultured Treponema sp. | reverse complement strand
TGTTGTCGGGATGAAAACCCGATGTCCTAACCACTAGACGAAGGAGACATCCGTCATCTCTTGCGAGTTGACTTTGACACTATATCATGAGGAAAAATCCTCGTCAATAGATTTAAGAGGAAAATTTGAAAATTCCACAATTTTTTTGTTATTTTCTCAAAAGCTTACATTCCCAGCCCCAGTTTTGCCACAATTTTTTCCCTAAGCCCTGCCGCACCGGGGTCTTGTAATCCGAGATTCTGGGCATAGTCCAAATCAGACAAAGCCTTTTCGTAATCATCGAGCTGAAAATAGGAAATCGCCCTCCTGTAATAGACATGAGACTGGAACTCGTTGATTTCAGCGGACTTGTTGTAATTTTCAATCGCCTGCTTATGGTCCCCCATGACGTTATAGACAATCCCGATGTAATAATATGCCCGGAACGCCTTTGGGTCAAAAGAAACGGAGGCCTTAAAATCCTCAAGGGAATTCTCATAATTTCCCTTAGCAAAATATGCCATCCCCCTGTGCTTGTGAATTACAGCCATGACAGGAGCAGACGGAGCGGGAACTGCGGAAATTATCTGGGAATAAATCGAAATCGCCTTGTCATACTCACCCTGGTTATGGGTATGAATAGCCTCCAAAATCATGTCATCAATAGTTCCATGAACATAAGGGGAGACCCGGTTTATACTCTCAGCTTTTTTCGTTGGGATTGTCTCAGGAACAAGGTCGTTCGTGATTGAGTCGACCTTCCCGTAAAATGTGGAGCGGCGGTCCTCAACTTCCTTCTGGAGTTTTTTCTGATAGTCACGGATTTCCTGAAAAGTGATGTCCGCCAAAGTCAAGCTCGCGTTCATTGATGCCAATTTTCGCCGCAGAGGCATATCAAAGGGGCTGAATTCGGTTTTGTAAATCAACTCATGCTCGACTTCCGCCCAGGCATCCTGCAAAATCGTCCTGATTTGAATCTCGGCGACAATATCTTTCGGCAGTGGCAGGGGAAGTTCTTTAGGCATACAATCCGGAGGAACCGCAATCAGCACGTGAATGGACTCGTAGCCGAATTCACGGAAATTATTCTCCGCCCCCTTGTACTCAACTTCCTTCACATCAAAATGGACTTTAATCTGCTCCTCGATTTCGTGCAGGTCTTCAAGAAAAGCACAGATCACCCGGATTCCCATCATGTCGGTGAGAGGCACAAGGCTTTTTGAGACCTCAGCCTCCTCTGCCTTTAAGCGCAAAACCTTCCGGTAATAAGAGTTAAAAGATTTTATTCTTGATTTATATGTCGGTCTGGAATTAAGTTGCAAAGTCAGTTTTAATTTTGACTCTATACATGACATTATTTGCGTTAAAAGTGGAACATAAGACTGATAAGTTTCTTTTATTTTGTTCTTTTTGGGCAAAATTAAAGGTGTAGTTTCCATATAATAATCCTAACATTGAACTAACCTTTTCGCAAATAACAAAGTGTTTACATTATCTGAAAGTGCAGATTACAAGAAATCTAAAAGGGCATAAAAAAACCGTCCGAAAATCGGACGGTTTTAACTTCAATCAGAAGTTATTAGTTGGCTGCCTGTCCACCGTTAGACTGTGCATTTGAAGAAGAATTAGCATCAAGGCTTGATGAGAATGATTCTTCAGTAGCCATCTTAGACTTCTCGAGGTAGCGGTTTACCTGTTTGTTGCCAAAGCGGCTCATTTCGATGTTCTGGCGAGCGCGTTCACGGCGAGTTACGATTCCCCAAAGGTCTTCGTCTGCAATGTCGCGTTCTGATGTAAGCTCAGCTTTGTCGTAGATGATTTTAACATCTTTGAAGTAGCCGATGAAATCATCACCGATGTGACCTGCATCGCGGCATACCTGGAATCCGCAGAACTTAACGAAAGGAAGTCCACGAGGATAAATCGGGTATACGCGGATTTCGCGTACGCGAACGTCCGTAAGATAGTTGGGGTTGTTCCATGTAAGAGACTTCCAACCATCGAATCCGAGGTAACCCATGAAGTAGCGGCGCTCGATTCCGTCTGTATCCTTAAGAAGGACATAGAGTGAGTGCGGGTAGTTCATACCCATTGTTGTTACCTGAATTGATTTGAGTGTGCCAACGTTCTTTACGAGACCGTAAGCAGGTGTATCATCGCTGTCAGCTTCGAACAATGTGCGGTTTGAAGCCTTTTCCTCGTCAGTCTGAGGCTGGCGGTTTCCGTTATCATCAGCTGTTGAGAGGGGCTCATAAGCCGGGATATCAAACGGAGGTGTGATTTTTGCGTTAGCGTTGTATGCTCCTGACGGGAAGATTACGTGTACGCCGAGAACTTTTTTTCCGGCGAACGGTACTTTTGCACTGTCGCGTACAGGTGCGGCAACAGTAACAGATTCTGCAAGTGCAGCTACGTTCTGGGCTGAGGAGTTGAGAGAAACTTCCCACTCACCAAGATAGAGAGAAGTCTTCATAAGATCCTTCTGTTCCTGGTCGAAAGTTGCTCCAGCTGCGACACCATAATCCATAATTGTGCGCTTGTTCTGGGGAATCTCAACATCGCTGTTCTGTGCCTTGATAGTCATATCTGAATCAAGCATAGTGAAGTCGATGAGTGTTGATTCTTTTGCGAATGCGGAGGCTCCTAAGAGCATCACAGCCGCTGCAGACAAAACCAATGTTTTCTTCATTCGAAGCTCCTTTTAAAATCGATTGATGTAGCCTTGTATGATATTAAGTATCTAATAACGGGGCATTTTTGTCAACGATTTTTTTAGTTATTTTTTATCTTCAGCAAGTATTTTGCCGTCAATAAATAATACAATTTCAGAGATTTTTGGGAAATTTCTCTTAATATTTTCTTTAAGTAACTTGATTCCAAGATTGATTTCAGCAGACTCCCCCTCCATATAGAGGGCTTCTTTTGAGAGATTTAGATAAAGTTTTTTACCTCTCAAAAAGCAGAATTCAGTTTTGGTTCCGGCAGAAAACAGTGGACGACTCCTCCTGACCGTGGGGCCAAGCAAAAGCTCATCGACATAGGCGCAAATTTTTCCCTGTGGGGCATCGGATGAGACAATGCGGATTTCACTGGCGCATCTCTCGCTTCCGATAACCGGAAAATAGAAAATTCTGCGATGACCTTCCATCTGAATAATAAAAAGCACAGTCGAAATCAAAAAGAGAAGAGCCGCTGACAAAAAGAGAATCTTTTGCAATTTGTTATTTTGTAAAGAGATATTCATTTTTAGTTTCCTGTAAATCCGCGCGACCGTTCAAAATGCACGACAAAGGCGGACAAGCCATTATATATTCCGCGGGCGACCTTCTGCAAGTAAGAGTTGTCGACCAAAAGGGCAGCCTCCTTTTCATTTGTCAGAAAGCCTATCTCAACAAGAACGGCCGGCATATTAGAGTTGCGGACTACGAACCACTCCTCAGCCTTGATTCCCCGCTGCTGGCTCAAATTTCCTACCTGGGCACCAATTCCGTCCATGACGAATTTGGCAATCAGTATTGACTCCGTTATGTACTCCTCTTCCATCATGATGTTGAGAACCGGGAAAAGATTCTTGTCGTCAACAGCGGACTTGTCGATCACAGTCCTGTGGTAGCCGGGGGAAAGGTACCAGGCCTCATAGCCGGAAGCCTTTTTGTCCAGCGAGGCGTTCACGTGGATTGAGATGTAGAGGACGGCCTCGTTGTCCTTGAGCTTTACGGAATTTGCGATTTCAGTGCGCTCGGCAAGAGAGAGGAAGACATCCTTGTCCCTTGTCATCATTATCTGCTTGTCTGGGTACGCGGCCTTGAGACTTGAATAAAGGAGCTTGCCGCAGTTCAAGTTGACATCCTTTTCTTTTACCGTGACTTTCTTTCCGTTAATCGTGTGGGTCTCCATGGCTCCGGGATCTTTTCCACCGTGACCTGGGTCAATCAAAATAGCCCCGATTCTGTAGCCTTTCGCATTCGCCTCGATTTTGAAGAGCTTTTCGGCATCCTTCATAAAGTCCTGCGTCACAAAGAGAACGCCGTTTTTTAAGACCGGGGCATCAGTAATAGCAAGAGTCTTGTAGTCGTGCAGGACTGATGAGTCTCCCGGTCTGAAGGAAATCTGGTGACCGTTTTTCTCCAGAAGTCCTGTCTGGCTCATAGAGTCCCAGTAGACGCTAGCCCCGGAAGTCTTCGCGGCATCCAAAAGGTTGACGGACTGGGCTGAAAGCGGAATAAGAAAAAATAAAAAATGAAAAAGGAAAAAGACTGCGCGGCGCGAAATCTTTTTCAGATGCTTCTTTATTATCGAGTCGAGATTCATAGGCAGTTCAGCTTTCCTGAGTCGTATTGATACAAAAGCCCCTGGATTGAGGCGCGGAACAAAGAGGCAAAGAACAATTTAGAATTCGCAAGGGGCATTTTACGGTCGGTCATTGCGTCGAATTTCTCAAGGGCTGATTTCAGGCTGACGTGGTTCCAGTCCTCAAGGGCGGCGATTTTCTCCATGATTTTTAGAGGAAGAAATTCGGAAGTTTTAGAATTTTCGGGAATTTCTGGATTTTTCTTGCAGAAGTCTTCAACCTGGGCACGGATTTCTTCTGAAATTGCAAAGGCATCGGGCGGAAAGCCCTTCTCGTCAGAGACAGTCTTCCCTGACAGAAATTTGTCTGTCGCAGGATTGCCTGCCTCAAGGCGGAGGGTGATTTTTCGGATCGCGTCATAGGCGGCGGAGACGGCCTCCTCATTTGTCGGGGCGAGAGTAATCACGTTGCCGCACTTTGAGACGTTGTTTCGCGGAAAGTCAACCTCATCGCCCTCAAATGAGCGGGGAAGAAGGCCTTTCACAAATGGAATGTTTTCAGCCTCGTCAAATCCTGTGATTTTGGCGATTTTCCCCGGAATCGAAAGCCAGGCCCGCTCAGCGGAAGTTTTTTCGCACTTGACCTCGAAAAGCTCAAATGGCTGCTCCATGCCTTTAACAGACTCGTGGGGCTGCCAGGCAAGCGGAAGAGCGTTTTTAATCAACTCGTCAGGCTCCTGTCCGAGGGCGATTTTAAGTCCTTCCTTTGTGAGGAATATTCCAGACGCATAGGGGTAAGTCCAGCCTGACATGTAGCCGCCTGAAAGACGGGCTGCGATTTCACCGATTTTAGGGCCGTCCTTAGTGTATTTTATGTCAGCCTTGCAGGCCCCGCTTGTCAGTCCCAGAGATTTTATTCCAAGGGCGAAAGTCGCAATCAGCTCCCGCTTGATTTTCTCATCGGCAGTTGAAGGCATAGTGTGCCCCATCTCGATGAAATATGGAGGATAGAAGATATGGCGGTCGGCAAAGCCTGTGATATAGAGTTTTCCTTTATATAAAAGGGAGTCAATCGAAAACTCTGGGCCGTCCATATAGTCCTCGAAAATAGCGCGCTTTGTACGGGAGTTCCGGCAGGCAGTCAAAACAGCGTCTTTTAGCTCATGCTTTTCGCGGACAAGACGGCAGCCGCGCCCGCCCATGTTGTCGCAGGGTTTTACCACCTTGGGGAAATTTTCGCTCTCACTTTCAATCTGGCTGATTTTGTCCTCGGTGACTTCTGAGAATTCGGGGCTTGGGACTCCGGCCTTTTTAAAGCAGCCGCGCATTCTCACCTTGTCGCTTGCATTCAGACAGGCCTCAAATGAATGTGAGGAAAGTCCGCATTTTTCTGAGGCATAAGCAACAGAAGCAGAAAAGTCAGTTCCGGCTGTAAAAATAGCGGCCAGACCTTCTTGAGATGACTTCAAATCAAGGGCGAAAGAAGCGATTGCCTCCCTGTCCTTCAAGTCGATTTTCTCAAAACGGTCGGCATCCTTTACGCATACAGCCTTATCGTTCGCGTCGATTACGACAGCCTTATATCCAAGCTCTTTTGCGGCTTTAATCGCAGGCCCCTGCATGAGACCCGCGCCTAAAATCAGAATATTTTTTTTAGAATCAGACATTTTTCCCACCAAAATATATTTCCTTCATTATCGGTTTTTCGGTGGGATTTTTCAACTGCCGTGAAATTCTTTACAGAGACTCAGGCCCGAAGCCTTTTTGAAGGAGAGAGTCAAGAGAATGCTCCTCGTACTTTCCCTCGTTGTCGCAGCAAAGGACCCGCAATTTTGGGGCGAACTCGTACATAAACTGACGGCACATTCCGCAGGGGGTGCAGATTTCCTTAGAGGAGCCGGCTATGGCAATCGCCTTGAATTTTCTCTGTCCGGCGGCAATCGCTGTTGACATGGCGTTTCTCTCGCCGCAGATTCCGCATGGATAGGAGGCGTTCTCGACATTGCAGCCTGTGAAGACCTCCCCGTTCTCGCAAAGGAGTGCCGCGCCTACACGGTATTTTGAATAGGGGGAATAAGAATTTTTTCTTGCATTCAAGGCAAGCTCTACAAGTTTTTCATCAGTAATTTCATTCATAGAAGGTAATTTTAACACAATTTGAAGGAAAAAGTTCTATTTTCTCTAAATTCTAACAAAAAAATCTGAGAAATAAAAAAAGCATTATGATAGAATATTAGCATGACTTCTTTAAAAAACTTATTCAAAAGCAAAGCAAATCCATTGATTTCACTTTTAATTGTCTTGAGCCTCTTAAATTTTTTGGCAACAATCTTCGTCTATTCAACAGGTATAAAAAAATTCGCAGACATAAATGAAATCATCTCAAACACAAGGGAACTCTGCATTTCAGGAAAAGCAAGCAATGACGATTTAGACAGTGCGGCAGAAAAACTATATTCAGATCTTGAGGAACTTTCTTATTTTTCAAGCAAACTGACCCACGCAGTCCTTACGACATGCCGGGCAATCACCGCAGACGAAAAGAATTTTTATGCAATCGATTCCCTCGAACTGGAAGTTTTAAAGGAAGAAAATCAGTTGAAGTCAGGATTCAGAATTCTGCTTTTTGTATCAGTCATGACAATTTTGCTGACAATACTCACCTTGGCAATCCAAGGCCAGGAAAGGGCAGGATTTTCACTTCATAGCTCAAGCGACAGCATTTTATTCAGAAACGGAATTTTCAAGGGATTGCTGATTGCAACTCTTTGCGCGCTCACAAATTTCGTACTCACAACGATTTCAGGAGCGACAAAGATTCCACTTTATCTAGACTCCATCGCAACGATAGCGGCAGCATTTCTCGGAGGTCTGGTTCCTGCAATTTTGACTGCAATGCTGACCAACGGACTTATGTCACTGATAAATAAGGCACCTTACCTTTTCGCCATTTGCCATATAATGACAGCAATTTTTTCGGCAACAGTATTCTATGCCGCCGAAAAGAAAAATCCTAAAAGAATCACAATCTGCGCATTCCTTTTTGCAGGACTTCTATCTGCAATTTCAAACGGAATAGCAGGTTCAGCAATGTCAATAGCCTTCTGCGGTGGCAGGCCAGACGTCTTCAACAGGGATATGCCATCCGCAGGAATCTACTTTGTGACCCAGCAATTCGACCTTGCCCTCTACTGGGCCGGAATCGCCCTAAACTTTGCAGACAAGACAATAGCAGCCGTAATCTCATTCGTGGTCTGCAAAAGCTCAAGAATTCGTCAGATTTTCTTGCAGTAGACCTCAAATGTGTCGCCAAGCCCGAAAAAGTGGCTGGCGGCGGTAAAAAGAGCGAATTTCAGGCCGTTAGGCTTGATTCCTTCCTTTGCCAAAGACGGGAAACGCTCAGGATGATGCCCCGTCGAGACAATCTTCACAACTTTGAATCCGTATTTTCTCAAAATAGAGTCCGCGCGGCCGGGTTCCCAAAGCGAGAAATGGTCAGCTGGGGAATGCAAAAAGAAAGACTGGGCGTTAAATTTTCCTGAGACACCGGAAGCTGACGGCGTTGAGAAGGCGAAAATCCCCCCCTTCTTGAGATTGCCTGCCACGGCCTTGAGAACTCCGTCCAAGTCCTTGAAATGCTCAATCACATACCACATGGTGACAGCGTCAAACGATGAGACTCCAAATTCCTTCATGGCATCAAAGTCAGGGAAAGCGGCGCAAGCGGCCGGATATTTCAGGGTGTTCTGAACGTATGAGACCGCTTCCTTTGATATATCTGTTCCGTAGACCTGCCAGCCTGAGTCGGAGGCGGCGTCAAGATAGGGGCCGAAAGCGCATCCTATATCCAGAACAGCTGGGGTCACAGCCTTGTGACCTCCCCGGAAGATGTAGTCAACTATGGAATGGCGGCGGATGCACTGGGCTTTTATCGCGGTAAAGTCATCGAGGTAGGTCTTGCCGTACTGTTTTTTGTAGGAGTCAAAAAAGTAAGCCTCATCGTATTTAGTGGAGTCAGAATCCTCCGACCAAGCCATGTAGAGCATTCCGCAAGTCTTGCAGCGGCGGAATGTCCGTCCGGGGATTCTTGAGACGACCAAATCCTCTGTCGGAAGGTGACTTTCGCGGCAAACCGGGCAGTAAAGCCTTTTACCCCTCGCTAGAGCCGATGCAAAGGCACCCAAGTCTTTCGCGGAAGAAGCCCCACCCTTTGAGGCGAAAAATGAGGGCGGATACAAGCGTCCGGGATTTTCCATAAGAGTCTCGAAATTCTGGGCAGAAATATCCTCAGGTGCGAGGTATGAAAATCCGTATTTTTGGGCAAGCTGAATATGAAGCCTTGTGGTACCCAGCAAAATCACCGCGCAGCCTGCGGCAAGTGCCTCAAAAGCTGTAAAGCCGTAGTGGGTCACGACCAAATCGTACTGAAAAAGCTGCTCACGCAAATTGTGGACAGGCTTTATGAAAGTTATGTATCTTTTGACTTCATCGCTGACTCTTGAAAGAGCTTTTTCCGGGTCGGAGACGATTGCGGTCACATTTTTTTCCGCGCCGGCCAATGCGATTGCGGAAGGCACTACCAAATCAGCGGGATCCTCCCCTCCTACAGTCACAAGGATTTTCTGAATGTCAGCCGGAGATTTTAGAGGTGGCAGGCTTCTCTTGTTGTTTGGCAGTGTGACAAAGGCCGGGTCTGAGAGATTTGACGGGCGGGCGATTCCATAGGATGGAATTATGTCAAGAAGATAGTCGCACAAATCTGTGTTCAAAGAGCCTTCATCGATTGCGGCAAGAGGGGCTACGGAAGAAAGGCGTTCAGCCATCTCACGGTCAAGGGTAAAGGCATCGGCTAAAATCAGAGAATAGTCGCCCTTTTGGGGCATGACATTTGTAATCTGGACAGGATTTAAGCCACTCACTTTTGCTTCATCAATCAGCTCGTCCTTCTCCTCAAGTCCAGCGTCGTCTGGAATATAGACGGCAGCTCCGGTTGAGAGGGCAATTGATAGGCAACGGCGCAAGTGGCCTGTCCCCTTCCCTTTTTTGACACAGGGGACGCAGAGAATCGCCGGGGGAATCTTCCCGGACTCCAGGACTTTTATGATTTTAGCGGACTCCAGCGGAGAGTCGCTTCCAGCATTTTCGTCTCTTGAAAGCTGCTCCACAATCTTTTTTGCCCGCATGTAGTCAGCGGCGGTGTCGATTGTCGTCCTCAAATCAGGCTTTCTCCATTTTTTTGGTGCGGGAACGAAGATAGATTTGAATGACTCAGGATGGCGGTAAATGGCAGGGCCTGCATGTTCGTGGTCATAAGAATCTGAAGTCTTGTCGCGGGCGGCTAGCAGGGATTTTCCGGAGAAAATCTCGACCCCGCTTCCGTGCGGAAGACCCGTGTATGTCATGTAGTCAATTTTTTCTTTAGCGGACTTTTTATTCCATTCCTCCAAAAGAGAAGCCGCAGCATCATAAAACAAAAATGGATTGTCGGCGGTCGCACGGATCACAGTGTCAGCCCCGGTCTTTTCAATCAAAAGGCAAAAACGCTCAAGAACGTCCTCAAGTGGGCCTTTGAAAATCTCAAATCCGTTTTCCCTTGCAACAGGAAGAAGTTTTTCATAGGAAGATTCGTCCGTGGCAAGCCAGTATTCGTCGGCCGGAACTTTTTTCATGGCGGAGAGATTCCAGTCGATGACTTTTTTATTTCCGAGCGGCAAAAGAGCCTTGTCAGGAAGTCTTGAGGAAGAGAGCCTGCACTGGACTATTAATACGGTTTTATTTTCAGTCATTTTTTTGACTCCAGTTTTTTATTATGTCAATCGCGTCACGCTTAAAGCGGTACTTGTTTTTTTCAGTCCATTCGCGGGCATCGGAGAACAAGTGGGCGGACTCTATAAAGCCGCAGCCTGAGCGCGGTAAATATACAAAGAATGCAGAAAGAGGAATCGCCCCGTGGTCAGAGACAAAACGGGGAAGCATATTCTTGATGTAAAAGCGCCCCTCGTCCTGATTCACGGTAATATCCGGGGCAGGAGGCTGCTCTGCATAAGAAAGTGAGAAAAGCGTTGAGACTGAGATTTTCTCACCCCAGAGCCATGCCCTGAAAGACAAATCAAGATTCTGCCAGTATGGAGAGGCAATCGTGTAGTCAAAGCCTCCAAGGCTGATGAATTTCTCGCGGTCGTAGAGGCCTATAAAGTCAAAGGGAAAAAGTGTCGAAGTCGCGTCAGAGGCTATGGCGGATGGAATCACATCCAAAGCCCCCCTCTTCACTGACGGGGAATAAACCGTCGGAAGCGCGATTCCTGAGTCTGAAGTCAGACGGGGAGCCACACAAAAACTTCCGCTTTCAATGAGGCGGCTGGCGATGCGGGGGGAAAGGATTTCCAGGTTGAAGGAAAGGGAATCGCGGAGGACAAGGGCGTATCTTGATGAAATCTCGCTCATCCCGATGTTTATAAGGTCGCCGTCGGTCGTCTTCTCTAGTGGGACTATAAATTTCACACGCGGAAACCTGACCGAAAAATCCTCTAGATTGTAGTTCGACGCATCCGGCTCTATAGAGACAATTGACTCAAAGCCGCATTTCAAAAGTTTTTCGATTACAGGAATTCTCTGGTGACTTCCCTGGGCGTTGAGCAGAATCACCGAGACAGGCATCTGCGGATTTCGCACGCTTTCCTTTCCGCCTAGGACAGTCCTGTTGATCTGCCTCTGGTTAAAAATTAAAGGTATAGTATTCATCGCACTTTCCGCAGTCGGGGCTGTAGTTTTTCGCCATGTGGGAGGCCACAAGAGAACGCTTTTTAATCCAGATTTCTTCGAGAGAGTCAGTAAGGGCGTTGCCCAGAATATTTTGTCCGTCCGGCAAAAGAGACTTGCAGGCGGTCACGGAGCCGTCAGCATAGATGTCAAAGTCGCGGCGCAAGTGCCAGCAGACATTTCTCTCAAGAGGTGACAAGTCAGCGGGCTTTTCATCGCTCAGAAGTCCGCAGAGGGAGTCATATTTTTGGATAAGGACTTTGCCGCCTGTCGGGGAGTCTGGCTTTTTCCAGAAGCGGTAGAAAGTCTCAAGCTCGCATTCGTTGACCTTCATTCTAGTCATCTGGGGATAGACGTGGCCGGGGAAGTATTTTTGCAATATTCCTGTCGAATCCAGGGCTTTTTTAAAGTCCTCCTCGCTGCGCCCTAAATGAATCTTAGAGTAGATTCCGTAGGACATAGCGTCGATGGCGAGTACCCAGTCAATTCTGTCTTTTGCTTTCAATGACACAGAGTCCAACGCTAAATCCGAGATTTTCTTGCAGATTTCTTCGCTGACTTCAATTCCGTCGCTCTCGATAAAAATCTGGAAGTCAGTTTTCTCAAGAATCAGTCTCACAAAATCCGCAAAATCCGGGTGCAAAAGAGCTTCCCCTCGCAGGGAAAGAGAAATCGTGGCTTCCTCGTTGAAATCTTGAATTTTTGAAAGAATTTTTTCAAAATCCTCAATTTTCATATCTGAGACAGGATGATTTTGGAAAATCTTTGAATAAGGGGCATAAGAAGTTTCCCCGTGGCATTTTGACGAAATCTGAATCTCAAAGTAGGAAGGCAGGCCCTGCAAAACAGCAGGATTTTTTTCCGCGGCCTCGCTCAAAGAGAGGATATCGTAAGTTCCGTCAGGGGCAAAAAGAGAGGAAGAAGAGTCAAAAAGATTCTTGCAAGAGAGAAAATTCAGCTTGTTTGAACATGAAAAGTCACAGCGGTAGAGGCGGAAGTCCTTTTGCGCGATTTCAGCCTCTATCTCAAATGAGTTTATGTCACCCGCCATGATGTCCCAAAAGGGGCTTCGGGAAGAGGATTTTTCTCCGGCTGACTTTTGTGAAGTCTTTCCCAGCTCCGCGATTATCTTTGCCGCGCCTGCGTCAACTGCGACAGGAGTCAGAGAAAGTGGCCAGCCGTCAGCGAAAGTGTACTCAGCCTTGTATTCAGTGTGGGTCGAGATAATCTTGAGGCTTTCTCCCACGTTTAAAAATGGAGAGTCTGCGAAGGCGAAAAGTGCGAAGTCAGTACCAGTTTTCTCACAGACGGAAGATGTTTTTTCCGCAATCAGGGCGTTTGTCCAAGAGTCGGAAGTCTCGTATACAATGTTCTCAATTCCAGATTTTTTTACGGCCGCATCGACTTTTGTCTGTAGGGCGGGACTTGTAAAAATCACAGTTTTAGAAGATTTACTGTCGTTTTTAGCCCACAAAAGGGAGCGGTCAAGGGCGGAAAGCCCCGAAAATTCAGGTAAAAATGCATATTCAGAAAGATTTGCGGCGAATAAAATTACGCAGTGTTCCATTATTAAATTATCGACCCCACTCGAATTCTATCATAGCACATTCGCCCAAAAAAAACTACATGGTCTTTCCAAAAGAAAAATCCCCGCAGGCTCAGCACAAAGGCTGAACCTGCGGGGTATATGCAATTTAAGCGAAGAGGTTCGGGAACAAGGCGGTCGGGATTGACAGCCAGAAGTCCGGGAAAAGTGCCAGAAGAATCAGGACGCAGAGAGAGACAAAGAAGTAAGGCGCAGTCCCCTTAAAGCCCCTCTCAATCGTAATGTCGCTGATTGAGCAGGAAATCAAGAGGCAAAGTCCGTAAGGCGGCGTGACAAGTCCAAAGGCAAGGGTGATTACGACAATCAGTCCGAGAATCACAAGGTCAACTCCCAAAGCCTGGGCGGCGGGAATGATTACCGGGCAGAAGAGGATAATCGCAGGAACAGCGTCCATGAACATTCCGACAGCCAAGAAGAAAAGAATCACGATGAAAAGGAAGGCCATTTTTCCACCAGGAAGGGCCGTAAAGAAATTCTGGACGACCTCGTTCAAGTGATAATAGCTCAGCAATTCTCCAAGGGCGTTCGCCGTCGCAAGTGCGAAAAGGGAAAGGGCTGACAATTTCATGGTGTCCATCAAAATCGCAGGAAGCTGGCTGATTTTAAATGAGCGGTAGAAAAAGAGCGCGATCAAAAGCGCGTAAATCGAGGCGAATGCCGCTGACTCTGTGGCCGTGAAAAATCCGGTGACGATTCCGCCAATCAAAAGAACCGGAGTAAACAAGGCCGGAAGAGAAATCAGAATCTGTCGCATGACCTTTTTAAAAGGCACTTTGTCGCTGACTGGGAAATTCTTGCGCTTTGAGAAGAATCTTACGACCGACATCTGTGCAAGGCCGATTAGGATTCCTGGAACAAGGCCTGACATAAAGAGCTGGCTGGGGCTTTTGTTCGCGACCCCCGCATAGACGACCATGATAATCGACGGCGGAATGATGCTTCCGATTGTCGATGAAATCGCGGTGACACCGACAGCAGTCTCCTTGTCGTAGCCCTCTTTCTCCATGGCAGGGATGAGGACTTTTCCGATTCCGGCCGTGTCTGCCTGTGAGGAACCTGAGATTCCCGCGAAAATCATCGAAACCAAAATGTTCGCGTAGGCAAGACCACCACGGAAGCGTCCGACTGTGTAAGTGCAAGTGTCAATCAGCTTGTCGGTGATGGAGCCTGCGTTCATCAGATTCGCCGCGAGAATGAAAAGAGGAACCGCAAGCAATGTGAATGAGTTAAGTCCGTTGAAAAGCTTTGTGAAAACCACGTCCGGCGGAATGTTCGGCAGGGCGAAAATTCCCGTGAAAGAAACGATTCCAAGAGTGAAGGAAATAGGCACGCCGAGCGCGACCATGACGATAAACATTAAAACCAAAATTACGCCCATTAGTCTGCCCCCCCGTTTTTATTCTCATTTGAATTTTCAGATTTATTTTCTTTGCATCCGCCAAGAATAGCCTGACTGTCAGTGACAATTGAGTCAATCAGGAAAATCGCGGAAGTTGCCCCGCAAATCGGCAGGCAGAGCCAAGTCCAGCCCCGCTTGAGCACGGGAATATTGAGCCATTTATAGTTCCAAAAGCGAATCGCGGCTCGTATGCCGTAAAAAATCAGCAGGAGGGCGAAAACCAGCATAATCGCTGAAATAACAATGGAAAGAATTCTCTTTGACTTTTCACTTTTCAAATGGTCGGCAAGAGAAGAGAAAGAAAAGTGTTTTTTCTCATAGACCATTCCGGCAGCACCTAAAAAAACCGACCAGATGAACGAATACT
Source organism: uncultured Treponema sp. (assembly GCA_946615905.1). Taxonomy (GTDB): domain Bacteria; phylum Spirochaetota; class Spirochaetia; order Treponematales; family Treponemataceae; genus Treponema_D. The sequence continues at coordinate 78,154 of CAMOIE010000013.1, read as the reverse complement.
CGATTATCTCCTCAGTCCAGACGGCAGAGACCCCGACATGGCGGGAAATAATCTGAAAGACTATTGTAATTAAAAAAATCACCAGGAAAAGACCGGCAGCACCGATTTCAACCTGCTGAATTTTTTTTATAAGATTTTTCATGCAGCTTCCTTTTTAATTGCAGCAAAAAATGCAGACAAGAAAGAGCCGTCCACTGGGCATAAGCTCTTAGGACGGCTCCAAATGGGATTTCGGCTCAAAAAACGCTTATTTTGCGTTGCGAACCATATCGATGTAAGAAGTCAGGTTGTTTTTCTTGGCGAAGTCGTCCTGAATCGGTGTCGCGAGAGCCTTGAATGAGGCGATGTCCATATCCTCGACATTTGTGACCTCAGCTCCGTCAGCGATGACCTTTTTCTTTGACTCATCGAACATGCGGTAAGTCACATCGCGATCTTCTTTTGTCGCGGCGACACAAGCCTGGTCAACCCAGCCCTTCTGCTCGTCTGTCAGCTTGTCATAGAAGTCGCCGTTCATCAGGAAGAGGCGTGTCGTATAGTCGTGGTGGGTCTCGCAAACATAGTGGCCGTTGGGAGTCTTGTGATGCTCTTTGAGCATGAAGTTTGTGTAGTCGTTTTCAGCTGAGTCAACAACGCCCTGCTGCAAAGCCTGATAAAGCTCTCCCCATGCGACGTTTGTCGGGATTGCGCCAGTTGCCTTCCAGAATGCAACCTGAACCGGTGAAGTCTGTGTGCGGATTGTCATTCCGGCAAGGTCTTTTGCGGATTTAATCGGCTTTTTGCCGTAGTAGTCGCGGACTGATGATGACCAGTAGCCTACGATGCGGTATTTGTTGCTTGTCTTTTTAAGAACAACATCTTTGAGGGCCTTTCCGAACTCGCCGTCGAGACATTTTTCCCAGTGGTCGAATGAGTCAAACAAATAAGGGAGAGAGAAAAGGTCAACCTCAGGAACTCCGATTGCAGTCATAAATCCCGGAGAGGCGACGCAGAGCTGCAAGGCGTTCATGTCGAGCTTTTCGATAAGCTCGTTCTCGTTCTCGCCGAGGGTTCCGTTGTGGACAGTCACGTGGATTTTTCCGCCTGAGACAGACTCCGCGACTTCCTTGAATTTCGCAGCCGCATAAGAATAGGGGTTTTCAAGCGATGTCTGGTTATGCGCGATAATCAGCTCCAAGGGTTTGTCAGCTGTAGCTTCTTTCTTTGAACAACCAGAAAGGAGCATACCGGCGGACAAAAGAGCGCCGACAGCGACACATAGAGATTTTTTCATAAAGTATTCCTCCAAAATTTTTCGTCTTGAAAACAAAAAATTTTTATCGATTAAGTGTAAACAGATAATTTCAATTTGTCAAATTAAGAATTTTTGAAATCCGCAAAAAAAGCAAAAAAAATCCGCCCCGGAAAAATCCAGAGCGGACAAAAAGCAAGGCTAAAAAAGCCTTATTTCTTAAAAGTTTCTGCCACTGCTACTGCACAGGCGACGGTGCAGGTCGCAAACTTCGCTTGCTCACCGAGTTTCACCTTTGCCGCATAACCGGGCGGCAATTTTTGCTGTGCAAAAAACGGCGAAACTCGCCCCGGCTGCTACCGTCGCAAGTTTTTTTTCAAAAATTTACTTTTTAAAAGTTTCTGCCACTGCTACAGCACAGGCGACGGTGCAGCCGACCATCGGGTTGTTGCCCATTCCCATGAAGCCCATCATCTCGACGTGAGCCGGAACTGATGAGGAGCCAGCGAACTGAGCGTCTGAGTGCATACGTCCCAGTGTGTCAGTAAAGCCGTATGAGGCAGGGCCTGCGGCCATGTTATCGGGGTGCAAAGTGCGTCCTGTTCCACCACCAGAAGCAACTGAGAAGTATTTCTTTCCGGCAAGGAGGCGCTCCTTTTTGTATGTGCCGGCGACCGGATGCTGGAAGCGGGTCGGGTTCGTTGAGTTTCCTGTGATTGAAACATCTACGTCCTCGTGCCACATAATAGCGACACCTTCGCGAACGTCATCAGCGCCGTAGCATTTTACGACTGCGCGCTCAGGGTTGTTTCCGTATTTGACTTCCTTGACGATTTTAAGCTGTGCATCCGGATGTGCGTCATCGCGGGTTCCAGTGTAGTCAAACTTTGTCTGGACATAAGTGAAGCCGTTGATGCGGGAGATAATCTGGGCAGCGTCCTTTCCAAGACCGTTCAAAATAACGCGAAGCTTGTTCTTGCGGACTTTGTTTGCGTTTGCGGCGATTTTGATTGCGCCCTCAGCGGCGGCGAATGACTCGTGGCCAGCCAAGAAGGCGAAGCACTGTGTCTCCTCGTTCAAGAGGCGTGCGCCCAAGTTTCCGTGTCCGATACCGACCTGGCGGTCATCAGCGACAGAGCCTGGCAAGCAGAATGCCTGAAGTCCCTCGCCGATTGCGGCGGCGGCGTCAGAGCCAGAGATAGTTCCTGCTTCCTTGCCTTTTTTGAGGGCGATTGCAGAACCGAGGACATAGGCCCATTTTGCGTCCTCAAAACAAATCTGCTGAGTTGACTGGCAGATTTCGTAGGGGTCGAAGCCCTTTGATTTGCAGAGGTCACGAGCCTCGTTCAAGCCCTTCTCGCCCTCTGAAAATCCGTATTTTTTCAAAGCCTTATTAACCTGCGGAATGCGGCCTTCAAAATCTTCAAATAATGACATATTCAGTTTCCTCCGTATTCCCTACTCTTTGCGAGGGTCGATGAATTTGACCGCGCCCTGGTCTTCTGTAATGCGTCCGTAATGAGTTCTGGCCTTCTCAAGGGCTTCCTTGGGTTCAGTACCGGCTTTTACAGCGTCCATGAATTTGCCGAAGTTTACGGTCTTGTAACCGATAATCTCGTTGTTCTTGTCAAGGGCGACCTGCTCGACATAGCCTTCTGTCATCTCAAGGTAGCGGGGACCTGTCTTGCGTGTGGCGAACATAGTTCCGACCTGTGAGCGGAGGTTCTTTCCGAGGTCCTCGAGTGAGGCTCCGACTTTGAGTCCGTCCTTTGAGTATGCGGACTGGGTGCGTCCGTAGATAATCTGCATGAAAAGCTCGCGCATAGCAGTGTTGATTGCGTCGCAAACGAGGTCAGTGTTCATAGCCTCGATGATTGTCTTTCCGATGAGGATTTCAGATGCCATGGCAGCAGAATGAGTCATTCCAGAGCAGCCGATTGTCTCGACCAGACACTCTTCGATAACGCCGTTCTTGACGTTGAGAGTCAGTTTGCAAGCTCCCTGCTGGGGTGCGCACCAACCGATTCCGTGAGTGAATCCGGAAATGTCTTCCATTTTTTTCGCCTGAACCCATTCTCCTTCCTCAGGGATGGGAGCCGGCCCGTGATAAGCGCCTTTAGCGAGCGGACACATGTGTTCCACTTCTGCTGTGTACTTCATAGGATTCTCCTAGCTTTTCTACAAGTCTTTTGCAGAAAAAATGCATTAAGCTAATCTCTATTTTCTTAGAGACTGTTTCAAGCAGTCCTTCAAAAAGAAAAACTGTTATTTATAATTATAATTTCTTTTTCCCTAAAAGACAATGATTGATTTTGGCTAATACCGAAACTTTTAAACAAAAATTCCGAAAAAAAAGTAATTTTTTTTGAAATTTTCACATTTTTACTGTTGACACTTTTTTATGAAAAATATATATTATTCAAGCGTTCAGCAATGAACAGCGTGGGCAATTAGCTCAGCAGGTAGAGCAACGCCCTTTTAAGGCGTGGGTCTGCAGTTCGAATCTGCAATTGCTCATAAAAGCACTTCCAATTTTGGAGGTGCTTTTTTTTATATCACGAGCGCAAGGCTATACGTTGCTGCGCTCCGTTTAGCTACAAAGAAGTTATTGACGTTGCGCTCTCACGAGCGCAAGGCTATACGTCGCTGCGCTCCGTTTAGCTATAAGGAAGTGATTGACGTTGCGCTCTCACGAGCGCAAGGCTATGGAAGCCCGGAGTTGGTAGACGCGGAGCGTCTGCCAATGAGCGTTAGCGTACTCACAACAAGCACGAATGTGCGCAGTTACGAGTGAGGCTGGAACAGCCGACCACGAAGTGGGTGCGCCCAGAAAATTACAAGGAAGCCCCCCAAGACAAACATTCCATGGCCTCTGTCTCAAATCCTGCGGAAGAATAAATCTCAGAAGCCCTTTTTGCAGTCTTGACCGCACTCTCTTTTTCTGAAACCGAAGGACTGCCTTTAACAAGGATTTTTGCATAGGCAAAATAGTCGCTGGCAATTCCGGCAGAATTTTCGGCATCCTTGTCATATTTTAAGGCATTACTTATAGCCTCCAAGGCTGATTTTTTGTTTCCACGTAAGGACCGTTCGCGGGCACACAAATACCAGTCGAGGGCAACTTCCGAAAGATAGCGTTTTTTGCCGTGAATTTTGGCAGCAGAAAGATAATAGGCGTCTGCGGCAGAATAATCACTGTAAAAAGTCAGGATGTCTCCGCAAGTCCGGCAAAGATAGGCATAATAATATGGCTCGGAAGAAACGGCTTTTTCTGAATTTCTCAAAATGGCAATAGCCTCACCCTTTCCCGGAAGATTTTTTTGGGATAAGAGAATCCGCATACGGTAAATCTCGCAAACTGCCAAAAGCATTTTTCTAGCCTTTCCCTCGCACAGGCTAGCGTTTTCAAATGCGGACTGATAAAGATAAAAAGCGTCCTTCTTGTAAAATGGCGATGTCTCAGCCTCGTCATCAGGGAGACCTGTAAAAAGCCTGTAGACAAGGGCTGAAAGGTAGATTCTGCACAAGAGGTTAGAGTCATCGACCGACATGGCAAGTTTTTCTGCCTGGGAAAGGTGGAGACCTGCGTTTTTAAGAGAATTGGCAGTCAGCTCGTTATTTGCAGTTTGAAAGAGGGCATCGGCCTGATTTCTTATGTCGGTCTTGAGCATGGGGCGCTTTGGAGAGGAGAAGCAACCAGTAAAGACAAGAATGAGAACGGCTAAACTTTGCAGAGTAAGGTATTTTCGTTTCATAAAAATTTACCTTCGTCGGATGATGAGCTTGCTAAAAGTCCGTAGACCGCAGCTGGGTCGTGGACGAAGCCTCGTTTGACCGGTCTGAGATTCCCATCCTAATCAAAGGATTGTTCTTTATTCCCGATACGACATCCTCAACTTGCAGAAGGACTGTATTCAGCTGGACAAGCACAGAATCAACCTGGGGACTTGCTGTCGCGACCAAACCGTTAGCCTCTGAAAGAAGGTCATTTGAATTTCCGGCGACCCCCTCAAGTTCCGTTGATATAGTATTCAGGCTCTCGATAAGGCGGGTGAGCTTGACCGCAACATCATCGCCAAGGACGGACGGAAGCAGGCCGTCCCCGTTTCCAGCAGACTTTGTAAGTTGCTCAAGATTCTCCGAAATTCCCGCCACGTTGCGGAGGGTCCGCGTAACAGAAGTATCAGTCTTGTCGTTCAGGGTCTTGTCAACTGTCGCGACAAGAGAATTGATGCGGGTCAAAAGCTCAGAAGCCTGCTTCATGAGAACGCCGATTGAATCAGACGGACGATCAAGGCGGTTCAGTCCCTTTTCCAGGATTTTCTGGCCAAGGACGGTGTCCACGCGGAAAATTTCGCTGCCTTCCGGCAAGATTTCTTCTGAACGTCCTGGATAAAAGGCAAATGACGTGCCAAGTCCTATGGGACTGGTTATAAGCTCCACAAGAGAATTCCAGCGGACTATCGTCGCATAATCCTCAAGCACGTAATACTCAACCTTGACCATGTGGCTTTCCAAGGTTATTTTCTTGATTTTCCCGATTGAGAAGCCCTTGTAGGTCAAGTCCATGCCGACCGTAAGGCCTGAGGCGGAGTCAAAAAATGAATAATAGGGGATTTTATGAGAAAACCAGTTCTGCTTGGAGCCGAGGGCAAAGACGAGGACAAAAAGCCCGGCAATCGCCGCAATCGAAAAGAAACCTACTATCTGGTCTGCAAAACGAATTTTAAATTTCATATTCCCCTCCCTTACTATCTTCCGAATTCACCTGGATGAAATACCGAAGATGCGGACACCCTGCCGTCCTCAACAACGTAAACATTTCCTGGAAATTCCGTGATAAAGGCAAAGTTGTGGCTGACATAAACTATCGTGTTACCCTTTTCGACAAAAGCATGTAGCACTCTTATGATATTCCTGGCACCATTTTTATCAAGAGATTCTGTACACTCGTCAAGGAAAAGAGTGTCAGGACCAGAAACAAAGGCACGGGCAAAGGCGACCACCTTTTGCTCACCGGAAGACAAGTCAGAAGGCCTCAAATCAACAGAACGGTGGAAAGAAAAATCATCCAAGGTCTTCATGACAAGCTCCAGTCTCTCCTTCTCCCTTAGCTCAGGCCGGTTTATCTTAAGGGGAAGAATCATGTTCTGCAAAATCGACTGGTTTGCCCACAAGGCAGAGTCCTGAAAGACAAAGGCCGTATGACGGCGGAAGGTCTTATTCTGACTGTCGCTCATAAGCTGAATGTCGTTTTCCTTCCATAAAACTCTGCCGTCCGATGGAACAAGGATTCCTGCGGCCAACTTTAAGACCGTAGACTTGCCAGAGCCGGATTTTCCGAAAATCGAGGTGACAGAGCCTTTTTCTATCTCAAAGGAAGCATCCTTTACAAGGTCTCTTGACCGTGACGAGAATCTTACATTTTCCAAAGAGATTAAAGCCGACATTTTCCTCCGCCTAAAAGAAAGCAGAAATAGCAATTATCAAGGCATCCGCAAGAATGACCCCGAAAACAGATTTTCCGACTGCCTGAAGACCTGCGACAGGAATTTCCGTAGAAGCACGCTCCACATTGAAGCCGAAGTAAGTTGCAATTATCGAAATGACCATACCGAAAATCAGGCTTTTCGCAGAAGAAAGCAGGATTCCAGAAACCGTGATGTTAGAAAATATTCCTGTGAAAAAGCCCCTGGCTGCGGCAGGATTGACAAACTGGGCCACGATGGCAGGGCTTAAAAGTCCGCAAAAGGAAAAATACAGGTTCAAAAAGAAAAGTGACAGGGTTACGCCCAAAAACCTTGGGGCGGCAAGATGACCGATCGGGTCGATTCCGAATGAGACATAAGACTCGATTTGATGGCTGACGACCATTCCGGCCAGTTCCGTCGCAATAGCAGTAGCAGAACGGGCTGTTACGACAAAGGCGACAAGGAGAGGTCCAAGTTCCTGCATGATGACAATAACAAGGATTCTGTAAATCAAGTTAGCCTGATTGATTGACATCAGAAAGTTATAGCCAATTATATATAGGCCGCTGCCAATCGCAGCCGCCATTATGACAATCAGGGGCAAGGCCTCGATAAAAGTAAAAAGAAGCTGCATTATAAGTATTTTATATGCGGTCTTTTCCTTCACGAAAAAAAAGAAGGAAGAAAAAAAAAGCCGTCCAGCATATCCCATCGCATATGGCAAAGAGTCAAAACGAGAACGTACAAACCTTCCGATTTTTTCGAGAGTCTTGGAGCTTGAAAGCATGAGTGTATTATATCAGACTTTTTTAAATTTTCAAACTTGTTCAGCTAAAGTGTCGCAGTCCCCGGATTTTTCTCCGTCGCCGAGCGGCCGCAAAATTCTGACTTTTATAAGTTCTCCGGGCTTGGGCTGATTTTTCGCTGACGATGGAAGCTCTATCTTGCAGTGGAGGAAATTCTCCGTGACCGCATGAATCACGATTTTGTCCTGCAAGAGCCGCTTGTGGCGGAGGCTCTCGCAAATGGCAGTTATTTCCTTGCCTGCAAAGGAATTGATATAGTCGCTTTTTGCATTTTTTGAGTATTCTTCCAGAGCCGAGATCCTCTTCCCGGCCACGGAATTGGGAACCATCGGGCGCATTTTGTAGGCCTCGGTGTCTGGACGCGCGCTAAAGGGAAATGCGTGTACATAGGTCATGCCGGTCTTTTTGAGCATGTCGAGGGTCTGGTCAAAGTCATCGTCGCTCTCACCGGGAAAGCCCGCGATTATGTCACAGGCCAAAAAGGGCTGCCCCTTGGCTTTTTTCAAAAGCTCGCAGGCTTTGAAGACGGTCTCAATTTTATATGGCCGCTTCATTTTAGAAAGAATGGAGTCAGAGCCTGACTGGATTGAGATATGAAAGTGGGGGCGGACGCGGGGATTCGACACGACCTTGGCAAATTTATCGTCGACAATCTCTGGGTAAAGGCTTGAGATTCTCACGGCGATTTTCGAGGTCTCCTGCAAAATCAGCTCCAAAAGACCCGTGAAATTCAAAGTTCTGCCCTCGTAGCTTGACACGTACTGGCCTATGTTCACGGTAGTAATCACGACCTCATTTTGGCCGGAATCCTCAAGCTCTTTGACCCGCCTCAAGACTTCAGCCGCATCAAGGGAGACTGATTTTCCACGGGCCAGACGAATCGCACAGTAAGTGCACTTGCCGTTGCAGCCGTCCTGAATTTTAAGAGACGGGCGCGAATGATGCAAAAATGAGTCGGTCGAAAGGCGGAAGGCATTCGTTATCGTGTTCTCTGGAGCTTTGGCCGCCTCTGCGTCGAATTTTTCCTGTAAAAAAGAGGCAAAATCCTCTGCAGAAAGAGTATTTTCTTTTAAAAGACTTGGCAAGTCGGCAAGCATTTCCTTTTGCCGCCCAGGAAGGACGCAGACACGAGGGCTTTCAGCCTTGATTTCAGCCGGACGAAGCTGGGCATAGCAGCCAGTCACGACCAAGACAGAGTTCGGGAATTTATCAAGCAGGAGGCGGATTATGCGCCTGGCCTTTTGCTCGGCCTTTGCGGTGACAGTGCAGGTGTTGAGGACACAAAGGGGGACGCTCTCATCGACTTTTGAAGAGGATGAAAGAGGAGCCATAGTGACGGAAAATCCAGAGTCGGTAAAGGCGCGGGCAGCCCCTTCGCTTTCCGCCTGATTCAGACGGCAGCCCAGGGTTTCAAAATGAATCATAACAGTCAAAAGTCAAAAAAGTTAGCGGAGTTTTGCAGAGACGCGCTCTTTTCCACGGGCAGCGTCAGTCTGGGCGGAATTAAGCTCCAGAGCCTTGTTGTAGGCCTCAAGGGCTGAGGCGTATGAACCAGCCATCTCGCGGGCATAGCCGCAGCGGGTCCACCAGTAGTCGACCAAAGGCTCCGTGTGGACAGAGGCGGTCATCGCGATGTCAGCGTGCTGGTACTTGGCCTGACGGATGTAGATTTCCCCCATATAATAATAGGCGTTTCCAAGGCGGGCGCCGTTCTTTGCGTTCTCGACATACTGCTGGAAAAGCTCCATGGCCGCGGCATTTTTTCCGAGATAGAATTTCGCCTCGCCAAGGATTTCAATCAGGCGAACGTCAGTCGGGGCAAGTTTCCGGGCTTCCGTTGCCCTCTGCTCACCGGCGGCGTACTGGCGGTTCCTGACCAGAGACCAGCAGAGGACGCAGTGGGAGTCAATGTTCTGGGGATTGTTCGCGATTTCCTGCTCGCAAATCTTAATCGCAGACTCATAGCGTCCCGCCCTGTACTCAACAAGGGCATCCTTTTTCTGCTGGGAAAAAGCCGCAAGAGCCGCGAAAAATATCACAGATGAAAGCAAAATCTTTTTAATATTCACAGTATTCATATTACCTTCCAATTTTTAATTAAATAGTCGACTAAATAGTCGTCATCAAATTGTCGTCAAATAGTTGTCATAGTACATTTGCCGGAGAATTTGGAACCCGGCTCCAAAACGACCTGCTTTGAGAGTATGTCGCCTCGGACAGAACCAGTGGACGAGATAAAAATCATGTCGCGGGCAGTGATGTCACCGACGACCTCTCCACGGACAAGGACTTTCGTGGCGGAGATTCCCGCGTGAACAACAGCCCCCGTGTCCACAACCAAGTCTGAGGTCGCATCGATTGAACCTGAGACAGTCCCGCGAATCATAAAGGGCTTTGCGAATTTTATATTTCCGCTGAAAGCGATGTCAGAGGCAAGAATAGTATCAAAGTCCTCTTCCTCAAGGTCGAAGAGGTCAAAATCATTCACGTTGGCCATATTCTTACTTTACACGGAAAATAGATTCTTTACAAGCGGACGAATTTTCAAAGAAGATTGTAAAAGCCTGTATCTTCCTTTATAATGCCAGCATGACTTTCCGGCGGAATCTTTTGATTTTTGCATTTCCTCTCGTCCTTCTCTCGTGTTCCTCACCGGATGTCGAGGACCCGGAAAATCACGTTTCTCTCCAAGAGAAAAATGATTTAGGCTCCGAGCTGACATGTCTCTTTGCGGGCGACATAATGGCCCACAAGCCGAATTTCACCTTCGGGAATTTCAAGGCAATCTACGAGGACATAGAGCCTCTCGTAAAGTCAGCCGACCTGTCATTCGCAAATCTTGAGGCTCCAGCGGCGAAAAATCTTGAATGGGCGACCTACCCCCAGTTCAACATGAAGCCCTCCTACCCTGACGCGGCGATTGAGGCGGGATTCAATGTTTTCTCCCTTGCAAACAACCACACGAACGACCAATACTTGCAGGGAATAAAGGAGACTCAGGAATATTTCTCCAAGAAAAGCGGAGTCTGGCACTCAGGGACAAAGGAAAAGTCAGCGGGCGAACTCGACTACTGCGTGATAGAGAAAAAGGGCTGGAGGGTTCTCTTTGTCGCGCTGACAGAGATTTTGAACAGGCAGGATTTCGCATCCTACATAAACTATTACCCCTACGCAGAGTTCAAGGCGGACGTGAAAAAGCGAATGATTTCTGACATTCAGGCTCTGGCCTCCACAGTCCCCCATGACCTTTTCGTCCTTTCCCTTCATTCATGCGAGGAGGAATACAAGAGGACTCTGACCCAGGGGCGGAAGGATTTTTACGCGGAGCTGGCGGAGAAGTGTTCCATCGATGTGATTTGGGCGAATCACCCGCACGTCGTAAAGCCATGGGAAATAATCGAAAGCCCTCTTGAAAATGGAAGCGGCAGCGCGAGCGGTGTCGCAAACGAAAACAATCGCAAGGTCTTGGTCATGTACGCAAACGGAAACACGATTTCAGCCCAGAGGACAAAGCTGACCTACGACAATCCAAACGAAGAGCGGGACTGGACTGGGGACGGCCTTATGGTGAAGGCCAGATTCGCAAAATCAGGAGGAAAAGTCAGTCTTTTGAAGGCGGAGGACTTTTTGATTACGACCTACATCACGCCGAAAGACCAGTACGTAATCCGACTCTTGGACGATGATTTTGTCCATTCGCTCAAACGCTCAGGCTTTGAGGAAAAGGCAAATTATTTTAAAGAGCGGATAAATTTACTCAAAGGAAACAAATGAAAAACTGTCATTCTGAGTGAAACGAAGAATCTGCTGCAAAAGAGATGTTTCGCTCACGCTCAACATGACAGAGAGACATCGTGCTCAACATGGCAACATAAGGAAAAAGAAATATGTCGATTGATTACAAGAAACTACCAGTTTACGAGCAAAAACAGCTCATTTTGGACTCACTCTCAAAAAATCAGGTGATTGTAGTACAGTCACCGACGGGCTCCGGAAAGACGACCCAGATTCCGGTGATTCTGCACGAGGCGGGATATTCCCAGAACGGGGTAATCGCGGTCACCCAGCCCAGAAGAATCGCCGCCCTGAGCGTCTCTGAGTTCATCGCAAAGCAGCTCAAAACCAGCTACCCTGGCCTTGTCGGCTACAAGATGCGCTTCGAGGACAAGACCGACTCAACGACAAAAATCAAAATCATGACCGACGGAATTCTCTTGCAGGAGATGAAGCTGGACCCATGGCTGTCAAAATACTCAGTCATCATGGTTGACGAAGCCCACGAGAGAAGCCTTAACATTGACTTCGTTCTCGGACTTTTGAAGAGGGTTTTGGCCGAGCGCAGCGATTTCAAGGTGATAGTCTCCTCGGCCACGATGAACGCCCAGAAATTCTCGGACTATTTCGGCGGCTGCCCGATTGTCACTATTGACACTGTGACTTACCCGGTCGCAATGGTATATGATCCGCCGGCCGGCAAGGTGACGACAGCGACGGAGACAGGCTGCGATGCCCTGCTGTCAAAAATCGAGGCGACTGTTGACCGCGTTCTTGACAACAAGGAGGACGGGGACATTTTGATATTCCTCCCCGGTGAGAAAATCATCCGCGACTGCGTGAAACGCCTTTCATTCGCAAGCTTCCACTCAAAAATCCACATCGTGCCACTGTACGGCCGACTTCCAAAAGAGGAGCAGGAGAAAGTCTTTGACTCAGCCCCATTCGGCAAAAAGAAGGTCGTAATCTCGACGAACATCGCGGAAACCTCTGTCACAATCAACGGGGTAACAACGGTGATTGACTCAGGCCTTGCCAAGCTGAATTTCTACTCGCCGAGGACATACACGTCAAGCCTTGAGGAAACACCTGTCTCCCGTGCATCCTGCAACCAGAGGCGGGGAAGAGCCGGACGCACCTGCCCCGGAACCTGCTACCGACTTTACTCCCGCAAGGACTTTGACGAGAGAGAGGAGTACACGGTCGAGGAAATCTACCGCACGGACTTGAGCGAGGTTGTCCTTAGGATGGCGGAACTTGGAATCACGGACTTTGAGAAATTCGACTTTATCTCCCCGCCCGGCAAAGAAGGTATCAGGGGAGCCGTAGAGACTCTTAATCTTCTAGGCGCATTAAACGAGGACAGGACACTTTCTTCCGTCGGCAAGCTGATGGTCGAATTCCCGCTGGAACCCCGCATATCCCGCATTCTGGTCGAGGCGATTATGCGCTATCCTGACATTCTTGAGGAGGCGATTATCGCGTCGGCATTTTTGTCAGCCCGCAGCCCCTTTGTCCTCCCGCCAGGAGAGGAGATGGACGCGCGAAAAGCCCACCACGCATTCCGCGACATTCAGGGTGATTTCGTCTCCTACGTAAAGCTCTACCGCACATACGAGCAGATGAAAAACCGGGAGCGTTTTTGCAAGAACAACTATCTTGACGAGAAAGTCATGGCGGAAATCGAGAACATCAAAAAGCAGCTGACAGAGGAAATCTCGGCCCTTGGAATTCCGGTCACAGGCGGAGGTTCCATGGACAACTACCTCTGCTGCATAGCCTCAGGAATGATTCAGTTTGTCTGCGTCCGCGAAGGCAAGGAGTCCTACAGGACACTGACAGCCGACCACATCTCAATCCACCCCGGCTCCTCGATGTTCAGAAGCGCCCCATTGTTCATCGTGGCGGGGGAAATCGTGCGCACGTCAAGAATGTTCGCGATGTCAGTCAGCCCCCTTACAAAAGAGCTGCTGAGAAAAATCTCACCCTCACTCGAAAAAGACCTGCTCGGCTTGAGGTCAAAAAAATCCCGTTCTCTCACTGGAAACCTTGAGTACAAGGGGGGACTTTTCAAAAAAGAGCGTGAGCTGCTCGGCAAAAATGATGGAATCTTCGGCGGGCGTGCGAACAAAAAGGACAAGAACGAGGACGCAGTTTCACTTGGAGGGTTCGACTTTAAAATCGAGAAATTCAAGGGAAAGAAGACCCTTGCCCTGCCCTACGAGCAGTTCAAAGAGGCCGTCAAAAACGAGAAGGACTCAAATAAAATCGCCCAGGCAGGCGGCATGAAAGGCCGTCTGATTTTACATGGCGGAGTCGCACTGAACGGGGAGAAAGTCGAGCTTATCGGCAAAGTCGTAAAGACCCTGAACTTGACTCCCGTGGAAAACGACAAGTGGCCCAAAAGCCTCAATATCCATACCGGAAGCCCGGAAGCAAACGCACAGCTCTGCTCAGCCCTTGACTATGTTCTTCGCCTGACCTACGCAAAGCAAAAGGGAAAGGAATATGGATTTATCTGCCTCTTCTCAGACGGAAAGGGAACATACTGGTTCAAAGTCTCGCGCGGATTTGCCACAGCCCTGAACGAAAGCCTCGCCTCCCTTGAAAGCCTCGTTGACGAAAGCCAGACTGAGCTGACACCAGCCCAAAAGGAAAAGGTGAACATTCTCTACAGGGTTTTGAATTCCCTATACAGCTAAGGCGATTGGCGGCAACATAAAGCCGTCAATTGAAAAAATCGCCACAATCAGCTAAAATCCGATTTATGGTAGGCAGAGCAGGCATGGAAGGTCTTTTTCCCAAAGACACGGTTTTTACAGTCACAAATTTAACATCGCTTCTAAAGGACATTCTCGAAGCCTCCTTTCCGAACATCACCCTTGAAGGGGAAATCTCGAATTTCCGCCCGAATTCCACGGGTCACCTTTACTTTACCCTCAAGGACGAGGGGGCGCAGATTTCCGCCGTTATGTTCAGGGGAAGAGCGGCAACCTTGACTTTCAGACCCAAGGACGGAACAAAAGTCCGCTGCACAGGCTCCATCTCAGTCTATGCCCCGCGCGGAAACTACCAGATTATCATCAGCAAGATGGAAATCGCAGGCCAGGGCGACATCCTGCAAATGCTCGAAGAGCGAAAGAGGAGGCTTGCCGCAGAAGGACTTTTCAATTCAGAAAGAAAAAGAAAGCTGCCAGCATTTCCAAAGACTGTCGGAGTCGTAACATCAGCAACAGGCGCTGCCCTCCGTGACATCCTACAGATTACTAGAAGACGCAATCCCGGCGTAAACGTGGTGATTCTGCCTGCCCAGGTTCAGGGTGACGGGGCCGCACTCACGATTGAAAAACAGATTCAGACAGCAAACGCCTTCAATATCTGCGACGTGCTTATTGTCGGCCGTGGAGGCGGCTCCCTCGAAGACCTCCTTCCTTTCAGCGACGAGAGCCTGGTCCGGGCGGTCGCGGCGTCAAAAATTCCAGTCGTCTCCGCTGTCGGACACGAAATCGACTGGTCTCTCTGTGACTATGCGGCTGACGTGAGGGCACCTACCCCATCTGCGGCGGCGGAGCTTGTCGTTCCGATTCAGGCGGAAGTCGCGCAGGCGGTCAAAGCTTATGCAGATGACTTTTACAATACGATTATGCAGAAAATCGAGCGGCAAAAGCTGATGATAAAATCTTTCAACGCGGAGAACATGGAAATCCGTCTCAGGTCAATCGAGCAGCCCTTGATAAACCGCTTTGAGAACGCAAAAGTCTCCCTCTCTCAGAACATCGAGCAAAAAATCGCGGACTGCAAAAACAGGATTGCCTCCTGCGTCAACACAATCGAAGGGGCAAGTCCGAGGACAATTCTTGCGAGGGGCTACGCCATGGTCCGCACTGCCGACGGCAAAAAGATTGTCACGCAGGCAGGCCAGGTAAAATCAGGCGAAAAACTTGAGATAATCCCGTCCCAAGGCGTGATTTTGGCGACCGTAAATGAGACTAAGATTTAAATGGGCGCACGGGCACTGCCGTCAACGGCTTTCCGCCCTTCGCTCACGCTCATTTCCACAGATTGCGGAGGCCATGCTAGTCGAAACACAGCAATCTGTGGAAACTTACGGGGCTACAATCCTTGCGCAGGCTTTTAAAATCTGACTGCGCTGTTCGCATAGCGGAAGAAAAAGAAAATGGAGGAAACTTTAGTATATGGAAAATTTTGAGCAAAAACTCGCACGGCTTGAAGAGCTTTCCGCCGACATCAAACGAACCGACATCTCGCTCGAAGACGCCCTCAAGGATTTTGAGGAGGGAATCACCCTCTCAAAGACTTTGGAAAAAGAGCTTGAAAAAATCGAGGGGAAAATCCAGATTCTGACAAACCAGCCCGTTCCACCTTCACCAGTCTCCCAAGGAATTCCCCCGCAGATGGACTTGTTTTCCGCAGCTGACGCAGTTACGGGAAGCTCCGGCGCACCCGATTCAGGATTAAGGCAGAATGGCTGATTCCACCGCAAAGCGCAGGCCTGTCCGCCAGCTCAACGCGGACACAGCCCGCAAAATCGCCGCCGGAGAAGTAATCGACCGCCCGGCCTCTATCATCCGCGAGCTTATGGACAATGCGGTCGACTCAGGCGCAAATGAAATCACCGTTGAAATAAGCGGAGGCGGAATAGAGTCAATCCGAGTGAGCGACAATGGCTCAGGCTTTACAAAAGAAGACTTGCTCGCCTCAGCCCGCCCCCACGCGACAAGCAAGATTTCAGACGCAGACGATTTGCTAAAACTCTCAACTCTTGGTTTCCGTGGAGAGGCCCTCTCCTCAATAGCCGCAGTTTCCCGCCTCTCAATTTCTTCCGGCAATTGGAAGATGCGCTGCTCGCTTACAGAAGACCACATTCTACAAGAAATCCCGCCTGTTCAAAGCGGAGTCGGAACGATAGTCCAAAGCGAGGGGCTTTTTGAGAATTTCCCGGCAAGAAGACAGTTTCTAAAGCGTCCATCAAGCGAAAGCATGGTCTGCCGTGAAGTCTTCGTGGAAAAAGCCCTGCCCAGAGCAGACATCTCATTCCGCCTTTTTATCGACGGTTCCTTACGCCTCGACCTGCCATCAGGAACTTCAAAAGCCCAAAGATTCGTCAGTGCGATGGGGCTAAAAGAAAGCGCGAGCCTTTTTTACGAGGTCAAAAAATCAGCTGACTCTTCAATCGATGGGGAAAATCCGGACTGGTCATTCTCACTTTTAACCGGAGAGCCTTCAATATATCGAAACGACCGCAAAAATATTTTAATTTACGTGAACGGCCGCAAGGTCACAGAATATTCTCTCGTTCAGGCAATAGACTACGGCGCGCAGGGATTTTTCCCAAACGGAGTCCATCCTGTCGCAGCCCTTTTTGTCAACGTCAATCCGGCTCTTGTGGACTTTAACATTCACCCGGCAAAAAAAGAAGTCCGCTTCAAAGACCTCTCAGGCCTCCACCACGGAGTCTCATCCGCAGCCAGGGAATTTTACCGGTCCTACACAGTCAAAAAAATGCAGGAGCCGTCAGAAGACGACTTTTCATCGATAAGCCGGGAATTTTCTTTCAGCCAAGATTTTGACGGCAAAAGCTTGGACTCCAATCTTTCCGTGGCGGAAAAAACTTATGCGCCTCCGACAAGGACTTCTGATTTCTCTTCATATAATCCAAGAACTTCATCATACAGGGAGAGATTTTTTTCCTACGAAAAGTCTCCGTACCACGACTCACTTTCGTCAGTTTCTCCCCAACAAAGGGAAGTCACAAATCTTGCCATATCAGCGATTCTAGGAGATGAGGGCCAGGATGCCCCCCCTAGCCAACCGCAAAGTCAGCCTTTTGAGCATGTCCAAGTGAACTCTGTTGACCAGGCGGACTCTGACGGATTTCGCTTCATAGGCTCCGTTTTGGGGACATTTTTAGTCGCCCAGGTAAAAAACACGGTCTACTTTATCGACCAGCACGCAGCCCACGAGCGCATTCTCTTCGACAAGATTTTAGCGTCCGCCGGGGAAAAACAGAACCTTTTGATTCCATACACAATTCACACTGAGTCAAGGGAAGAGGACGATTACCTCCAGTCGATTTTGCTGCCCCTGGCTTCCGCTGGATTTACCGGAGAGAACAAGGGCAATGGTGACTGGGAATTTACGACAGTTCCGGTCAGATGGCGTGGCACAGAAGAAGACTTTTTAAAGGCGATTTTGGAAAAACGTGATGAGCCGGAAAAGATTCTTTATTCTGTCGCGGCGATGACAGCATGCAAGGCTGCGGTAAAAGACGGCTTTATTTTGGACAGGGAAAGCGCGGCAAAACTCGCAAAAGATGCCCTCGCCCTCCCTGACCCACACTGTCCCCACGGCCGCCCGGTCTGGACAAAGCTCTCCCGTGAGGAGCTATTTTTGCGGGTCAGGAGAACTTAAAAAACAAGCCCGTCAAAAATCTCTGCCGGATACATTTTGAATTCATTGGCCTTCCACTTGCGGTCAATAAAGTCAAAGTCCTCCTTGCTCAAGGCCTCCGGATTTCGCTGGTATTCGTGGATTTTCGCATAGCTGATTCCTATGTTGTCCTCGTCAACCTTGCCGCAAAGCCCGTCGGAAGGAATCTTTTGTGTCAGGTCATCAGGAAGCCCCAGATATTCGCCGATTGCGACCACTTCTTTTGTGGTCAGATTGCGCAAGGGGGCAAAGTCTCCAACGTCGTCTCCGTAGCGGGTTGAATAGCCCACGGTGTCCTCAGAAAGGTTGCAGTTGCAGCTGACACGCCCGTTGTTTGACTGGCTGACAGCATAAAGGGTCGCCATGCGGATTCTGCACGGAAGGTTTGTCATAGTCTGCACGGATGGAGTCAGCCCGGCATTTTTCAGGGCGTCAACGGCTCCGTCCACGGCAGCCTTTATGTTCACTGTGATTTTTTTGATTCCAAGAACCTTGAAGACCAGGTCAGAATACTCAATGTCGCTCTGCTCCCCGTTCGGCATCTGGACTCCGATTACGTTTTCCCTGCCAAGGGCCTTCACACAGAGGGCGGCTACGGTTGAAGAATCTTTCCCGCCTGAAATCCCGATCACAGCCTTGCAGCCCTTTCCGTTCTTTTCAAACCAGTCCCGGATCCACTGGACAAGATTTTCCGTAGTTTTTTCTATGTTCACCGCTTTCATTTTAACTTTAGCTCCCTTCTGAAAAAAAATCACTTTATGATACTCAAAAGATTTGTCATATTCAATGTGCCAATCTGCTTTTCCCGCCAATTGCCCTTCCCCGCCGATTCTGCTAAATTATTGGAATGTCAGAAATTATCGTGGAAACAGAGAAAATGGTCGCAGGCGGCGACTGCATGGCCAAAGTCAACGGAAAGAACGTCTTCATTCCATTCGCCCTGCCAGGTGAAAAGCTGGCTATAGAAATCACAAAGTCGATGAGGGACTATGACTGCGCCAAAATCACGAGAATAATAGAAAGCTCCCCTGAACGGGTCCAGCCATTCTGCCCCCTTTACGGAATCTGCGGGGGCTGCAACACCCAGCACATCTCACAAAAGTTTCAGGAAGACTTGCGGCTCGGCATTTTAAAAGACGCTTTTGAGCGCGAGGGAATCAGCCTTTCAAAAGTCGAAGTCATTTCCGGCGGCGAGAAAAATTACAGGTCAAGGATCCAGCTGACAGACGGCGGCTTCAACAAGAGAGAGTCTAACGAAGTTGTCGAGATAAAAAACTGCCCGGTCGCAACGGAGGAATTGAACTCTTATTTTGAGTCTGTCCCCATGACCTCTCGTCCCCGAGGAAGAATCCACCTTTTCGGAGACTCACGAGTCACAGGCGAGACAAACCTTGGGAATCAAGTCGCCTTGGCGGAATTCGTTGAGAAAACCGGGCCTAAAATCACAGGCGGAACAAAGAAAAAAGTCAAGAACAAGGTAAAGGCACGCTTTTCAGGGACGGCGGTCAGCCAGATTAACCCCTGCACGGTGAGCCTTCTTGGAAAAAGCGTCTCCTTTGACGTGAAGGGATTTTTCCAGTCAAACATGCAGGTTCTAGAAAGCTCCCTAAAAACAATGATTGATTTATCCGTCGGCGGAAAAAATCTTTTGGACATGTATTCTGGTGTCGGGACATTCTCGGTCTTTTTGGCTCCTCTTTTTGAGAAAACTTATTTAGTCGAGCACAACAGGGATGCCCTTGTCTTCGCGGAACAGAATCTTGCGGGCATAAAACATGAGTCCTACGGTCTGTCTGGAGCAAAATGGGTGAGCCAGATTGCGCCCAAAATCATTTCAACGGAGGGGGAATTCGACACAATTGTGATTGACCCGCCCCGTTCAGGAATGGAAAGAGAGGTCAGGGATTTTCTCTGCGCTCACAAGGCAAAGAGGATTCTTTCTGTCTCATGCGACGCGCCGACCCACGCCCGCGATGCTGCCCGACTGATAAAGGCCGGATACAGGCTCTCAAAACTCTATTTACTCGATTTTTACCCGCAGACTGCCCATATTGAGAGCCTAGCCCTCTTTGAAAGCTGACTTTTTAAAGACGACTATAAGAAAAACTTTGTAAAATGTCTCTATAGGCAATTTTTTCAAGATGAGCATGCTAAAACAATTTTTCTTTTTTCTCACTTTTCTCTCGTTTTTTTTAGCCACCACTTTTGCGCAAAAGACTGCGGGTGCCTCAAAAAATACGAAGAATGTAAAAAGCCAGGCGAAGGCGACAGAAACTTTTATCCGCTCAATCGACTTGAATACGGAAAAGCCATCCTGGCTGGCAGTTGCGGCAGGTGCTGTGGTCTCCCCGGTCGTTGAGACTTCTTACGGACTCGCCCTGATTACGGACGGCCGCACGGTGAACACAATCACCTACAATGGGAACACACTATTCAACAAAAACATAAAAGGCTCTCCGAGCCGCTTTGTCACCGCGATGGGCGATTTTGTCTACACTGTGGTCGATGGAAAGAAGCTGACTTTGATTAATCCGTCAGGCCTTATCCTCTGGCAGTCAGAATGCGGCTTTTCAATTGAGGACAATCCCCTCTGCGGTCTTGACGGCCGGGTCTTTGTGAAAGGGAGGGAGAACATAGCCTGTTTCGGGCTTGACGGAAGGCGCAAGTGGCAGATAAAAACCCCGCCCCTGCTTGAAAATCCCCTGCTTTTTTTGAACGACGGCTCCATAATCGCCCTTTTGAAAGAGCTTTCTGACGGAAAGTCCACGGCGTTCAGGATATCAGCCTTCGGGGAGACAATCGAGCTTTTGACTTTCTCCGGCCAAGTCCTCTCTGCGGCAAGCTGCAAGCAGGGGGTCATGTTGGCTTTAAAAGGCGGAACTTTCGGAATGTGTTCGGCCGACAAGGATTCCGGCTCCGTCTCGACATGGGTAAAGACCGCCTCTGCCGCCCGCAACATCCAGATTGTCTGTCCTGCGCAAAACGGCAAAACAGCGGCTCTCTTCACGCAAAACGGGGCGAACACTGATGTGGTAATAGCCTCCTGTCAGGACGGTCAGGTTTTGACGGCCTTGTCAGCAGGAAAAATCAACTTGAGCCAAGTGACCGCAGTCCGCTCAACAGAAAACGGATATTTTATCGCCGACACAAGCCGGGCGGTCGAATTTTCCGAGGACGGTGACATAATCTGGGAGGCAAGCCTTCCGCAAAAAAATAACTGGACTTACCTGACCTACACCTCGAAAAATCAGCTTGTTCTCTGCATGAACACATGGCTATTAAAGTCATATCTGATGAGCCAGTCGGTCCACAAAAAAAGTCAGCCCGTAAAATACCAGTCTTTTTCATACGTCAAAGCCGACCACAAGGAAAGCGAGAAAATAGAAGGGCTTTCAATCCGCTCACTCGACGAGGATTCAATGAGGCGGATGCTCTCGGACTTTCAAAAAGATGACATCGGCAAAAAAGAAGAGGAATACATGGTCAAAATCACGACCGAGGCTGAGAATTTTGTCGGGGACTATATGAAGGAGGACCGCCTTGGACGGGGAAACATCTCCTATTTCACGACCCACCCGGTTTACTCCCAGCTTTTGATTTCACTGATGGCAGGCTGTGGAAGCGGGAACTTTGCCTCTTCGTTCGCAAGTCTTTTACACAACGAGAGCGACCGCAACATGATTATCTACCTTATAAAGGGAGCCGCCGCCCTGGGCTACGACCCTGATGGCTCCATGTTGGAGGCCCTTGACTACATAATAGTCCACAGGCTAAGCCAGAAGGACGTTACCGAGGCCAGGGAAATCTGCGACGCAGTGTACTCAATCTGCCGCTTTATGGGTCGCCCCGCCCTTTTCAAGCACGGAAAGGAAATGCTGTCGACCCTTCTCTATCCCCAGTGGGACAAGCAAATACGGGATTACGCCCGTGTCACCCTGACAAATATTGTAAAATTGGAACTGTAAATAAATTATATCTTGTGATATAATTTTTGTAATATTTTTAGGAATATTAAAAATCATGGAGGATATTTATGAAATGCAGAAAAATTATCTGCTCAATGATTGCCGCGCTTGCGCTGCCGGCACTCTTTGCAGTTGAGGTTGACGAAAGGGAAGTTCAGTCAGCCGGTGGCATCGACACAGTTGTCTTCCGCAACTACGTCGGACCTCAGACTGTAATCAACACTGACCAGGAAATCAGGCAGATCGGTGCCGGCCTTGGAAATTCCATTTCAAATAGCGTTGAGAGTTCCGCGACTGTTGGAAATCCTGCCCGCTACCAGATTATTCACTGCGTTGATCCCGCTGAAAAGGGAAAACTCGACGCTGACATTCTTGTGATCGGCGCAAATGCGACAGTCGACCACATCGACAACGTTCGCCGCATCCTCTCAGGATATTTGATGGCGGCCTACGGTTATGCCCGCCGCGATGCAGACACAATCGCGACTTTCGTGACAGTCTACAACGCCGTCTACCGGGGAAAACTCGATATTTTCCAGACAAAATACAAAAAAGTCGTCTCTGACAACTTGACCGCTGAGAAATGCGGTATGGACTTGAACTATGAGAACTGGCCGGGAAAATCCCAGATTGTGATTCCTCTCGCGGACATCAACGGAGGACTTTCAACTGTCGACACATCCGTGATTTCTGACAGACAGGTAGTGAAGTCAATGCAGGAGGACGAGGACAAGAACATCGACACCCGCAAGGACATGGTCGCAATCAAGGAGCGCGAGGCGGATTCTGCTGAAGCCAAGGCGCAGGAAGCCCAGAAAGCAGCCACAAAGGAAAATGAGAAGTTAGCCCAGGAGCAGAAAAAACAGGCTCAGGCCGATGCTCAGGCACAGGCTGCAAGAAAGGACGCGAACGCCGCCCAAAAAAACGCCGCGAACCAGGAAAAGAACGCCGCGAACCAGCAGAAAAAAGCTGACACAGCCCAGAAGAACGCTGACTCAGCAAAGGCAAAGGCAGAGAGCAATCCTAACGACCAGAAAGCCCAGCAGAAGGCCCAGGACTCTCAGAAAGCCGCTGACGAGGCCCAGAAAAAAGCTGACGAAGCCCAGAAAGCTGCTGACGAGGCAAAGAAAGACGCCGAGGCAAAGGATTCTGAGGCTGACCAAAAAGAGGCTGAGGCCGCAGAGCAGCAGAAAAAGACTGACGAGCAGGCAGCAAAGGCAAACGAGGCTTCTTCCACAGCAACAGAAGCCCAGAACAAGGCTGACACAAAGCGCAGCGAAGCTCAGGAAGAGCGCAGTGAAATCGCCAAAGACCAGCAGGAGCTTGCCCGCCAGGAAGAGAAGAACGAGAACGCCCCCTATGTTGTCGGCTTGAAAAATGTAGATGATTTAGGCGTTTTGAGCGAACTTGTGAAAGTCAATGCAAACGACGGCTCTATCATCAAAGAGTCACCGGTCTCTGTAATCCGCAGCCGCACAATTTATGAGGACAACGGCAAGTACATCGCAATCGCAGGTGTCGCAGCCGGAAACGGCACAGTAAAACTCGTCCAGCTCGACTCCGATAAAATGGAGATCGTAAAGGAAAGCTCCGAGACAGTAGCGGAGACTTCTGTCCTCGTAAAAGACGGAAGCAGCTACTACTGCGTCGTCAAGTCAGGCTCTGACTACGTTCTTGCAAAATTTGACGGAGAGCTTAACAACCAGTTGAAATCCCCTGTCGCGGTAAAAGCCGCAACCCCGGTCACTGTCACATCAAAGGGAATCCTCGTGACAGCCGCAAACGGAAAACCTGCTCTGCTTAAAACTGACGACCTGTCCCAGATTCAGTAATATAAGGCTTTAGAACAAAAAAGGGGCTTCAATCGAAGCCCCTTTTTTTATGCTCAAATCAATTTTTAAAAGTTTTTTTAATCCTAATTATCATCGTTCACCTTGGACTCAAAGCGGGTGAAGTTGGCAAGGAAGATAAGGTTCACGTCTCCAATCGGGCCGTTACGCTGCTTTGCGACAATCAGTTTCGCGTCCTGGACAGGGTTTGTCTCCCCCTCCTCAGTCTTTTTACGTTCACGGTGAATGAACATTACAACATCGGCGTCCTGCTCGACAGATCCGGAGCCTCGCAGCTGGGCCAAAGTCGGCTCGTTTCCCTCAGCATCGCGGGCGACCTGACTCAATGCGACCACAGGAATATTCAGCTCGCGGGCAAGGCTTTTCAAAGACTTTGAGATTTCCGCGACCTGCTCGTATACAGGGGCATCGGAATGCTCGGTTGAGACAAGTCCGATATAGTCTATGAATATGATTTTTATGTCATGCTCGGTCTTAAGGCGGCGGGCCACAGACCGAAGGTCAATGAGCTGCATGTTCGGAGTGTCAACGATGTACAATGGAGCCTCAAAACACTGGCCGGCCGCGTCCTGCAATTTTTGCAGTTCTTCCAGTTTCAGCATACCAGAGCGGATTTTACCGCCTGAAATACGGGCGACCTGGCTCAAAAGACGCTGGCCGATCTGGTTGTAGGCCATTTCCAAAGAGAAAAATCCGCATGGAATCTTCTGTTTTACCGCTATGTCCTCCATCATGTTTAGGGCAAGGGCTGTCTTACCCATTGACGGGCGCGCACCGATGATAATAAGCTCCCCGTTTTGGAAGCCGTTCGTCATATTATCAAGAACCTTGTAGCCTGAGGCGATTCCCGTGTAGGAGCCTTTCTGGTGGTAGTTTCTCTCAATCAGCTCGATTGTGTTTGGAACGACCTCTGACATGGCGTGGACATTCGTAGATGAGTCTATGTCGCTCAGCGCGAAGATTTTTTTCTCGGCCTCTTCAAGAATCTGCCGGCTTTCCCTGGACTGGTCGAAGGAGTCCGCCTTGATTTCAGAGGAGACCCGGATCATATTGCGGCGGATGGCAGTGTCTTTCACTATATTTGCGTAATACTCAACGTTCGCGGAGGAAGGGACGACATCGGTCAGAGAGGCAATGTAGGCAGGTCCTCCGGCCTTCTCAAGTTCCCCGGATTTGGTAAGCTCGCTGATTAAAGTCAGGGTGTCGCCAGTGATGGACTTGTTTGAAAGATTTATCAAGCACTTATAAATTATCTGGTTTTGCTGGGAATAAAAAACTTCAGGCTGCTGGCGCAAAATCGTCAAAACATTGTTCACGCAAGTCCAGTCAAGCAGCATTGCCCCCAAAGTCGCCTGCTCAGCCTCAAGGTTATGAGGAGGAACTGAATCTTTTAAACTACCGGCCATTTTTACCCCCATTTTTCTGATTTTTTACATTACGCACGAAATGCATGAAAAAAGACAAAAAAGCCGGAGGATTTTCCCCCGGCCTCATACAGTCAAAAAAGCTTATTGATTACTCAGCTTTTTCTGCTGAAGATTCTTCTGTTTTCTCAGCAGCCTCAGCCTCTGCTTTCTTAGCGCGTTTTGCCTCAGCTTCAGCCTTAGCCTTGTCCTGCTCTGAAACCTGACCTTTTACGCTGATTTTAACTTCAGCTGTCTGAGCTTCATAAAGGTGGATAACGCAGTGGTAGTTTCCTGTTGACTTGATTGAAAGTCCGGGAATCTCAACTCTTTTGCGCTCAATCTCAAAGCCGTTTTTGTTGAGGAAGTCAGCGACAGTCTGGCTTGTGACAGCTCCGTAGAGTTTGCCGTTTGCAGAAGCGGGCATTGAAAGGTCAACGAGTACGCCTTCGAGCTTTTCTTTGAGAGAAGCTGAATCCTTGCGTTTCTGCTCTTTGCGGGCTTCGATTTCTGCTTTTTTGCCTTCAAAATAGGCTACAGTCTCGTCTGTGTAGGGAACAGCATACATGTGGGGGAAAAGGTAGTTGCGTGCGTATCCGTTGGCAACATTTTTGACATCACCCATTTCACCGAGGTGTTTTACGTCTTCGTTAAGAATAACTTTCATTCTTCAAGCTCCAAAAAAAATATTTGTAAACCGCCGCGTCACCGGGAGTCGGCTCGCGGCGCTTATTTAAGAATTTGCCTCGACTAAAAAATTAGTCAGCGACGAAAGGAAGCAAGCAGATTGCGCGAGCGCGTTTGATGGCGACAGCCAACTCTCTCTGGTGCTTTGCGCATGTGCCTGTGATGCGGCGGGGAAGAATCTTACCGCGCTCTGTTGTGAAGCGGCGAAGTCCGTCAGCGTCCTTGTAGTCAATCTTCGCTTTGTTTGCGCAGAAGCGGCAGACCTTCTTGCGGAAGAATGCCTTTCCCTTGCGTCCAGTCTTGTCGTCCTCACGGCCGTCTGAAGCAGCCTGTGTATCAGTCTGTGAAGTCATTTTCTCTTCAACTTCGTTTGTCATTTCGTCTGACATATTTGTCTCCTGTCAATTAATCTTTTTTGATCCTAAAATCAGAAAGGAATGTCTTCCGGGAAGCTGGAATCAGCGCCGTTAAAGCCGCCGTCATTCTGCATCGGTGCGGAAGCCTGCCCCTGACTCTGCTGGAAGCGCGGAGTATATCCGCCCTGTGATGAGGAACCGTTTGAGTCGGAACGTCCGCCCAACAACTGGACATTACTTGCGATAATGTTCACTTTGCTGAACTTCTGTCCGTCTTTCTCCCACCGGTCCTGACGGAGGCTGCCTTCGATGGCAACCTGCTTTCCCTTTAGAAGATAGGGTTTCAAACTTTCTGCGGATCTTCCGAAAAGCGTGATGTCGAAGTAATTAACCTCGTCCTCCCACTGCTCTCCGTTTTTTCTGCTCCGGTTGACAGCGATGCTGAAATTGGCACGAGCCTGACCTGACGGAAGATAGCCGAACGAACGCTCGTCACTTCCCAAATCTCTGGTGAGGCGGCCTACAAGCACAACATGGTTCAAGTCTGTCATTTTAGTCCTCCGGAATAGAAATCAGGCTGAATAAACTCAGCTTGCCTTGCGTTCGTCGAGTTTTACGAACAGATATTTGAGCATGTTCTTCTCAAGGGCGAACTGCTTCTGGATTTCGACAATTTTTGCAGGATTTGCTGAAATTGTGAAGAGTGTGAAATGACCGCGCTTCTGTTTTTTGATTTCGTAAGTCAAATCGCGATCGCCGTAAGGCTCTTCTTTCTCAACTGATGCGCCGAACTGGCCGAGAATTGAGCGGACAGATTCTGTTCCCGCTTTAGATTTATCTTCCTCAATCGGGAAAATAACCATGAGTTCATACTTGTTCATTGTATGGTCTCCTTATGGACAAATGGGAGCCGCATGCGCGTCTCCAAGGTTCGTGTATTCTATAATTTTTTTGCAGGGAATGTCAATATTTTCATAATTTTTCAAAGGCTAAAGCTCCCATTTTAGCTGCTTAGGACTGACTTTTTTTTCCATTTCTGATAAAAATATCCTCATGAAACTTTACCTTGGAAAAATCGGGGAGCTTGCGCTGAAAGGCTCCAACATCCACTCTTTTGAAACCCTTTTGACATCAAACGTCCGCTACTGTCTGGCCTCCGTGGAGGCAAAAGTCTCCCTCACCGCAGGAAGGCTCTATATCTCCTGCCCTGACGAGTCAGCTCCGGCAGTCGAATACACATTAAACCACCTTTTGGGAATCACCGGCTGGGCCGAGGCGACTGAAATCGAAAAATCAATCGAGGCCATAAAAAATGAAGTCCTCCGCCAGTGCAAAATCGCCCGCGAAAAAGGGGCCAAGACATTCAAGATAATCGCCAAGCGCGAGGACAAGTCTTTTCCGCTTGACTCATACGGAATTGCCCGCGAGGGAGCCCAGTACGCATTTGACCAGGGGATTCTGAAAGTCGATGTAAAAAATCCAGATGTCGCAGTCCATGTAGAGGTGAGAAAAAGCTGCTACGTCTACATTACTAGCGAGGACGGCCACAGGGGACTTCCGGTCGGCTGCTCAGGCAAAGGACTTCTCTTGCTCTCAGGCGGACTTGATTCCCCTGTCGCAGGCTACAAGATGATGGCCCGGGGAATGAAGGTCGAGTGCGTATACTTCCACTCATATCCATACACATCGGAAGAAGCGCAAAAAAAAGTCGAGGATCTTGCCCAGATTATCTCCCAGTACGGGCTTGCCTGCCACCTGAACATAATCCCGTTCACGGACGTGCAGATGCAAATCAGAAAAAAAGCACCGCAGGACTGGTCAACGCTGATGCTCAGAATCTGCATGATGAAGGCGGCGAATCTTTTAGCAGAGAGGGTCAACGCAGACTGCATAATCACAGGGGAGTCTCTTGGGCAGGTCGCAAGCCAGACAATCAAGAACATGGCGGTCACTGAGTCCGCGGCGAAATATCCGCTTATACGCCCGCTTGTCGGCACTGACAAGGACGACATAATCGCCGTGGCAAAAAGAATCGGAACGTATGAGACCTCGATTCTCCCCTATGAAGACTGCTGCGTGATTTTCTCACCCAAACACCCGGTTTTGCGCGCGGATTTGGAGGAGGCGAAGAAAATCTATGAAAGTCTTGGAGTCGACGACCTTATAAAAGAGGCCTACGAAAAGAGAGTTATAAAAAGATTCGAGATGTCGGGCATTGTCGCGCAAAAATTCGGAACAAAGCCCAACAAGGACAAAATCGCGGCTGAGAACGGAAAGACCGTCACAGACTGACGGCCATTCTTTTTTTAGTAGCTGTATTTTACAGAGAAGCTGATATACTGGTTCACGCAATCGTAGAGTCTGTCCACCCAAGCCCGATGGGCAGCTTTTACAAATGCGGACTTTTCAGCTTCCGTAGTCGCACTCGTAATTTTGTAGACTCCGCCAGGATACATGGGATTGTCGACCCCCTTGTTCTTTATATACTCAAAGGTGTAGCCAGCCTTGAATGACAGCTGACCAATTTCAGTTTTTGGAAGAGAGTATTCCGCTCCAAGCCCCAATGAGGTAGTAATCATCGTGTGGTCGGCAGTCATAAAATTCAAATGCTTCCAAGCCTGCTCAACATGGTCTCCTCCAGAATACACAGAATGGGTCAAAAGACTTCCGCTTGTATTGTAGACACCAGCATTAGCAGCCAAGTAAGCTGCAGCCTCATCATCATCAAGGTTCTCAAGGACATTCTGGTGACGGGCAAAGGATGCCATAAAAGAAAGCTTGAGTCTTTCCGCAGGGGCAAAATTGGCAGTAAAAAGAACCCTGTCAGAATTAGGATCCAAACTGGAGCCAATGCAGATTCCATTGTTAGTATAATTCTGATAGTTCAGCTCTGAACCCTTAATCGTGTCGTTATCGTCAGCATACTCCCAGTGGGAATAGACATAGGACATAATAGCGGTATAGTCAAGAGACAATCTCGTACAGACCGAGGCAATCGGGGTAAAAATAGCACCCACTTGGATGCCTATCCTATTTTTGGAATCAACATCGCCCTTTGCCAAGGCGTCAACGTCAAAGTCATCAAAGAAGAAGTCGCCGGCAAGCTCCAAGCCTGCAACAGGGAAGAATTCCAAAAGGAAGCCAAGCTGACTGTTTGAGTCCGCCCCTCCGATTCCCTGAATGACCATATACGGAGCCGGGAAAAGGTAGGCAAAATTAGACTTAGGTCCCCATACGACATTCTCATAATATGAAATAGAGAATTTCGGGCTTGGAACGAATTTTACAGAGTGAAAGGCAAGAAACTTCCCAGACTTCAAATTGTCCAGATTAGAGGAATAAGAATCTGTCGCACCTATCGCCTCGTAAACTGTGGAAAAAGCCCACCTCCCCTTTTGAACATTAAAAATGAAGTTTGCGGAATGGAAGGCCGTATCATTCAGGGCAAGTCCCTGCCCCAAAAAGGGACCGAAACCTATGCGGCTGACTCCGCCAGAACCATACAGATTGGCAGTTCCGACAGAAAGGTTCATATTCATATCCAAATAAGCGTCAATCGGCCCCAATTCAGACTTGTCCGTAACAGAATCATGCAAAGAATTCGTATATTTCGGCAAGAAGTTGGATTCGCTTTTTGTAAGACCAAAAACACCAGGGTCATAAGAAAGAGATGCGAGCGGATGAAGTTCAATGTCCCCGTAAATCGAAATCTCACCGCCGACAGTCTTTAATGAAGAAGTCTCCTTTGAATGATCCTTTAATGTCTGACTCCGTTTATAATGGCCAGTGGCCTCTATGGCAGCATGAAACTGGCTTGAAAACAGGCGGTCATATTCCCTTTGAGCCTGCCGGGCTTCAAATTCATTTCCACTTTCAATAACCTGATTCAAAATTTGTTTTGCGGCATTAGCCGAATATGGTCTGACCTGTGGAAGGGGCTGAGAGAGGAGTCCCTTCGCATACCAACCTTGGGCATAAAGATAAAAATCATCAGCAGTGTCGACCAAGGCCTGTGAGAATCCAAAGGAAAAGGTCAAAAACAAGAAGGCAAACAAGACCGAAATTAATTTTTTTTTGCTCATACAAACCTACTTTATCTTACAAAATTTAATTCTACAGCCGGCAGCAATTTCAAACCCGTGATCCTTTTCATGCTTTATGTGGCCGTTATTGAAAATTATCACATAGCTAGGCTGGGCGACAAGTTCCATCCAATTGGTCGGATTCAAAGTCATTTTCACAGAAATCCTGTGGTTATACTGTGGAGTTCCGGTTGGAGTAGTCTGATCTCTTTCCTTTGCAGTATGAGGATAGCCCTTCCAATTGTTGGCCGTATCGCTGTAGGGATTCTGCAAGGCATACCAATCCAAGGTTTCGTCCATCCAGCCTGCATTTCTAAAGATCGAATCGTCGGCAAGCTCTCCCTGAACCAAAAAGAGGTATTTAGCTGTCACAGACCATTTTTCTGGAACCTCATAGCCCGCCACGGCGGTTCCGGCGATTGAGTCAGGACCAAAAGGAGAGCCAATCCACTCATAGATAGGATCCTGCTCGCCGATAGATTCCGTATAAGTTCTGACCATAGATGAGTTCGGAGAGGGCTTCAAATACAAGTAGGGCTGGGCGTAATAGCCCTCGATTCCCCAGTGAAAATAACCGCCCTTCGCAGGGATATAAGACTCAAGGCCTGCCTGTCCGCCAAGACCGTTAGGGGTAAGACTGTCACCCCAGCTGGATTTTTCATAGGGAGTCTGGTACTGGGTCATGGCAAAAAGTCCATAGAAACGCAGGTACTTTACAGGAACCCAAGACAACTTTAAGCCCATGAAAGCACTCGTATACATGTCATCATCTTCCGAATAGTCATTCCATGGGGCGAACCCGTGAAAAATCGTCAGGGGGTTCATAAAACGCAGCTCCATCGGCTTGGCGCAAAGCTGTCCCTCAATGGCAGAAATCGTAAGGGACTTATGGGGACGTGCCTCAAGCTTATGCATGTAAAAATAGCGCTCAGTATTAAGCTGGGTGATTGAGGCGGAATATTTAATTTTATGGCTGTATGCGGAAAGCTGGGCATAGGTCGCCCCGGTCATATACTCGGAGCGGATAACCGAACCGGAAAGGGTTCTGCCGACAGAAGTCTCTGCAAGTCCTGTCTGAAAAGAAACTCCGAATCCATCAGTCACTTTTGTTCCCGTTGAAAAATAAGCCGTTGTCGGAAAATTCAAATTGAATTGGTTTGAAGACAGAGGGACATTGACATAATTGTCCTTTTTTAACATCTGGCAGCGGTTTTGCCACAGGTAGAGGTCACACATAATCGTGAAATACTTTGAGGCATTCAATGTCAAGGGCAAGTCAACAAGAGGCTTTCGGCTGTACTTGTCGAAAACCCAGGCAATATCATCATTGTTTTTGTAATAGCCCTCCAAACTCAACGAAGGCTCAAAACCGATGTTGAAAATGTCAGAGTCAAAGGAAATATTCTCCTCGCCGAAGTAAGACTGAATTGAGTCATATGAGGTCCTTCCGCTCTCTGAAAGCGAATCATAGTCAACCTCAGAAAGGTAGAATTTCAACTCCTCGATTGTGACAGGAACGGAGTCTGCAAAATTCCAAAGCCCGCTTTCCAAAAAGACGGCCGTGGCCTTGTCATACACAGGACTTCCGGCAGTAATAAGTTCCTGGTCTCCCCGGACGGTGGCAAAACCCCGGTTTACGCACAAAAAGAGAAAAAAAATCAGCACCCTTCCTAAGGATTTTTTTCTATCCGTCATTATAAAAACTTCCTGTTATTTCTTAGATTTTACTTGATTGACAATTTGCTGAAGCTTCGAAGATGACATTCGTTTCGGAAAATTCCTGAGAACCTCCTGATAGAAGGCTTCCGTCCTCTTTCCGTGAAGGAGGAGGGAAAAATTCTTGGACAGTTCAAAGGCCCTCTCACCCATCTGACGACATTTTTCAGGATTGTCGATTAGGCAAAGGAGGAATTTGTCCATGTCCTGATCCGAGGCCGCCATATAACCAGTCTTTCCCTGCAAAACGGTGTCAGAAAAAGAATCGTCCTTGCGACAGATGACTGGCAAGCCCAAAGACATCGCCTCAAGAACTGTCATCGAATGCATTTCAGAAAGGGAAGCCGTCACAAAGATATCACCGATTGCGTAGTATGGAGCTAGTTTCATCCAGTCAACAAAGCCGGTAAAAATTATCTTGTCTGCGTACTCAAAATTCTGAACCTCCTCGCGAAGGTCGTCCTCTATGACTCCAGCTCCGACAAAGACCATCTTGACATTATCACGCTTGCTGACTATACGCTTGATGACTTCCAAAAGTTCAAAGAGCCGTTTTTCCTCGACAATTCTACCGACATACAGAAGAACCCGATCATTCTCCTTGATTCCAAGCTTCGCCCGCAGTTCAACCTTGTCCTGCTCGGTACACCGCATGAGATTGAATTTTTCACTGTCGATTGCATTCGGAATTATAGCGGAAGGAATTCCCGGCAGCATAAAGGGATTTGTGAAATACTTATGAGCCTTCTCGGAAACATTGATCAATGCGTAGAACCGCTTGTAGAGCTTCTTTACGATTTTGCGGATCAAACGGCGGGAAATCAACTTTCCGAAGGACAAATAGTAGCGGTAATAGTCCTCCCACATGGTATGTGTCGTGGCAATGACAGGAATATTCATATACTTGCCGACCCTTACCGCAATCTGACCGACAAAAAACTCCGTATGGGCATGAATCAGCTGAACATTGTGCTTCTCAAGGAATTTGACAATGGCACGCCTGTGGGGAAAACCTATGTACTGGCCAGTTCCTACGGGAGCTGGAATAGAGTACACGCGGAGAATATTCGGATCTTCTGACTCTTCATAGCCATCAAGGGAAGCCATTACGGTTACAATAACAACATTATGCCCCAATTCTTCCAAGATTTTTTTCAACTGAACAACAACAGTAACAACACCACTTTTAGTAGGAAGATATTGGTCTGTAAATAAGGCGATATTCATAGGCTCCTCAGTTTATTGATTTTCGACAATAAACTCAAGGCAAGTGCAAAAATGTAAAATTATGCCAAATTCTGTAACCCGAACCTTGTGAAAGGCATTTATTATCAATATAATATTTACTGCAATTTTTAATGAGGATTTTATGAAATTTAATAAACGTAGTATCTGCGCATCAATCTCTTCCATATTTCTTCTGTCTCTCGCAGTCTCATGTGCAACTTCTTCAAACGTCGGAAAAGCCGCAGAAAAAGAAGGCAACCGCCCACATACAGAAGCGGGTCCAGTAAAAACTGAAGTAAAAGAAACTCCCCTCTCACTCTACAAGGCAAAAACAGACGGAATCGCACTCTCCTTCATCTCAGCACCGAAACAGACCGTAAAAGGAAAGGCATTTTCCGCCCCATATATTTTAAAGGCCACAAAAGCGGATGGAAGCCCAGCCTCAAATTTTGAAGTGACTTTAGAAATCCCTGCAAAAAGAACTGGTGACAATGTTGAATACA
This sequence comes from uncultured Treponema sp., assembly GCA_946615905.1. Classification (GTDB taxonomy): domain Bacteria; phylum Spirochaetota; class Spirochaetia; order Treponematales; family Treponemataceae; genus Treponema_D. The sequence continues at coordinate 44,633 of CAMOIE010000013.1, read as the reverse complement.
GCAAGACCATTCTGACAACGGACACAGATGGTGCGATTTCATTTTCAGCTGGGATTCCCGCCCAGTCTTTCAACACTGTCGTAAAGGCTTATCCTTCAGCAGACACAAGCGATGAAGAAGTTGCAAAGTTGGCCGCATCAAAAACAGTTACAGCCCCATACAAGGCAAAGACTAACATGACTTCTGCCGGAGGCTGTCTTGCCATAGTCGACTACAATGCATCTGGAAAAATCATTCACGATAACTCCGTCTCCTCCTCAAACCTTCTGACAGAGCTTATGGTCGCGGGCTTTTCAAGAGTCGGAAACGGACCTGACTTTTCATCCTCAATCTCAAGTGGAGACAGCACTAAAGTCTATAATTCCGCGAAGGCCATGCTTGGAACCTCATCAGCATATCTAATCTACGGAACCGTAAAATATGCAAATCCCGTTGAAAAAACAGAAAGCGGCTTCAAGTGCACGTTGAACGGCGAGATTGTCTGCCTTGACATGAAAAGCGGAGCGGTCCTTTATTCAGCAAAAAGAACAGCCTCTGTCACCGAGGCAAAAGAATGGAACGCACTTCCCAATGCCCGCAAGGCTCTTGCAAAGGAGCTGGCCCCCGCAATCATCTACGGAATGTAAAATCTCTATCTACGAGGAGAATATAGAAAAATGATATATACAGACACACGCGATTCATCTGTAAAAACGAATTTCAGAACATGCGTTTTGAACGGCATGAACAAGGAGTCAGGTGGGCTCTACATTCCGGCTTCGTTTCCGAAACTTTCTACGGAATTTATAAACAGGACTCCGGAACCATCATTCCGAGACATCGCCTTTGAGATGGCAAAACCTTATGTAGAGGGCGAAATTCCAGACTCCGACCTTATGGCCATAATCGCAGATGCCTACCCCTTCCCCACAAGAGTTGTGCCTGTTGACCCAGTTTCATACGTGCTAGAGCTTTTCCACGGACCGACCTGCGCATTCAAGGATTTCGGCGCCCGCTTTATGGCCCGCGTAATGTCATACTTCAACAAGTCAGAAAGTTCCCCACTCCACATTTTGGTGGCCACTTCCGGTGACACCGGCTCTGCCGTAGGCTCCGCCTTCCATAACGTTCCGGGGCTTGACGTGACGATTCTCTACCCGGAGGGAAAGATTTCCCCATTGCAGGAAAAACAACTCTCAACGTTTACTGGAAATGTCCGTGCACTCAAGGTCAATGGAACTTTTGACGACTGCCAGAAGCTCGTGAAGACAGCGTTCACAGACGACTCCTTGCGCTCTGCCCTCCGCCTTTCATCAGCGAACTCTATCAACATCTCAAGACTTCTTCCCCAGGCTTTTTACTACATGTACTCAAGCCTCGTTGTCCGAAACAGAAGCCGTGGTGACAACAAAATCGAAAATCCAGACATAATCATGATCGTTCCGTCTGGAAATTTTGGAAACTTGACTTCAGGTCTGATTGCCCGTGAGATGGGCGCACCTATCAAGGGATTTGTCGCTGCGACAAACACGAACCACACGATTCCCGATTGGATTGCGACCGGAGAATACAAGGCCCGTCCGTCAGTTGAGACATATGCAAACGCTATGGACGTTGGTGCCCCGTCAAACTACGAGCGCATTCAGGCGATGTATTCACTTGACCAGGTCCGCTCACTCTTCGCCTCATACTGGCTCGACAATGACGGAATTATCGCATCGGTCAAGGACTGCTACGACAAGACAGGCTACATAATCGACCCCCACGGCTCTGTCGGCTGGAAAGCTTGGTCAGACATCAAAAATGGCGGAATGGAAGAGCTCAAAAACGGCAAGAAAGGCGACTTTACAAAACCTGGACTCACTCCAAACCTTCCTGATTGGGCGGACTCAGTGATTAACAAGAGGGCTGTAGGAATCATTCTTGAGACGGCCCATCCTGCTAAATTCGGCGCGACTGTCCAGCAGGCGACAGGACGTACACCGACTATTCCTGAAAGATTGCAGAAGGTTATGGAGCTGCCGGACAGGGCTGTTCCGATGGAAAATGACTACAATTTGTTCAAGGACTGGCTGCTTGCAAACTTGCAAAAGTAGTCAGAAGATATAAAAAAAGGGCTTCTCAAAGAAGCCCTTTTTTTATGCAGAAAATCTAGCCGCATCAGTCAGCGGCGATCAGCTTTTCAAGCGCTCTTTTTGCGACCTGCTGGAATCTTTTTTCTCCCAAAGCGTACATCTCTTTTGGTGCGACAGCCTCTGAGTCCGTGCGTTTTGCGACGACTCCGCATACAGAGCCTGCGCGAAGACCGAACACTGATGTCAGAGTGAACAAAGTCGCGGCCTCCATCTCGTAGTTCATGCAGCCCAAAGTCTGCCAGTCCTTCATCGTGCCCTGCAAGTTTTTAATCACGTAGCCGGAAAATGAGTCATAGCGCTCCTGACCCGGCCAGAATGAATCCGTGGAGACTCCAACGCCGATTTTAAATGGCACATCGAGTTCCTTTGCGGCATCGCGGAGGGCGATCGTAACGTCCAGGTCGGCAGTGGCCGGATATTCAATCGGGGCGTAAGCCTTTGAGGCCCCGTCAAGGCGGACAGCTGCCTTGTCAATCACGACATCACCGATATTAAGGTCATCCTGCAAAGAGCCTGTCGTTCCGATTCTGATGAATGTCTTCACCCCGATTCTGGCAAGCTCCTCAACGGCGAAAGTCACGCAGGGACCGCCCATTCCGGTCGACATCACGAGGACTTTTTTTCCGCTCAATGTTGCAAGCCATGAGGTGTAGTCCCTGTGGCAGGCCAAAAATTTCGCGTTTGAGTCAAGAGCCTTGGCAAGCCCCTCTACCCGTCCGGGGTCTCCGGGAACCAGGGCATAAGTCGCCCCCTCAAGCATTTTCCTTGAAAGCCCCACGTGATACATCACTTCGTCATCTGTCTTTGCGTAATTCGCCATAATATTTCCTCCTGATTAAAATCCGTAATCTTCCGACTCCGCCTTCTTTGCCTTCGGCTGGAAAACCTGAGTCATGACTTCCATCGCCTGACTTACGGGAATAAAGGTGATACCCTGCTTTACGTGGTCAGGAATTTCATCCAAGTCCTTCTCATTGGCTTTCGGAATGAAAATCGTCTTGATTCCGTTTCGTTTTGCCGCCACGGTCTTTTCGCGAAGACCTCCGATCGGCATTACTTTTCCGGTCAAGGCAAGCTCTCCTGTCATCGCGACGTTTGGCTTTATCACCCGGCCTGTGACAAGGGACATGAAGGTTGTAGCCATCGTGATTCCTGCAGAAGGGCCGTCCTTTGGAGTCGCCCCCTCCGGGATATGCAGGTGAATCGTGTTGCGTTCAAACCATTCGGGAGACTTTATCTTGTGGTCAATCGCATACTGTTTGACCCAGTTCATCGCAATCTGGGCAGACTCTTTCATGACATCTCCGAGCTGGCCTGTAAGCTGCAAGCCCCCCTTGTCAGACTGGAATGCGATTGACTCAATCAAAAGTGTGTCGCCTCCCATGCTGGTCCATGCAAGACCTATTGCAGTTCCGGGAACTTCAGCCCTCTTTATCTCAGACTCATCAAAGACAGGCTTTCCAAGATAACGCTCCAAGTCAGAGGCGTCAATGTTGAAAGTTTTCTGGGCAAAGGCTTCCTGACTCTCAGACTGAGGAGCCAAGTCCTTGAGCTTTGTCAGCTGCTTTGTCTGGGCGGGAATTCCTGCAAGCTCTTCGGTGACAATCTTGCGGTGGATTTTGTCCAGACACTTCTCATAGTTGCGAACTCCGGCCTCGCGGGCATATTCCTCGGCGATTCTGTAGAGGGCAGCCTTTGTGTATGAGACCTGACCTTTTTTAAGTCCGTTTTTAGCCAGATTCTTTGGAACCAGGTATTTTTTCGCAATCTCAATCTTCTCCTGGTCGATGTAGCCTGCAAGAGAGATGATTTCAGCGCGGTCAAGAAGAGGCTCTGGAATGGAATCCAATGTGTTCGCGGTCAAAATAAAGAATACATCGGAAACGTCAAAGGGCAGGTCAAGATAATTGTCGCGGAAAGAGACGTTCTGCTCAGGGTCAAGAACCTCAAGCAGGGCTGAGGCCGGATCCCCCTGATGCGAAGAGCCCATCTTGTCAATCTCGTCAATCATAAAGACCGGGGACTTTGTTTTTGTGATTTTCAAGCCCTGAATGATTTTTCCTGGCATGGCTCCGATGTAAGTCCGTCTGTGCCCCTTAATCTCAGCCTCGTCCCTCATTCCTCCTACAGAAAAGCGGTAGAAGGGCTTTTTCATCGCGTCCGCGATTGAGTGGCCGACAGAAGTCTTTCCGACTCCGGGCGGGCCTACCAAAATGATTATAGAGCCTTTTTTGTCCTTTTTTAGCTTGCGGACAGAAAGATATTCGAGTATGCGTTTTTTTACGTCGTCAAGGCCGTAGTGGTCGCGGTTAAGGATTTTATATGCGTCCGCAAGGTCGTAGTCCTCTTCCCCGCTCTCCTTCCACGGAAGCTCGGTAATCAGCGTGAGGAAATTCCTTGAGACAAAATACTCAGGTGACTGGGGGTCCTCAAGGTGGAATTTTTCAAGCTCATCGTCAACGGTCTCCTTGACCTCACCGGTAAATCCAAGGGCATCGATTTTCGCCTTGATTTTCTGGTAGTCAGTTCCGCCGCCTTCAGCTCCGGCTCCAAGCTCCTCCTGAATCTGCTTCATCTCCTCGCGGAGGAAGTAGTCACGCTGGTTTTTCTCAATGCGCTCGTTGAGGTCAGTCTGGACTTTCTTCTGAATGCGAAGAAGCTCCTGCTCCTTTTTGATGTAGACCAAAACCTGCTCCATGCGGGCGCGGACGTTGGTCAGCTCAAGAACCTTCTGTTGGTCTTCCTTGTCAATATTCAAAATGGAGGCCACAAAGTCCGCGATTTTTCCAGGATGGTCGATGTTGACCATGTTGAGCCGCATTTCCTCGGAGAAAAGCGGATTGTTCTCGCTGACTTCCTTCATCTCGGAAATCAAGGCGCGGGTCAAAGCCTTGACCTCGAATGTGTCGTCTTCCTCATCGTCCAAATACTCAACTGCGGCCGCAATCGGAGCTGTGGCTTTCAAGGCCTTGCGGACACGGAAGCGTTTTATAGTTGAAATGAAAATGTTGAGTCCGCCGTCTGGAAGGTTGATTTTCTTTATGATTCTGGCAGCCGTTCCAACCTCGTACAAATCTGAGATTGACGGAGAGTCTTTTTCATCGTCCTTGGGCATGACGATTCCGATAAAACCGTCCCCATCAAAGGCCTTTTCGATTGTCTTTGTGTCGTCTCCGGGGGAAATCATCAGCGGTGTGAAAATTCCGGGGAACATGGGGTGGCCGCTCAATGGAACCAAAAAGAGGCGGCCGGGCAGCATCTGCTCAATCGGGATGATTGAATTCCCCGACAAGTTGAATGGGTCGACCGTTATCGTCTTTACGGTTTTCTTGCTCTTTTTCTCTTTTTTCTCGCCCTTCTCAGGCTCTGCGTTTTTATCAGTCACTTCCGCCGCATCGACTTTTTTTGCAGCCTCTTTTTCTGAAGGCTCGTCAGCATTTGCCTCTGCTGGAGCCTCATCGGCTTTTATATCAGCCGCCGATCCGGCCTTATCTTTATTTTCCGAGGCATTATCGCCATCCGTGAGAATTTCAGGATTTTCAATCTCAAATTCGTTCTTTTCGTCTTTTGTATCAGTCATAAGCTAAATATAATCAAAAAATTCCAATCCGGCAAATTTTATCACTCTTTTTCAAGTCCCGCGTTCACAATCAGGGTGTCCTGATACCAGTCAAGCAGAAGGCCGAAAACAGCCTCCTTGTAGCCAGGGCTTACAGCCTTCACGTGGACGACTCCGCCAGTAGTGATCCTGTCGCGGGGAATTCTGTCAGCGGGAAGCCACTTGTTTCCGACAAGGACATAGAAATTCGTCTTTGAGGTGAGATTTTTCTCAGTCTTGAGGTCAAAGGAGTATGTCTGGATTTGCAAAAAGCGCTTCTCGTTTGCCAGTGACTCGATTCGCAAATTGACGGCAGTTTTCTCAACCGGCAGCGACCGCCAGAGAATATAAGGTCCGACCGCGATTTTAATCCTGTATTTTGCAGGATAAGCCGGAACCACGACTTTTGATTTTTTTCCGGTGTTGGGGTCTTTTATGGTCTGAATCGATTCAGGCCTTCCAGAGCGGACGAAAAAAGTCTTTGTCCTGTACAAGGTCTTTTTCGCGCCAGCATCCTGATTTTTGACTTTCACAAAGATTCTGCTGCTTCCCTTGACTTCCGGGATTTTGTCATTGTCATCGACAAAGCAGAAAGACTGGACCGGCAGGTCGCTCACGTTGCTTCCCGTTGTCGGAAGGTTCATCTCCAAAGTGACAGGCGTGTACCAGGGCCGCAAAATCGTATAGTGGAAGGCTCCCGCATTCCAAAGGGCGCGGATTCCGAAGACTGCGACAAGGACTGCCGCAACGGACAAAACTGCAATCTTCGAGACTGACTTTTTTCTTTCAAATTTTGGAACTTCGTAAGGCTTTTTGGAACTGACGATTTTTGCCAGGGCCACGCGGATTTCATAACTGTCAAAATGAGAGAGATATTTTGTCACGATTTTAATAATCGGGTCGACCGACTGGTAGCGTTTGGCAGGATTGGCGCGGAGCATCTTGCGAATCATAAAATCAATCTCAACTGGAATTGATTTGTCAAGCTCCCTTGGCTTTATGTATTTTCCCTTGTTGATTTTATCAAGCATCTCCTGGGAAAGGGTTGACGGAAAGGGCTTTACGCCAGTCAGCATCTCATAGAGCATGACTCCCATCGAATAGATGTCAGCCCTCTTGTCGACAGACCTTGAGTCTGTAATCTGCTCAGGAGACATGTAGGCCGGGGTTCCCAAGGCGGTTCCGACCTGAGTCAGGCCTTCCTGGGCAGGCTGATTTTTTACAGGAGTCTTTGACTTCGCAGAATCTTTGATGTCGTCCCCGGACTCAGAGGAGGCGATTCCAAAGTCGGCCAGTTTTATAGAGGCACCTTTTGAAATCAAAATATTTCCGGGCTTTATGTCCCTGTGGACGATTCCCTTTTTATGGGCGAATTTCAGGGCCTTCAAGGCTTCCAAAAAAATCACGAGAGAAATCTGCGTGTCAAGAGAACGCTGTTTTTCCAGAACCTGGGCAAGGGAAAGCCCTTCAACGCACTCCTCTACTATATAATGGGAGGAGCCTTCGACAAAGTAGTCAAAAAGGTGGACAATCTGAGGACACTGCATGTCCAGAAGAATCTGCGCCTCCCTCTTGAACCTCTCGCGGATTGTGGAGTTGTTTCTGATTGTGAGTTTTTTCAGAATTACGGTGCGCTTGAGAGAAGGATGAATGGCCTTGTAGACGGCTCCCATTCCTCCTTTCGCAATCAGCCCCTGGATTTTATATTTTCCGATTGTCTGCGGAATATCTTCGTTTTGTACAGGCATCTTTTTCCTCTTAAAATTATGCGTTTACGCTCAAAATATCCCGGTCAAGGTCGATTTTCCGGCCAGGCACAATCAGAGCGATGTTTTCTTTTTCAGGATTGTGGAACTGAATGAATTTTCCATTTTGCCGCATAGCGTAATTTTCTGGGACGGGTCTGTGACCTGCGAACCAGACGGCAGCTTCCGCGTTTTTTCCGGGCAGAAGATTTTTCATCGTGGCAAAAACGCTGCCATCCTCAGCCCTGTCATTTTCCGTCCAGATAAGGCCGTCCACGACATCAGGATTTTCAGAGCAGTTGACTATCTCATCTTTTGAGAAAGCCCTGCGAGGCTCGGCGTGGGAGACAATGAATTCTGGGAAGACCGCCACAAGCGGAAGAGCCAGCTCCCAGCAGCGGATCACGTGAATCAGGGCATCGCCATAGTGGTCGCTCATAAAGTCGTAGACCATCTCCCCCTCGGCGGCGAATTTGCAGAAGGGATGGTCGCCCCGCCCCTCCGTGTTCAAGACATTCTCGTGGTTTCCCTTCAAAAAGTGAAAATGGGTCGGGAATTCTGTCTTCAAGGTAAAGACCATCTCAAGAAGGGAAAGATTCTCCTTCATCTCGTCCGTTATCTCAGGACTCTCATAATTTCCCCGGTCGTGCTTGTCCCACGCGGCAAACCACCGCCTCATCCCGCGTTTTTCGGAATGAAAGAGGTCTCCCACGCAGACAATGGCGATTTTTCCCCGCTCCAAAAGTTCGAAGACAGAGAGCCTTTCCGGGTTTGAGGGAATCTGAGGCTTGAAGTCTAAAATATGCTGCAAAAAATAAGCTCTCGCATGCAAGTCCGGCACGATGATTACCGGAATATTTTTGCACGTGGACTTTTCCCCGGTAAAATCCAGCAGGCCGCCGGGCTTCGAGTTCCTGTCCTTCGGCCGGTAAACGGCAGACTCGCTTTCCAGCACGGAGATACAGGAATCCGCGGAGGAAAGCAAGTCATCATGCTCCGGAAGGCTTGACGCTGAGGCAAATATCTTGAGCTTTTCACTGAGGGAATTCAAAGGCCAGCCTTTTTTTTAAGAGAAAATCAGGCTGACAGATCCCAGAGTAACTTTGTCACCTGGGTTGAGCTTCACGTATTTGTCGTTGGGGATTCTTGACCCGTTCAAGAAAGTTCCGTTTGTAGACCCCTCATCCTTGATGAAGAAAACGTCACGGATTTTCTGAATCAACGCATGGTGGCGGCTGACAAGCTTGTTGTCAACCACGATGTCGCTGGTAGGATCGCGGCCTATGGTCATTTTTGCGACAAGATTGATTTTTTTCTTGTTGAACATCAAATATGACACGTCTTTTGTGTCAGCAATTTTTTCAAGGTGCTGCCCGATCGGGCTGCTTGTTACGATTGTTGTGTCTTGCATGGTCTTATTATATCCCCCTTGAGGCCATTATTGCAAATCTTTTAAATCAATTAAACTCAGAGCGGAGGCGAACAAAACAGTTCCGTTTATCTCGTAGTCCGCCCACTGGGCAGGATTCTTGATTTTGTCGACTGAGACAAGTCCTAAAAGAGATTCCCTCGTGCCCACGATGCATTGAATCGAGGAGACAGTTCCCCGGTCTTGCAGGGCCTCCTTGAATTTGCCGTCTGGAAGCTTTTCAATGTCCTGTGGAAAGTCAATGTCCACATAGGATTTTTCGCCCAAAGCCTCCAAAAATGAGGAGTCACGGATATAAGAGACATTCTCAAATTCCGGCCGCCGGTTGCCAGAGAAAAGGATTCTCTTTAAATTTTGCCCGATATAGACAGAAATGGAGTCCGCACCTGTGACCTCAATCATATACTTCAAGGCAGAGGCAGCAGCCTCCTTGGGATTGTTCTTCAAGTCCCTGACATAGTTGGTCATGCAGCGCAAAAGCTGAGTCTCCTGAGTCTCAAAACGGATAAGCTTGCGATCTGCTCCAGACCAGTCAAGGAAAGACTCCAAATGAAGCTCGTCTCGAAAGAAAACATAGCGGTCTCGCCCCTTGTTTTTCGCCCGGTAGAGGCAGAAGTCTGCCTTCTTGAAAAGATCCTCATAAGTCGTACCGTTCAGAGGATAAACAGAGCAGCCTATGGAGCAGGTCAAGGAGATTCCCTCAAAGGCTCCCAAAAATTCCCGCCGGACTCCGAGGAGTATGGCCCGCAGATTTCCCCTCAAAACCTGCTCATTGGCGACATCATTCAAGATGACCATGAATTCGTCGCCGCCGAACCTTCCGATTGTCCCGTCATCACCGATGGTTTCCTTTATGGCTTTCGCAGTTCTCTCTATAACCCGGTCGCCGATAAGATGGCCAAAACGGTCGTTCACCTGTTTAAAAAAATCCAGATCGATAATCGCAAGCGCAAAACTGTCTGGCAGACCGGAATTCAGCCGCCTGTGAACGAAAGCTGTAATCGCCTTTTTATTGTAGACCCTTGTCAGGCTGTCCCGGTATATTTCGTCCATCAGTATGTTCGAGATGTTCGCGGACTTGTAGGTCTCATCGGGGACAATGCGGCCTATCACGAAAATTCCCTCCCGTGCCCTGTGCCGTATGCCGATTATACGAAGATTTTCCTTTGAAGTCCCGCCAGTCCTTAGAGAGCTTTTGATTTTAACAGAAAAACTCACGGCAAGACCGTTGTCAATAAGATTCCAGCGCAAAAGCTCCAACTGCTTGAGCTGATCTTTCTCAACAAAGCCGTCCTTTTGAACCTGGTCAATCCATTTTTCCAAGGTCATCTTGTAGGAGACCAACTCATGCCCCTGATTGTAGCGGATAATGGTAAACAAATCCTTCTCAACGTCATAAGAAAAAAGATGCTCGTTCGTGATGCTCAAAACCGTCCGCAAAGACCGGCCGCTGTCCTCAGAAAACCTGGCGAATTCAATCGCATCATAGATGTCAAAAAGGCGGAGTCTTGATGCGGGAAGCCCCTCATCATCTTTCACATTGCGGATTGAGACGAAATTGTAGCGGTACTCCCCGGTATTCCTCAAAAGGCGAAAAACGTCAGACCTTCCGTCCTCGCTGCCGTTCACAAGCTTTATAAAACGGTCACGTTCACTTTCAAGCACAAAATCCGTAATACAATCACATTGATAATCAAAATAGGCGAGAAAATCTTTTGTCGAGTCAGATGGAACTATACATAATTTTTTATCCAAGCGTGCGCTCAGATTTTTAACGATATATTCCATATTATCCTTTTATATTTTATCACACTATTTCAATTTTAACAGTAAAAATAAAAACTTTTTCAATGTTTCTATTGACAGAAACAAATTTAAAGGGTATTCTGTTTCTATTGAGAGAAACAGAGATGACTATGACAACTAGAAACGATTCAATTTATTTTTCACTTCCATGCGACAGATACACGCCCTTCTCACTGGCGAGAAAAATCGGCGCAAAGGCAATTTTGGAGTCAGCCTCTTTTTCAAGGGGCAAGGAACGCTATTCTATCTTGATGACAGAGGAAGCCTTCCATATAGTCCAGGACGATGAGGGAATCGCATTTTTAATTGACGGCCGCCGACTGCCATTTTCCCAGGAAAACACTGACGGGGAAAAAATCGCGCCCGGAAGCCAGCAACTCCACAAGACCGACATTCTGGACGCCCTGCTCTATGTGGCCGGACAAAACGACCTGTCCAAAATAAAAACGGAAAACGGTTCCACAGCCGCAAACACAATCCCGGTTCCAGCTTCAGGACTGGGATATCTCTCATACGAGTTTTGCGCCCGCTGCGACACAATCACCTTGCAGACCCAGACCGACGAGCTTCACATTCCAGAAAGCGAGTTCATCGCCGGGCACATCTACATTATCTTTGACCATTTTACGGAAAAGCTCCACGTTTTCGCCCTCAACTACAACGAGCATCAGATTGACTTGCAGGAGGCGGTGGAAAAACTTAAAGGCCGCCTTAACGACATGGACTTCTCATATCTTGCGCCACCGGAAAAAGCTGAGAGCGTTAGAACAATCACGAATCTTGAGCAAAGCGAGCGTGAGTACAAGGAAAAAGTCGAGGAAATCAAAAAGAGAATCATCAAGGGAGACTTGCTGCAGGCGGTTCCGTCAAGAAGACTACAGCTTGAGTGCGGAAACTCAGCCCTTGAGATTTACCGCAGGCTCCGCTCTGTAAATCCGTCTCCATATTTGCTCTACATAGACTTCGGGGACAGGCAGCTGGTCGGCTCCTCGCCTGAAAGCCTTGTCCGCGTGAGAGACGGAATCGCATCAATCCGCCCGATAGCAGGAACAAGACGGCGGGGGAAAAATTCCGCAGAGGACGAAATCCTTAAGACAGAGCTTTTGGCCAACAAAAAAGAATGCGCCGAACACCTGATGCTTGTTGACTTGGCCAGAAACGACCTTGGCAGGGTCTGCAAGAACGCATCCGTGGAAGTCGAGCGATTTATGGACGTTGAATATTTCAGCCATGTCATGCACATAGTCAGCGATGTTAAAGGTCAGGTGAAAGAAGGAGTAAAAGGTATACAAGTCCTGCGGTCGGCATTTCCGGCGGGAACTGTCTCTGGTGCGCCGAAGATTTCCGCGATTGAGATTCTGTCCGGTCTTGAGAAAATCAAGCGGCGTTTTTATGCCGGGGCCGTGGGCTACATACAGTCAAACGGGGACTTGGACTTTTGCATTGCAATCCGCTGCGCCATGAAGCAGGGAAAAGTCTGGACCCTCCAGGCCGGAGGCGGAATCGTCTACGACTCAGACGCAGACAGGGAATGGGAAGAGACAAATGAAAAACTCAGGGCGCTTCGCTCTGTATTGGAAGGAGACGTGCCTTCACAAGGAGGCATGATAAAAATTACTTCCGTGTAATTTTTATCATATGCAGTTGCAGGCTTTATAAGGAGGAGAAAAATGATCGCATTCATCGACAACAAGGATTCGTTCACGTTCAACATAGTGCAGGACCTTGAGCGGGTCAGCGGAAAGGAAGTCAGGGTTTTCAGAAGCGAGGAGACATCTGTCGCTGAGATAGAAAACGCAAAGCCCGAATGCCTGGTTGTAGGGCCGGGGCCTGGAAGACCGGAGGAAGCGGGAATCTCTGTGGAGGCAATCCGCCATTTTGCAGGAAAGCTCCCGATTCTTGGAATCTGTCTGGGGCATCAGGCAATCGGAGCGGCTTTCGGGGCGAAAATAATCAACGCAAAGCATATCCGCCACGGAATCGTAGAGGACATGAAGACTGACGGCAGAGGGCTTTTCAGAATCACAGGTCTTACGGGGACTTACACCCGCTATCATTCACTTGTGATTGACGAGAAGACTCTTTCCTCTGATTTTGAGGTGACCGCAAAATCATCTGACGGTGACATCATGGGAATCCGCCACAAAAAATACGTCATCGAGGGTGTCCAGTTTCACCCGGAGTCAATCGCGTCAGAGGACGGCGACAATATTTTTGCTGCATTCTTGCACTACAGGAGGGAAAACATGAACGTTTCCGAATATTTAAATCAGCTGCTTTCAGGCAAGCACCTTACAGAAGAACAGGCGGCCTTTTTCGCTGACTCGCTTACTGACGGCACGATGGACGAAAAAGTCATGGCGGCGGTGCTGACGGCAATGGCGGCAAACGGGCTTCCTAGCGCGGGGGAAATGGCGGGCTTTGCAAAAACACTTCTTTCTAAAAAAACACCATTCCCGATGGAATCAAGAGGACTGGCGGAAATAGTCGGAACAGGGGGAGACGGAAAGAAATCCTTCAACATTTCATCATTGAGCGCACTGACTGCGGCCAGCTGCGGACTTTCTGTCGCAAAGCATGGAAACAGGGCAGTCTCATCAAAATCAGGGGCGGCGGACTTTTTTGAGAACATGGGAATCAAAATCGACAACAATCCGGCAAAATCAGCCGACCAGCTGAAAAAAACAGGCTTCGTCTTTTTGATGGCTCCGGTCTACCATGCGGCAATGCGTTTCGCAGGTCCTGTAAGAAAAGCCTTGGGAATCAAAACGATTTTCAATGTCATGGGACCGCTTTTAAACCCGGCTGGAGCGGAATATGAGGTTCTCGGAGTTTATTCAAAGGATTTGCTTGAGGACTATGCCCGCGCCGCGAAATCACTCGGAGCGAAGAGGGTCATGACTGTGTGCTCAAGGGACGGCTATGACGAGATTTCCCCCTGCGCGGTGACAGACGTTTTCCAGATTAACGAGGATGGAAAGGAATACCGCTACACGATAGACCCGGAAAAATTCGGAATCAGCGGAATGAAGGAAGAAGATTTGCTCGGAGGAACAGGCGGGGACAACGCGGCACTTGCAAAAGATATTCTTGAGGGCAAGGGGCGGCCCGCAATCAGGGCGGCGGTTGGATTGAACACGGGTGCCCTCCTCTATCTTGCTGGAAAGGCAAAGACAATCAAGGAAGGCTACGACATGGCACTCTCAGCGATCGACTCAGGCAAGACAAAGGAAAAAATCGCCCAGATTCAGGCGGAAAGCAACAGCCTGCCACCAAAACCGGCACCAGGCTCAAGCTCAAAAGCCGCATAAGACTGATTTTCCGTAGCGGAGGAAAAAGAGCCTGCATTTTATTTTTTCAGCAGCCTCTTCATCAGACAGGCCAAGAAGGCGGGCAGCAGCAAGTCTGTAGACATACTGCTGTCCGTAATATTTTTCGGGCTTTACGTTCAAATCCGATTTATAATCCACAATGGAATAAGTTCCGTCAGGATTTTGATAGATCAAATCAATTGAACCTGTGTAAAGTCCAGCCTTGACCTCCTGACCGCCGGCAGAAGCAGGGAATAAGATTTCGGTCTTAAAAGCCCACTCTGCCTTTACAAAGCCCCCTGCATTTTTACAGGCCAAAAGGGCTTTTCCTTCGTCAGAAGAAAAGAAAATCTCTGCCATTTGATTGCAAAAGTCCTTTATCTGCCGCCTGTCCTCGGTGCTTTCCACGTTTTTATAGGCAGAAAGGGGAATATTAAAATCGCCAAGATTGATTCCTTTGACAGTCGCCTCAAGGCAAGAATGCACCAAAGTTCCGAAGGCCCCAGCATCAAAAACATTCGAATCAAAACTTTCATCCTCAGTGTCGGGATTTTGACTTTCTCCTGATTTTTCAAATGAGTCTAAACCTTCACTAACATCAGATTCCGCTGGACTTTTATATTTTTCAAGCAGTTTTTCAATTCCACTAAATTTTTCACCGGCTTTTTTTTCAGCCTCAGAAAGGGACACTATAGCAACCTGAGAATTTTCCAAGGAACTTGGGGTCAAACGGGAATATTGGCCTTCCAGCTCCTCAACGGACATGTGGTTTCCCGGCAAAAATAAATTTTCCATCTTCTGGAAAACTTTTTTTGAAATGTCATCTTTTTCTTCAGCCTGATACGGAGTAGTCTTCAATGAAAGATAATCAAAAGGAGCCCCCTCGACAAACGTGAAGTCTAGTTCCCCGTCTGGCTGCATGGCAAAGTCTGGGGCTGTCAAAGAATCCACATAATATTCTTTGACAAGTTTTTCAACCACGTGAAAGTCAGAATCTTCTCCCCCCTTTTTCTCATCGTCAAGATTTACGTTCCAAAGTCCGCAAATATAAACTTCATGAATAGCCCTTGTCAATGCGACGTAAAGAAGTCTGCGGAATTCAGCCAAATCTTGCTTTTCTGACAAATCCTTATGAAGGATTTTAAAAAGATTCTCGTTTGTCTCTGGATTTTTTAAGGAAAGTCCTGAGAATTTATCGAACAGGAAGTTCTCCCGATTCCCCTTGGCATGAACCTCCGTACAACCGAGGACGAATACATAATCAAACTGCAAGCCCTTGCTTTTGTGGATTGTCATTATTTGAACAGCATCTTCTTTTTCAAGTGGAAAAGAAACTTCCTTCGCGTCCATGTCGACATCTTTACCAGAAAATGAAGTCTCCTCCTCTGCTTTTAGCAAGGCCAATTGGTCCACAAACCAGGGAAGGCTCTTGCCGTTTTCATCAGCCTGACGGGCAATCTCAAATAGGAGGTCAAATGCCTCTGCCTGTTGGCGGGCCTTTTTATTCATCATAGTCTCAAAATAATAGCCACGGCCATACCAAAGGTCTGAAATCGTCGAGGCAAGGTCTTTTGAAAAGGCGGATTCCCTGATTTCGTCTAGGAAAGAACATGCGGCATCAAATTTCACCTTCTCAGTTCCGAATTGACCGCCTGCCAAAATATTTTCCACCTCTTCAACAGAAAGCCCCGCAAAAGGGGAAGCTAAAAAAGACGCGTAGGCGATTTTGTCATCAGGGTAAACGCAAAGACGGAGAATGTTGTAAATATCGTTTATCGGCCCATCGGAAAAAAGCTCTGAGTTCTGGTCCAAGTCAAAAGGAATTCCGTAAGCGTTAAGCCATTTGGCCATGTATTTTCGGTTAGTCCGGGACTTGTCCAAAATCGCTATGCTTGAAAAATTAAATTTTTCTCCGGTGGAGAAGCATTTTTTTCGGATTTCAAGGATTTGCCTTGCGACATAGGAATAAACAATATCCTTCGCTTGTGGCGGGTCGTCAGACTTTTCAGTTTTTTCACCGTCATCCAGATTTTTCAAAAGGAATTTATTCAGCATGGCACAGTGGATTCTGGCATTTTCTCCTGTAATCGCCACCTGGGGCAAGGGAGCCCCCTCAATTTGGCCATCGTCAGTCACCTGCACCTTGTAGGCCTGGGCCGGAGAAGAATAAGAGGCTTCATATTCCGGGAGATTTTCACCAGTCAAAAAGGCTATTGGATTTCCAAAAAAGACATTGAATGCGCTGATAAGTTCATTGTCAGACCTGTAATTGTAAACCATCGGAGGAAGTCTCGTTTCCATAAAGTCTTCCTTCAAGTTGTTGAATGTGCTTACGTCAGCCCCACGGAATTTGTAAATCGACTGTTTTTCATCCCCGACAAAAAAGAGCTTGTCAGGATCCAAGTCACAGGCCTGAGGAATACCGTCCTTGCAACCAAAATTGCCATCATTAGCATATTCAGGGAAAAATTTTTCAGAAAGCAAAAAAAGAAGGTTTTTATTGTCATTATTGTTGTCCTGAAATTCATCAATCATGATTTTTGAGTAGGCAGATTTTTCCTGAGAGCGGATTTTTTTGTTTTCCTTCAGAATCTTCAAGGCTAGACTTGAGACATCGGCAAAAGTAAGATTCCCAGACCTGCGTTTTTTTTCGTTCTGCATCGCCGAAAATTCATCGAGCAAATCCATGAAGTCGGCGGCATACTTGTATTCACACATGATAAAATAGTTTTTAAGAGGCACAAGAATTTCAAAAAGACCAAGGCACTCTCCCTTTTTTCCTTTGAGCGAATAAACTGCATTTTTAAGGTCGTCATTTCTTTGCCCGACCAAACTGACAGATTTCACCTCCTGTGCCAGCTTGTCAAAAACAGCAAAAAATGACTCTGCCTTCTGTAAAAATTCGCCGGAAGAAATCTGCTCAATCGAATCGATTCTGGGAATTGCAGACCAGTCGACCGCCTCCATTTTCTCTTTGACAGCCTGAATTTTTACAAACATGCCGGTCGAGGCCTTTATTACACTTTCAAATTCGATAAAATCACGCAAAGAATCTTCAAGAGGGAACATTTCGTCTGGCAGATAGTCCGGGCGGACTTCACCCTGACCGCAGACAAGAAAATTCCAAATATTTTTTATAATTTCCAGCTGGGTCGCAAACTTTTTCCTAAAAAAATTCCCGTCATTTGCAATAGTCGAATATTTTTCGATAATTTTAGAAAAAGTCTTTGTGGCGAATTCGGGGATTTTTCCAAGTTCGGAATAATGCCTTATAGAAATTCTGCTTACACTGTTTGCCATAATGAATGGGAAGGCAGCGTCACGAATATTTTTTGCAGCATCTCCGGCTCCGGCCGCAAAATCAGGCTTAATTCCATAAGAAGATGCGGCCTGCTTTACGAGGGCAGAGCAATAAGAGTCCAAAGTCTGAATATGACAGCGGGAAAAATTATCCAAGGCCTTTTTCGCAAGCTCCCGCTCCCCATCAGTCACAGATTTTGCCTCATAGGCGAAAAATTGCAGGGTTTTGTAGATGCGTTCATACATTTCCCCCGCAGCTTTTTTGGTAAATGTCAACGTGAGAATTTTTGAAACATCAACTTTCTTTGAAATCACAAGCCAGGCAAAACGGGTGGCCAAAACCTGGGTTTTTCCAGAGCCAGCACCAGCGGCGGCAACAGCATTTTTCGTATTGCAGCAGACTTTTTTTTGAATGTCATCCAGTTTTCTGCTTTTTCCGTCGATTTTAAGCTCATCAAGATAGCCATAACTGACATTTTCACTCATTTTATTCCCCGTCATAATCTTTTTGCATTTTTTCAGGCGCGACCGTAAAGTTGTAGCGGCAAAAAGAGTCAAAAGGACACTTTTTGCAATCGATTTCCGCAGAAACCTTGTTGCAAAGGTCATCATCTTCCTCTACACTTTTTCCCCCATCATAGTCCACAGGATAAAATTTACCCTCTTTTACCAGCTTGGTGAATTTCTTGGAGTAGCGACGCAAGGCAGAAAGGGTGTCTGAATAGAAAATTTGGGGATGGTCGTAAGGCATTTTTGGCTCTTCCGCACTTTTTCCATCCTGAATCTTTTCGTTATACTTATCAAGTTTTTTCTGATATTCAGAGTCTGCATCCTTATCCAAGGCAAACCTTTTGGAAACCTCTCCGGCTTTATCCTTGATGGCGTAAAAACAGGCATAGTCAAGAAAATAATCCTCATTTTCACCGGCAGACTTTTTTGCCTCAGCGTTAACAAGACGCGCATAAATAGGCATTTGAAAATCGCCAAGGCGGCCGTCAGAAGAAACCCTAATATCCTTAGCTTGAGGAATCGCACTTACCGTATTTTTAAAATCAATTATCGCGTAGCGGCCGTCCCTTTCAAGAAGACAGTCAAAGCGGCCGGTATAGTTCCAGTCAAAATAGTCACCGGTTCCAGATACTCCCGCACAGTCAGAAACTTTCGGCAAATACTCCTCGACCTTTACCGGAGTCCAGCCACCGAATTTTTCGTCCTTGCAAAAAGACCTCAAAAAAATCATTATCGTTCTGACGAATTTCTCCTTTTGGCTTCTAAAAGACTTTTGTACAAGGGGAATCTGCATAAAGTCAAATTCCTGACAAGAAAAAGCCTCGTCCACGCAAAGGCTGACACATTCTGAAATTTTCGCTTCCTCAGGAAAAAATCCAGATTCGGCGGAAATGGGCAGACATCTTTTGTCTGCTTGATATTTTTTCAAAAAAAGTTCCAGAATTTTATGATTTAAATTTCCCATGTCAAAGGGACCAATCAATTCAGTCTGAAGTTTTTCCTCTTTTACGGCGAGGACATTTTTCAAAAGCCATTTTCTGGGACAGGGGAAGAAATTCTTCATGTCAGACTGCGTTATATTGATTTTTTCATCAGCAGATTCAGGGCTACGCCGGTTAGTCACGAGGACTTGCCGGATTTTTTCAGAAATCTTCCGAGAAAGCAGGGGCTTCTTTTTGTCGAAAAATCCATTTTTCGCCGCAGACCAGATTTTAAATTCCTCCGACATACTTTCAGTCACTTGGAACTTACCTTCATCTTTTTCAGCCTCATTTCCATAAACTTCTTCATTTTCGGTAAAAAATGTGGCTGCAATTCTTTTGTTGAAATCCCTTTCGTCCAAGTCTGACCAGGGATTTTTTTCAGCGGAGGAAAGAAGTCCAGAATGAGCGATGGCAAAACCCGAAAAAGAATCTTCAGCATATGAATAAAAGACTCTCTCAGAATTCTCGGCATAGGAATTTATATAGGCCTGGGTGCAGTCATTCAAACTGTCTTCATCGGTCAACTTAAAGTCAGACCTTTTTTTCTCGCTCAAAAAGGCAAGACGTTTGTTCGGAGAATCAAGATTTGACTGGCTGGAATCAAGGACAAACTGGTACTTAAAGGGGGCACAGGCGGAAAGCTTATATTTATACACTTGAAGGGAATTTTTATTTTTATTCTGAAGGGCATAAATTTTCGAGTCGATTTCAGACAGAAAGAATTCGTAGGGATTTTTTATCACCAAATTGAATTTGGGACAATATTCCCTTTGAGTTTCAGAAAGTTCCTGCAAAATGACTACACAGCGACTTATAACAAGGTCTACTTCCTTTGTAAAAATGGGATTCTCATTTAAAAAGTCACTTTTAAAAACCTTCCAGCCTTCGATTATTCCAGCAAAGTCAGGAGAAGAACAGATTTCTACCAAATCTTTGCGGAGCCGCCTATAATAGGAAAGTTCCTCATCATCACCGGCATGACCGAGAGCCTCTTCCCAAATGTCGATTTTTTTGCCGTTCTCCTCGTAATTGCAGATGCAGCGCAATCGGGAGCCTTCAAGAATCAAATTTTTGCGCACGGCCTCCTCATCAGCCTTCCACGGAAGAGAAGTGTCCGTCAAAACAGACCTGACAGTTTCAAAGGAGAAGTCAGAGTCATAGCAGTTTTTAAAAAGATGAAAGATTCTTCCACCAAAATACTTTGAAAGCGCCTTTCCAGATTTTATCGTAACGGGAATACAATAGCGGCTACACTCACGCTCTATGTAAGGCCTGTAAATATCAATTTGGGGAACAACAAGGGCTATATCAGAAAGATCGATATTTTCCTCAATCGAAAGCTGCCGGATTTTTAGAAGAATCCTGCGGAGTTCCGTCCGCGAGTCGGGAAATTTCAGGCAGTCATACTTTTTATCAAAATCGATGCCAGTTGCAAGCAGAAAAACGTCTGGCCGGTTTTCAAGATATTCCCTGTAATCGGCAAAATCCTGAATCAAATTGCAGCCGAAAAGGAGGAATTTTTTCCCCTGGGGGACAAATTCTTTGTCAGCCCACAAGGGATCATAAAGAAGATTCTTGGCCAAAAAATCTCGGTACCGAGAATAAAGACTTCCATAATCGCAATCTTCATCATCATCGAGGTAGCCTGAATGTTCTTCCTTGAAGGCCTGAAATTTTTTCTGCCAAAAGTCCAGGGAGGGCAAAAGACTTGAAATCCAATTTGTAAACTGGGAAGAATTTTTTGCGTACTCCTTTTGAATCAATGACTTTAAAAAAACTCTTTCGGAATTTTCAGCAATAAGGGTCGAAGCGTAAAATTTTCTCACCAGGGGCGGAACAGGAGCCAGTCTTTCACCGCTGCCACGACTTTTAAAATACTCGGTTTTGAAAGAGTCCCATGTCGAAAACCGTTCCATGTCGACAGCTTTTACGCCGCTTTTTTCAGGATTGCGGACACACCACTCCGCCCAACAATTTTTTGCAGTTTCCGTATTAAAAACGAAAATGCAGTCAGGCTCTTTTAACAATCTGAGAAAATCTTGATTGAGGGTCATAAGCTATTTTGTCCCAGGTTAAACTTTTATTGATTCGTATAATGCTGGACTTCGTCCTCTACATGCTCGATTGTGATTCCGGCTTCCTTGAACATCTCAAGTGAGTCGGACTCGTCGTGGTAGTGCTTCTCGCAGACGACACGCTTTATCCCGCAGTTAATTAAAAGCATGGCGCAAGTCCGGCAGGGGGTCATCTTGCAGTAGACGGTCGCCCCGCCGATTGAGATTCCCCTTTTTGCTGCCTGGCAGATTGCGTTCTGCTCGGCGTGTACAGTTCTGACGCAGTGCTGGCTTATGGAGCCGTCAGCGTGAATGACCTTTCTCATCAGGTGGCCAACGTCGTCACAATGGGGAAGACCGGCCGGAGAGCCGACATAGCCTGTCACCAGAATCTGGTTGTCTCTGGCAATCACACAGCCAGACCTTCCTCGGTCACATGTCGCGCGCTTCGCGACAGTCCGGCAGACCTCCATAAAATACTCATCCCATGAGGGGCGGATGTATTTGTCAATATTTTTGTCGCTCATTATTTTTCTCCAAGCAATTTGTCAAGCTGATTTTGAGCGGAATCAAGCCCTTCGTCAACAGATTTTTCTTTTTTTATAATCAAATCCATTTCGTTTCCCAAAATCGTGTAAAACTGGGGCCACTCCTCCATGACCGGCCGGTATATGCCGTTATCAAGGGCATTGCGGACGGCTACGTACTGGGGGTATTTTTTTATCACGGCAGGGTCAGAGAGGCAGGAAAAGCGGCAGGGAACGCCTCCAATCTCAATCGTGGTCTTCTGGACGGCGGGATCCATCAGATATTTCAGGAGCTTCATGGAATACTCCTTGTGAGATGAATTGGCCGGGATTCCGATTGCCCAGACACCGTAAATGTTCGCGTTGTAAGTATTCTTGCCGTTCGCCCTGCGGCCAGTAATAGCCTTATAGTCCATGCATGAATTGCGGGTCGGGGTATACCAGCCAGGCCAGCCGACAGCCATCGCAGCGGACTTGTTGGCCACAGCCGCTATCAAATCGTCCTTTTTGGCCGCCCTGCCCGTCTCAATCAAATCCAGATAAAAGGACATGGCCTCCTTGAATTCAGGGGTGTTCACTGAAGGCCTATTGTTCTCATCAACTACCCAAGCCCCGCAAGAGCGCAGAATCGGCAGAAAGTCCACGACTATATTGTTCTGCGTGTCGCCCCTGTACATAAAGCCAAGGTTATGGCGGCTTTTTGAGAAGCGGCAGATTTTCTCCATGTCCTCAAGGGTCAGAATCTTGTCCGGGGTAAAGCCGGCCTCCTTTACAATCAGTTTGTTGTAGAGCAA
Source organism: uncultured Treponema sp. (assembly GCA_946615905.1). GTDB lineage: Bacteria > Spirochaetota > Spirochaetia > Treponematales > Treponemataceae > Treponema_D. The sequence goes on along the minus strand of CAMOIE010000013.1, from coordinate 22,462 downwards.
AACCGTCACGTTGCCGTAAAAAGGCGCGAGATAAAGTCCTCCGCCAAAATAGCAGATTTTTTTTGTCGCCCCGATTATGTCAGCGTCAAGCTCATAGCCAAAGTCGTGCAAATCCGCAAGGACAGAATTCGCCGCGTACTGGGCCATCCAGGAGCCGTCGACCATGCAAAAGTCATAGAGACCTGACGGATTTTTTGAGTCATCGAAAACCTTGGAATACAAGTCCTTTTCAGGAAGCTCCTCAACCTCGCACAAAACATTGTTGTCAAACTCGAATTTGCGCAGGATTTTTTTTATCACATCGGAGTAAACTCCGGCTCTCAGGGCAAGCCTCATTGTAGCGTCAGGATTTTCCGGCAGGGGCAGACTTTTCCGGCAGGATGAGAGCATAATACAGAGGCAAAAAGCTGAAATCAGGACAAAAAATCTTCTCATTTAAAATCCCCCGCCTCGTATTTCACCATCTTCTTTTTCGCGTTCGCAAGGCACTCGTTGATTTTCTTCCGGGGAATCGAGCAGAAAATATTCACGAATTCGCTGTCAAGCTGACTTCCCGCGGCCAGCCTCAACTCCGCGATGGCATCCCCGTAGGAAAGAGACGGCCTGTAAGAGCGGTTCATCGTGATTGCGGAGAATGTGTCCGTCACGGCAAGAAGCCTTGAGGCAAGAGGAATCTCATCCTTTGAAAGATGCAGGTAGCCCTTCCCGTCCACCCGCTCATGGTGGCATTTTATGATGCTACGGACCGCCGCAAAATTCGGCAGGGGGGAAAGCAAAATACATCCGATTTCAGGGTGACGGCGAATAAGAGCGTATTCCTCGTCATTCAGCTTGCCTTCCTTCTGGATGATGTTCCGGGGAATCCCCAGCTTTCCGACATCGAGCAAAAGAGAGGCGTACTGTAGCTGGTGGAGCTTTATCCTGACCTTGTATTTCCACGGCAGGTAGTCGTACAAAAGCAGGGAGAGATTGTGGACGTTCAGGGAGTGTCCCTCAAGATTCGAGTCGCCAGCCTCAATTACCCCGACTATTGTTTCCAGAACCTCAATCGAAAGTTTCTCGGAGTCGCCAAGCTGCATCAAAAACCATAGATAGGAGGCCGAGATGACAAGGGAGACTGCAAAATAGGGTATCGACAGCCAGATCAAGGCTATGTCTTTTTTAAAAGTCTGGAAGCCTGACAAAATCATAAGAAGGAGAAAAAGAAGGAAAAGACAGGCTGAAAATTTATTACGCTTTGTGTGCTTCACAAGAAGGCTAGAGCTGACAAAATTATTGAAGACAAATGCCAGCAATAGCGCGAGATTCAAGAGAAGCCCCGCCACGAGCAGATATTTTGAGAGAATCGGAAAGCTTCCTGAAATCATGCCTTCACCTCCGTGTCAGAATCTTCCATATATGAAATCTGATTTTTTCCCGCCCGCTTGGACTCGTAGAGAGCCAGGTCAGCCCGCTTGTAGGCCCCGTCAATGTCCTGCTCACTGTCGTTAATCTGTGTGACTCCGAACGAGGCGTGAAGCCCGTCTATGCCCTCCATTTTGACCTTGTTCAATGTCACAAGAATCTTCTGAATCAGGGCGACCGCTTCATCCTTTCCGGAGCAGCCCTCTATGAAGATTATGAACTCGTCGCCGCCAAGCCGTCCCGCAAATGAGAAGTGCATTTTCACCGCCCGACTGGAGAAATTCCATTTCTCTGACAAATCCAAGTTCAAAATCTGCGCGATTATTTTCCCTGTGACTTGAATCGCCTTGTCCCCCATCTGGTGACCGAGGACATCATTTATTTCTTTAAAACCGTCCAGGTCAAGCAGGCAGAGTGCCGTGTATTCGCCCCTCCTCCGTCTCAGTATTTCCTCCGCAATCGAGATGAACCTTGCCCTGTTCAAAAGTGAGGTCAGGGCGTCAAAAGATGATTTTACCTCAAGCTCCCGCTGAATCTGGAGATTTTTCAGATAGAGCGTGAATTGCTGCATTTTTGCCTTTTGATAGGTGTAGTGGAGTCCAAGGGCCAGGACTGAGACTATTATGAAATTGTAAGTGTCGTAATATGCGATTGAAAAAGTTTTCACCATGTAGGAAGAGAGCAAAAAGGCGACGCCGGACAGAAACATCATCAGAAGTATTTTTGTCATGCTGCTGATGTAAGAGACAAAGACGAGGACATAAAAGACAAGGAAAATCGTCGCTGGCATGTAAGGCTGATTCACCGAGGCCAAAATTCCGTAAGAGAGCATCATCAGGATATTCAGATAGACAAGGGAAATCCGCCTCGCCTCCAGAAAATTCCTGCATACTATTTGGACAATCTCAAAGGCGATAGCCGCGATAAAATAGCCCGCATAAAAAGGGATTTTCTCCTGGGTCACGCCGAAAAGGTTTGAGATTGAAAAAAATATGTAAAAAAGATTGATTGCGATAAACCAAGAGTTCAAAATCAAAAGATGCTTGCTGTTAGTCCGGCTTATCATCTCTAGGCAATCCCGGTATGTGTCAGCGTCAAAACCGTAGTAATTCAGGCTTTTCTTTGTCATTCACCCTCTCCTGGTAAAGAACTTCTGAATTCAAGAAAATCCGAATTCAGAAGTCAGAATTTCTGATTACTTTGCGGCCTCAAAGAGCAGGTCAGCCAAGAAAACAGCCGCCAAAATCCACGTTACAAGAGGAATTTCCTTCACACGCTTTCCTGCCACTTTGCAGAGAACATAAGTAAGCACACCGAAGGCGATTCCCTTGGAGATTGAGTATGCGAAAGGCATGGTCATCACGGTGATGAAAGTCGGGATTCCCTCTGTCGGGTCGGAGAAATCAATCGATGTGATTGACTTCATCATCAAAAAGCCGACAAAAATCAAGGCGGGGGCTGTTGCGGCTGCTGGAATCAATGCGAAAAGAGGGCTGAGGAAGAGCGCGACAAAGAACAAAAGAGCCGTCACAACGGAGGCAAGACCAGTTCTGGCACCTGCGGCGACTCCAGAGGTTGACTCGACAAATGAAGTGACAGTCGAGGTTCCAAGGCAGGCTCCGACCACAGTTCCAACAGCGTCAGACATCAAGGCTCCCTTCACGCGGGGAATATTTCCGTCCTTGTCGACAAGATTTCCCTGCTGGGCTACTCCGAGCAAAGTCCCGATTGTGTCAAAGAGGTCGGTAAAAAGGAAGGTAAAGAATACAACTACAAATTTTACGGAGAGGATTCCGGCGAAGTCAAATTTGAAAAGCAGGGGGGCGGCGGGACTCGCAAGGGGCTTGAATCCTTCCGGGATTGTCGTGACGCCGAATGGAATTCCTACGATTGTAGTAATCACGACGCCAAGAAGGACAGAGCCTGGCACCTGCAAAATATACAAGACTATCGTGATCGCAAGGCCGACCATGGCGACGATCGCGGTCTTGTGGGCCATGTTGAAGTTCACAAAACCGATTAAAGTCCCAGTGTCAGTTGAGACCACACCGGCGTTGGCAAGCCCGATAATCGTGATGAAAAGTCCGATTCCGACAGCGACAGCCTTTTTGAGGCTCGATGGAATCGACTTTATAATCGCCTCGCGGATTCCGAAGATCGAGAAGACTATGAACAAAAGTCCCTCAAGAAGAACAGCCGTCAGGGCGAACTGGTAGGAGCAGCCCATGTTAAGGACGACCGTGTATGTGAAAAAAGCGTTCAGGCCGAGTCCTGGTGCCAGTGCCACTGGAAGATTCGCACAGAAAGCCATGACTAAAGTCGCAATCGCAGAAGAAACTGCGGTCGCTGTGAAAACAGAGTTCCAGTCCATGCCCGCCCCGCTCAAAATACCTGGGTTCACGGCCAGAATGTAAGACATAGCAAGGAAGGTCGTGATTCCGCCGATAATCTCACGACTTACACTTGTTCCCCGCTCAGAAAGTTTGAACAATTTGTCCATTTTTGTTTTTTGTCCTCCGACAAGCCATCATTAAAATGATTCAATGATTTTTTTTCATTCCACAAAGGAATGTCGATATAATTTTAACCTATTTACATTTTAAATTCATCTACCGGACTGTCAATAATTTTTTTTAATTTTACAATTTTTCTATGCGCCTCCCCCCCAGTGACAGCGAATTCTACGTTTGACAGACAGGGCAAAAAAGACTAATCTATAAATAGAATCTTTATATTATTCTTAAAATTTGTGGGAGGCGATTTTTTTTCTATGATTATTCTTGCGGTAATAATTGTTCTCACTATGGCAATCGGTTTTCTGGCAGTCTATGTCATAAAATCCATCACACAACCAAAAAAGCTCAGTTCAATTATAAAACTCCTCAAACAGCAAAAATACGGTGCCGCAGAAAAAATGGCTAAGTCAATTCTTGCAAAAGATTCCCGCAACTATCTGGCCCACTACTATCTGGGCAGGACATACCTTGCGGAAGGCAAAAACGAGCTTGCCCTCATGGAATACAAGCTGGTCAACCAGAACGCGATTTTTGACAACAAGATTCCGGAGGCAGACTTCCGCCGCCAGCTCTCAGAACTTTACCTCAAATTCAACCAGCCGGGAGAGGCTCTAAAGGAATTCCTACTCCTGACAAAACTGGAGCCAACCAACTCCGACGCATATTTTCAGGCCGCCCGCATCTACGAGCAGCAGAACCACGCTGACGTTGCCCTCGGATTTTACCAGAAGGCGATTAAATTCAACCGCAAGAACGTAAAGGCCCACGCCGCATTCGGTCTCCTCCTCTTCCGCTCAAAGCAGTACGCGGAAGCAAAAAAGGAAATCGACACTGCAATCGCGCTAAGCCCTGACACATTCTCGACTTACTACTATCAGGGAAAAATCCTCAAGGAAAACAAGGACTACTCCGGGGCCGTAAAAGCCTTTGAGAAAGCCCTCCGCGACCCAGAATACAAGCAGAAAGCCCTTCTTGAGAGAGGATCCTGCTACATGATGGCGAACGCACCGGAAAACGCCATGCAGGAATTTGACCGCGCGGTAAAGGCCTCCAAAAACGAGAATGCCCCCGAAACCCTCTATGCCCGCTACTTCCTCGCGGCCTGCTACGAGAAGAACAGGCAGATTGAGAAGGCAATCGAGCAGTGGCAGATAGTCTACCAGCACAACCACTCATTCCGCGACGTGGCCGCAAAGCTTTCGGAATACCGCGACTTGCAGGCAAACGATTCCCTCAAGGAATTCTTGACATGTGGTCAGGACGAATTCGTGGAAATCTGCAAAAAGGCGGCGATAAAAGGATTCTCAATGTCAGCCCAGAAAATCGAGTCAAAGAAATGGGGCTGCCGCATGATTTGCACAGAGCAGAAAAACGACGACTGGATGAACGTCCGCAAGCAGCTTTATCTTGTTGACTTCTACCGCGACACAGAGCCGATTGACGACGGACACATCCGAAAAATCCTCGACTTCATCAAGAGCCAGAACTGCGTCAAAGCATTCGTCTGCGCGTCAGCAGGATTCACAAGCTCGGCCTCAGGATTCGCAGAAAGCCGTCCGATTGAGCTGGTCGGAAAAGAAAAACTCGAAGCGGTTCTGTCAAAAGCCGGCGTCTGATAAATGAAAATCCTCTGCGTCTCAGACCAAATCGATCCGCTGATTTACAACACTTCTGCAAAAAAGACCTTCGCCGACATAGACGCGGTTCTTTGCGCAGGAGACTTGAACAGCGAGTACATCGATTTCATAGTATCCACGCTGAACAAGCCGACATTCTTCATCTTCGGAAACCACAATCTGACGGAATTCGGCTACTACCACCGAAAGGTAAAAAGCCATACAGGTGCCCATCCGACCTGGCAGACCGAATACAAAAGCTACGACCTCTCAAACAATTTCGGGGCTGTCTACGCGGGCTTTAAAGTCCTGGAGGAAAAAGGCCTCAAAGTCAGCGGGAAAAATGGCAAAAATCGTCCACTTCTGATTGCGGGGGTCTCCGGCTCCAAACGCTACAACAAGGGGTTAAACCAGTACACGGAAGCCCAGATGAAAAGGCATCTTTTAGCCCTGCTCCCAAAACTGATTTTGAACAAGATTCGCTACGGGGTCTACCTCGACATTTTTTTGACCCACGCCTCCCCCAGGCACATCCACGACAGGGAAGACCCGTGCCACCAGGGATTTGAATGCTTCAACTGGTTCATAAAAAAATTCCAGCCAAAATTTCTGGTTCACGGACACATACACCTTTATGATCTCAACAGCCCACGGGTCACGCTCTCACAAAAGACGACTGTGATAAACGCTTACAGCCACTATATTTTAGACTTTGACGCTGAAAACGGAGAAAAAAATTGAGATTGCTTTCAACAGAGACAGAGGACGATTTCTCAAAAGCCAGGAACAAAGCCCTTATCAACGAAGTCCAGCATTTTTTAAATCCTGACGAGGCCACGCTGATTTCTTTTTCCGACATAAAAAAGCTCTTAAAGCCACAGAACGAAGTCTACAAGGGAATGCAGGTCGTCCCGATAAAATCGATAGTCGGCAGCGAGGGGCGGTACAAGGACTTTGACAACAAATTTTTCCCTAAGTCAATGCACTTGAAAACCCGCTGGGAGCATATTGACATGGCCCACATTCAGGACATCAACCTGCCCCCGATTTCCCTTTACGAGCTTGGCGGGGTCTACTTTGTCCGTGACGGCAACCACAGGGTCTCAGTCGCAAAGGCCAAGGAAGTCGAGTTCATCGACGCGGAAGTCGTAAGCCTGCAAACCGAAATCAAGCTCCATCCCGGTGACTCCCTCAAAAAGATGACAAAGCAGGTCATCAACTATGAGAAAAGGGTTTTCTACGGGGAGACAGGCTTCGGCGACGTGACAGACTTCTGGCGGCTGGATTTTTCAGTCCCCGGTCAGTACGACGTGATTTACAACCATATTTTGACCCATAAATACTACATCAACATGAACAAGACCGAGGAAATCGGCATGGACAGGGCGATTATGTCCTGGTTCAAGACCGTCTACATTCCGGTCGTAACAGTCATAGCAAACCGCAGGATCATGCGCTACTTCCGGGGAAGGACGGAAAGCGACCTTTATGTCTGGCTGATAAAATACTGGGACGAGCTTAAAATGAAATTCGGCGAGGGATTCACCCTTGATCAGGTTGCGGACAGGGTTGAGAACCGACTGAGGGGAGCCGGTCTTAAGAGATTTTTGAATAAAATGGCGCATTTTTTCTTTACAAGGCAGAACTCAAGCAAAATTAAGGGGAATCAGTAGCCAAAGTTTCTTGACGACTAAAAATTTCAATGTTAATATGTAAAGAGTATATTAAAAAAAATTGTATATAGGGAGAATATCCAAAAGTGAATACAGACGCATTTGCTTATATTCCGTTGCTTTGTACGGCCGTCGTCACCCTGCTTTTAGGCGCATTGCTAATCGTAATAAAAATCAGAAACACAGCAAAAGTCAGCTATCTTTCATTTTTGACAGTCGCTATTCTTGAGGGAGCATGTCTTTATACGGTTTTGCATCCGGGATTCACAAAATTCCTATTCGTTTTCTTAGCCGCAGAAGTTCTACTGATTCCATACTGCGTGATTCTCGCCTTAGGAAAAGCGAAAGAAAAGGAAATCTCAGAAAACTTATCAGAAGACGACTCAAGTCCTCAGACAGTCGTTGAGGAAATCAAGCCGGAAGAAATCAACCTTATTGAAAGAGGAAGGACTTTCGTCACAATGGCGGCAAGCTCTTTCGCAAATGAAGAGGGACTTCAAAACCTTCTTGACTCCATCACAAAGACATGTATGGAAACCGCAAAGGCTGACGGTGCGGCCCTCTTGATTGTCGACACATTCGAGGACATGATTTCAGTAAAGTCAACGCTCGGAGACTTTCCCCCGCCCTACAAGCTTTCCCCCGATATTCCGCACAAGCCCCTGCGCATTTCGACAAACTTCAAGCACGCAGAATTTCCCCTGCGCGACAATATCTTCGGCGAGGTCGCTTCCGATGGAACTCCGGTTCTTACCGCAAGCCCCAAGGACGATGACCGCATTTTTGAGAACGGGCCGGAGGACTTCCTAAAGCTCGGCTCCAACATGTTCATTCCGATTTTCTTGACAGGAAGACAGGTTGTAATCGGACTTCTCGCCCTCTCCCGCGCACCGGGAAAAGAGCCTTTCTCCACGGAGGAATTCAACTGGGTTCAAACCCTGATTGGCTTTGCCGGCTCCGCCCTCAATACGACAGTTTCATTCCAGGAATACTCAGAGCATGAAAAGCTCACCCGTGAGAGCGAGACAGCCGCAAAGATGCAGGATTTGCTGCTTCCAAAGAAACTTCCCCCGCTTCCCGGCCTTTCATTCGGTTCATTCACAGAACACGCTTACGGAGTCTGCTCCGACGCTTTTGACGTGATTCCCGCAAGAAAAGACAGGACATCTGTGATTTTGCTTGACATCACGGAAAAAGGAACCAACGCAGTCATGATTATGACCATGCTGCGCGCCATGTTCCGCCTTGTGGTAAACACAAAGCAGTCCGCCGCGACGATTTTGAACTGGGCGAACAAGGGAATCTGCATGGAGACGGCAATCGACCACTTCGCCTCTGTCGCAATCCTTAACTTTGACGTGACAAAGGGAATCTGCCAGTTCACGACGGCCGGCTCTACCCCTGTTTATGTGTTCCATCAAGCTGACTCTTCATTCAGAAAGATTTCCATCGTCTCCGAGCCTGTAGGCGTAAAAAAATCAACAAACTACATGGATTTTGAATTTACAGGAACGAAAGGTGATATTATAATAACATATAGTGATGGATTTATTGAGGCGCTGAATTCCGAAGGAAAACAGTACACCATCGAACAACTCGAAGCAGTTGTAAAAACGAATAAGGCTTTGGGGGCAAAAGAAATTGCCTCAAAAATAAAAGAAGACATGCAGAAGTTCCTTGGCAACGAAAAATTACACGATGACCAGACTCTTCTCGTAGTCAAAATACAGTAAGTAAAAGGAGTTTTTTTTATGGATTTGAAAATTCTAAAAAAAGGCGAAACGTATATCATCAACGTAAATGGAGAAATGGACTTGTACAACTCCTATAAGCTCAAAGAGCTGGTTATGAAGATGCTTGAAAAAAACGTGAAAAGCCTTGTAATCAATCTTCAGCTTGTTGACTATATCGACTCATCTGGAATCGGTGCGTTGATTTACATCTGCTCAACAATGAAAAAGATGAACCTCAAGTTGGCGATTGCGAACATTCACGGTTCGGTCAAAAAGGTTATTGAGCTTACAAAGTTGATGGGCTACTTCCCGATTGCAAACAGCATCGAAGAAGCCCTTCTCATGGTAAACGAATAAAAAGGAGCCTGCGATGGAAATTAAAGAATTACGCTCAGACGACAACGATCCCTTGTTCGACACAACGAACATGCTCTACAAGGAATTCGACTCAGACTACGCGAAAATCCGCCACAACACACTGATTATCGTTCAAGCGGCTCCGCTTGAGATTCAGGAAATCAACCTCCTTCAGCAGCAGATTTCCGAGGTCGTAAAGAACGCCGTAAAGCACGGAAACCACTGCGATGTAAGCAAAAAGGTAAAGGTTTGGTACTCATTTAGCCCGACGCACGCCCACCTCATCGTAAAGGACGAGGGCGAAGGCTTCAAAGATTTGGAGAAATGGAACGAATTCAACCGCAAACGTCTTGAGTGTCTCCATAACTCAAACTTTGAGGATTTGGCCAACTACGTATCATTCCGCACAAAGGAATCTGACCAGAACGACGGCGGAAACGCTTTGTTCGCAGCCCTTGAATACTGGGACGGCGGCTTTGTCTACAACGGAAAGAAAAACGGCGTAGCAATGCTCAAAAAATTCCAGCAGAAGCACTACGGAATCAACATCGACAAGAACTAAGGAACTTTTGTAAAGATTAGCCTTAAACAAAAAAACTTCCCTGTAGCACAGGGAAGTTTTTTTATGCTTCGTCTGTCATCGAAAGACGCTCTGCGGTCATATTTTGTGACATACAGCCATTCTAGCACGGAACAGACGGAAAATCCATATTTCAATTTTGCAAAAAATGTGATATAGTTTTCTTACGGAGTTTTTCTATGGCACGCAAAGAATTTTGTGAAAAGGACGGAATTTTGATTACTTACACCGATTACGATGTTTGTTTTGAAGATTGCAAAACAGCAGAATCAGTTCTTTTGCAAAATGACGGGACTGTGATTCACTCTAATTTCGATTCAGCTAAAAACGAATACTTTAAGGAATACCTCAAAAAAATCTACCCAGCAATTACGACCTTTCGCTCGCTTGACTCATTGGAGACCGCATAATGCCTGAGTTTTTGCGTGCTGCCGGCTACAAAATCTATTTTTGGTCAAACGAAAGTGATGAACCTGTGCATTTCCATGTAACAAAAGGAAATCCTTCCAAAAACGACACGAAAATTTGGGTTCTTTCCACAGGTTCATTACGCTTGGCAAACAACAAGGGGCGCATTCCAGAAAAAGATTTATCCCGAATTTTCTCCGCGATGCAGATTTATTATTTTGACTTTTTGGATTTTTGGAAAAACTATCACGGCAGAGAATTGAAATTCAAGGATAAAGAAAACTAATTTTTTACCTGCACTAAAACATTGAAAAAATTATGTAACGGAAAAATGAGAATTTTGCTTCGTTAACTTTCTTTGCCACAAAAAATCAAAATTTTTCCCCCTCGGTGTCGTTCTATGACACTTGCCCGTGGTAAAATGTCTTATCTTTTGGAGAAGGAGGCGCGCGATGAGCAGGTGTTTTTATGTGACTTTCGACGAGGAAGTCGATTTTTCAGGCTGGGACATTTCAAAAATCAAAAAAATCGTGCAGGACGCATTTCAGAATGGAACTGTCGTTGACGCGGTTTCCATTGAGAACGGATACGGTGCGAGATTTTCGTGCCGGGGAGAGAGCATCCGTGGCGTAGAAGTCTGTCAAATGGCAGCAGACGAGATTGAGGTGCGACTTCCTGTCCTTTCAAATTACGCCGATTATTATCTTGGCTCAATGCTTGTGGCGTTTTTTTACAAAATCGAGGGGGCGGCGGTCTGTGATGAGGATGACAACGCCTTTGATGTCGTCCACTATTTTTCGTATGACAATATTTCAAAAATGATTGGTGAGGACGCGAAGACTTTCCTTGCTTTTCTTTCTTCGAGCGAAAAGTTCCCGATTGAAATTCCTGCAATCAAGCGGTCGATGTTTTTTGGCGCGGAGGCAAAGGCAGAGCTGACGAGGCTTGCGGGTTATCCAGATGTATTGGCCGAGCGGCTCTTGCAGATGACGAAAGACAGGCAGTACTGGCTCCCTGACTATCCGCTTCCGCACAAGGTTTTGATTTGCCCGAAAGGTGTGAAAAATCCAGAGCGCAAGGACATGAAGAAAGTTCTGTATGTTCGCGAGGGAGGCGACTATATTCTTCAAGACTATGACTATCTTTTGCTCAGGGGAAAGTCTGGAAAAGAGGGACCGGTCGTCATCACAAAAGAAGACCTGCGCGAGATTCTTCCGCGCTCATGGCGCTTTTATGATGAATACGTTGCTATCGCCCCCAAGCTTCCAATAACTGAGTGGCGGTATTTTGTGCGCGAGGCCGCAGAGTTTCATCACGCGGAATTGCTCGGGTAGAGCGGAGGTATCTATGTTCGGATTTCTTAAGGCAGTTCTGCTCCCCGATGCCGACCAAAAAATCAAAAATTCTTCTTCTCAGTGTCGTTCTATGACATTTGCACGTGATAAAATGAATCATAACTAGTGGCTCGTTGGTGCCGTAAAGGTGCGACGTGTCAGTTCTCGGGAAGACGCGGGCTTTATCACGAAAAATGACAGGTGGTGAACCATGAAAAAAGAAGGCGGAAAAATCGTAAAGAGACATTATAAAAAGCCTTTGACTTTGGACAATTGCACGCTCCTTAAAGATTTGCGGGTTTTGATTCCTCAAGAGCTTTTTGCGTTTGAGGATGAGATAAAGAGAGAATTCAAAAATATTGAGCTTTTCTACAAAAAATTCTTTTCGATTGAGAATTTCACGGAGGGACTGACTGTCGTTTTTCACCTAAAAAGCTATATGGCACAAGTTGGGAAATTTTGCTCAGCCGGAAAAAAGGACCTACCGGAAATCAATATTTTTGCCCTGCCAAAAGTAATTTTTACGTCGGAACTGGGGACAACGCTGGTACATGAGATGGCTCACTTTATTGACTGGAAAGTTGGCAAAATTGAAAAAAATCGAGACTTTGTTTCTTGCTACAATGGCAGCCGGGAAAACATTCTTGCTCAAAAGTTCAAAAGTTTTCAGGAGGTGAAACCTGTCGGACTGCCGTGGTGCGGTTCGGGCGGAAGCACTTACGCCCTCAGTCAGCCACACGAATTGTTCGCCCGCTATGCGGAGGAATACTACGCCTACTGTTTCCACGGAGAAAGTTCCACTCTGTTAGAAAAGAAAAAGAACTCGTTGTATGTGCGAAAATCTCAGTTTGAGGCAGAGCTAAAAGATGACATGAGAAATTACCTTGAGAATGACTGCGAGTTCCCCTACAAAGAAAATCTGATTATAGACGGAGATGAGTATTCAAGCGACAAAAAAATCCTCCTGCGACACAATCAAAAAGTCGGGGAAAAGGATTTTACCGTGCCTGATTTTGTGGAAGTCATTGGCAGAAATGCCTTCTGCGATTGTGACGACCTTGAGACGGTGGACATCGCAAACGTCAGGTGCGTCTGCTACGGTGCGTTCTCTGCATGCAAAAAATTGCGGAGTGTGGCGGGAGCTTCATGTCTTTTGATAATCGACACCTTTGCATTCCTCGCGTGTAAAAATGTAAAGCAGTTTACCGGCCTTGAAAACGTGGCATATATCGGAAAATTTGCTTTTTCCAAGAGCGTTATGGACGTGCTAAAATCGCGCATTAACGTGTATACATATACTGAAGAAAAAGCTTTTTTGTGAAGGAGGCACGCCTATGTTCGGATTTCTTTTGTTCGTTTTCATTGTAATCGCAGTTGTTTGGGCGTTTGCAGGCTCCGGCGGCGGAAGTCACGGTGGAAACGACGGGGTGGAAGGTCATGGCTCCAGCAATGGCCGCAGTGGGCGAAAGCGAGACTATTACGGCTCAGAGATTTCAACGCCATACGACGATGATGATTTTGACTTACCGAATGAAAGCCTGCGCGACGAATACCTGCTTGCCATGGAAGGAGACATCGACGCTAGCGATATCGATGATTTTGATGAGGGAGATGTCGCAAGGTATGGGGATGACGACTTCACGCGAGAAGATGATGGGGAGTGGTAAAAGTGACGAATTCTCCCCAACGGCTAGGGATAGTAGCACCGTGCGAAGCACGTTCCGAAGCGACGGTGGTTGAGCGCAGCGAAAGCACCAAAGCGTAGGAATGGAGCGCGGTTAGCGCGGAAGTGCGAATAGCCCGACCCGCCGTCAGGCGGGGAGCCGCCATATTTTTTTTATTTTCCGCAGACTTCTTTCAATACGGCGATTGTCTTTTCCGCCGTACTCTGCCAGTTGAACTCTTTTGCGTGTTCCAGTCCGTTCGCGACCAGGTCTTTTCTCATATCGGAATCTTGGGCAAAAGCCTCGAATGCGGCTGCCATCTGCTCTATGTTCTCGCTGTCAAAATACAAGGCGACGTTACCGGCAATCTCGCTCAAGGCTCCAGAACGTGAGCAGGCGACAGGAATACCAGAAGCCATGGCCTCAAGAACAGGCAGCCCTACCCCCTCATTCTCAGCAGGAAAAATACAGCCGGAAGAAGCGGAATACAACTCAGGGAACGACTCGTGGGGAAAAAATCCTGTCATAAAGATGTCGGAGGCAAAGTGCGAGAGAAATGCGGCCTTGTGAACATCGTCTGAGTATTCCCCGTCGCTTCCGGCAAGGACAAGCCTGTGCGGAAGATGGGTCTTTTCCTTGAAAAGGGAGAAAGCCTTAATCAGCTCGACGTGACGCTTTGCGGAGGATGAGAGGCGGGAGGCGTAGATAAAATATGGTCGTTTGATTGCGAAAGGCTTTATGTCAACCAAGTCGGAAGAGGAAAAGTTTCTGGGATAAAAAAGCTTGTGGTCGATTCCGTTGTGAATTACGGTGATTTTCTCGATTTTTATTCCGAAGCGGACCAAATCGTTTTGAATGTAGCGGCTCGCGGCGATTATCCTGTCGACGTTTTTCAGGGCCTCGATTGAAATTTTCTGGCCGAAAGTGCGGGAAGAGCCGTCAACCGTGAAAACCTCGCTTAATACATCGTTGACCACGGCGACTCCAGGAACCTTAAAAGTCAATGGCAGGAAGCGGGCGGCAGCTGTATAGAGGGCGACATCATACTTATGTTTTTTCAAAAATGAATTTGCGGAGGTCAGATGCCAGAGCTTTTCCCACTTGGCACCCTCCGGGATTTTAACCGAAGAGAATTCAAGGCCGTTTTCCTGGCCGTAGGTGTAGCGGTCAATCTCAGGGCCGAAAAGTTTAAAAGTGCAGTCATCCTGATTTTTCAGCCGGGCGGTAAGAGAATCAAGGTAGGAGCCAAGGCCTGTGCGTCCGTGGCCGCAGCCGAATGTGTCAATCGCGACTTTCATAAAATCGATTATAGTCTAATTTCGCTCCTTGTGCTATAGTCATATTATGGAAGTCAAATCATTTGAAGAACTCGGCCTCTCAAAAGAAATCACAGGCCGACTTGAGAAAATTGAAATCAAAAATCCCACTCCTGTGCAGAATCAGGCGATTCCTGAGATTTTCACCGGCAAAAACATCATTTTCCAAAGCGAGACCGGAACCGGAAAAACATTCGCATACCTTCTGCCCCTTGTGAGCAAAATCGAGTCTGAGGAAGAGAGCAAAAAAGCTAAAATCATAGTCGCGGCCCCGACCTACGAGCTTGCCTCCCAGGTGAAGGGACAGGTCCAGACTGTCACGGAAAGAAAATCAGCCCTTTTTATCGGAGGAAGTCCTCTCAAGCGGCAGATTGAGACATTGAAGGAAAAGCCTGAGATTATATGCGGAAGCCCTGCAAGAATCCTGGAGCTGATAAAGCTCAAAAAGCTCAAGACTGACGGAATCGAGGCTGTGGTCTACGACGAGGTTGACCGCCTGCTATCCCCGGAGCTGCGCGACGAGACTTTAGAACTCCTTGACTTTGTTCCGAAAACTGCCCAGGTCATCGCCTGCTCTGCCACGATCTCAGAAAAAACCGCGAGAATCATTCAGGGGGCGGCGAAAAACGGACTTGAGACAAAGATTTTGTACCTTCCGCCTGAGGACGTGCTGAGAAAGAGAATCACCCATATTGCCCTGTTTGCCGACAGGAGGGAGAAAATCGACAAGCTCCGAAGCCTACTTTTTGCAGAGCAATGCGAAAAAGCCCTTGTCTTTACGTCAAAGGTCGACCAAGTGCAGAACATAGTGTCAAAACTCCGCTATAAAAAGGTTGACTGCGCGGGAATGTACTCAAAGCAGGACAAGACTGAGCGCAAGGCCACGATTGACAAATTCAGGAGCGGAAAAATCAAGATTCTTGTGACAAGCGACCTGACAAGCCGGGGCCTCGACATTCCTGGAATCACGCACGTGATTCAGATGGACATGCCGTCAAACGAGGATTTTTTCATCCACAGGGCGGGAAGGACTGCGAGGGCCGGAAAGACAGGAATCAACATCGTGATTGGGGACGAATATGAGATGAGAAAATACGCTGCCCTTGAGAAAAAGCTCAAAATCACGGTTTACCCCAAAGTCCTCTCAAATGGAAAGCTAATCTCTCCAGCAGATGAAGACCGCTAGCGATGTGAAGGGCGTAAGTTTTAGGCAGGCTGAAAGTCTGCCTAAAATGAGCGGGAGCGAACCCGGAACGTAGCGGCCGACGCGAAGCGGCGGCAGCGGCCAAAAAATCAAAAAAAATCCCATATTGTACGACTCCTAAAATTTCATTATAATGATTCAGTTAAACAGTTAATTAAAATGAGGTTTCTGTGTTTTTAAAAAGTCTTGACATCTTCGGCTTCAAATCATTCGCCGACAAAACACACATTGAATTCGCCGACGGAATCACCGCGCTCTTAGGCCCCAACGGCTGCGGAAAGTCAAACGTCGTGGACTCCGTAAAATGGGTTCTCGCGGAAAACAGGGCAAAAAATCTCCGCGCTGACACAATGGAGTCCGTAATCTTCAACGGAACGGAGACCCGCCCTGCCCTCAACGTGGCGGAAGTCACCCTTACAATTTCAAATGACAACGGGCTTCTCCCCCTCGATGACTCAGAGATTGCAATCAAACGCCGCCTCTACAGGTCTGGCGAAAACCAGTATTTCATCAACAACCGTCAGGTAGGACCGACAGAAATCCGCCGTCTTTTTATGGACACTGGTGTCGGAAAGGCAGCCTACTCCGTCATGGAGCAGGGAAAAATCGACCAGATTCTCTCGTCAAAGCCGGAAGACCGCCGCTATCTTTTTGAGGAGGCCGCAGGTATCTCCCGCTCAAAGGCTGAGTGCGCAGAGGCAGAGAGAGAGCTTGAGAGGACAAGGCAGAACCTTGCCCAGATTGAAGTCGCGCTGACAGAGAACAAGCGCAATTACGAGAGCCTTAAAATACAGAGCGAAAAGACCATAAAATACCGCGCCCTCAAAGAGGATATTTTCAACCACGAGCTTGACATTCAGCTTTTAAAGCTCAAGGAATTCGAGCAGACAAAAGTCCGCCGCCAGAACGACAAAAAAGAGGCCGAGGACAAAAGGAACTCAGTTCAGGCCGAGATTGACGCGATTTTAAACACCCTTACAGAGAACAACGACAAAATCCGCGACTTGCAGTCAAAGATGGGAGAGCTGCAGCAGGAGCTGGTCAAAATCCAGACTGAGAAGACCGGAAAACTTGAGATGGCAAAGACTTTCAACACGCAGGCGGCAAATGCCCGTGAGAAAGTCGGGACTCTGGAAGTCCACCAGAAGGCCATTCAGGACAGAATCGACTCACTTAATGAGGAAATCGACGAGCATGAGGCTGACCTACATCTGAAAGTCAAGCGGCTTGAAGAGGTAAAAAAGAACATCTCATCATTCCGCGAGAACATCACGACTGCCGGAAGCCAGATTGACGCCAACAAAAAGCGGGCTGACGAGAGTCGGTCTGAAATCGAGGATTTGAACGACGAGCGCGCAAAATTGCAGGAAGAACTTAAGGCAATCACCGAGGATATCGTCACAGAGCTTGACGCAAAGCTCAAGGACTCAGGATTCTCCTCCGCCGCAAGCAAGGCCGCCCTTGAGGAAGTCAACACGGCAGTCGCCAAAATCCGCGTCTTTGCGGAAGGCCGTAAAAATATCTTCTCGGACTTCGCCTCAATCAACGGCCACTCGGAAAATGACACGAAAAAATTCGCCGACGACGCGGTGAAAGCATTCGGAGACCTTTCTGACTACATAAAGGGAATCGAGGAGGCAGTCAAAAAATATTCTGCCACAATGCCGGCCTTTATCGATGAATTTTTGTCACCGGAAGGAATCATCACTAAAAAACGCGCGATTGACTCAAAAATCTCTGGCATTCAGGACAAAGTGAGCGCGATCCGAGAGAGAATCGAAGGCTACAACCAGGAAAACGAAAGTCTTTCTGGCAAAATCGAGGAGTACAAGGAGACTTTGAACAAGCTCCAGATTTCAGAAGCCCAGATGCAGACCCAGATTCAGTCGGCCAAGTCAGAGTCAGACCTTTTGCACAGAAACCTCACCTCCGAGCAGAACTCCCTGCGCCAAAACCAGGACGAGCTTTTCGCTGAGCAGAGGCACCTTGAAGACTTGAACGAGCAGATTGTCGACATTCAAGGGGACTTGGCCTCGATTGAGCTGCGCGGACAAAAATGCGCGGAGGAGATGGGTCAGCTCAATGATGAGATTGCGGAAAGAAACACCTCAGTCTCCGGCAAGCAGACAGCCCTGCGCAAAAAGCAGGAGGAGCAGCAAAAGTACCAGGCTCAGCTTGAGCGTCTTACTGTCGAGCTTGTCACAAGCGAAAACGACATCAAGAACATCAAGCAGAACTTTATCGACACACACTCTCGCGACCTCATGGAATTTGAGGAGCACATGTATAAAATCACCAAGTCTTCCCCGGTCCTGCGCGAAGAGCTTGCAAAAGCCCGCGAAGACCTCAAGAATTTAGGCTCGGTGAACCTTATGGCACCGGAGGAATTCGGAGAGCAGAAGGAGAGATACGAAAAACTACAGGCCTCCTATGACGACACAAAGACCTCCCTCGACAACCTTATCCGGGTCTCCGAGGAAATCAGGTCAAAGTCAACGGAGCTTTTCCTTGACACATACAACAAAATAAAGAAGAACTTCCACAACATGTTCCGCAGACTCTTCAACGGTGGCCGCGGGGAGCTTCGCCTTGTTGACCCGCAGAACGTGCTGACTTCAGGAATCGACATATTCGCACAGCCGCCGGGAAAAAAGCTTGAGAACATCGCCCTTCTCTCAGGCGGCGAGAAAACAATGACAGCGGTAGCCCTCCTCTTCGCGACATATCAGGTCCGCCCCTCTCCATTCTGTCTTTTGGACGAGATTGACGCGGCCCTTGACGACAAAAACGTAATGTCTTTTGTCCAGGCTCTCCGCTCATTCGCAAAGCTGAGCCAGTATATTGTAATCACCCACAACAAAAAGACCGTAATGGGCGCGAAAACCATGCTCGGCGTTACGATGGAAGAGTCCGGCATCAGTAAAATCATCACGATTAAACTTGGCGAGGAGATTCAAAAAGAAGACATCGTTCCCGATGAGGAAACACCTTTTGTCGAGGAAGACGTGGCTCCAGAGGAAGGGGTCGTAGTTCCGCCCCGCCCGCCAAAGAGAATCCACAATCCTGACGGCACGATTACAGACCCTGTGATAATCGAGCATGAGAAGGAAATGAAGGAAGCCGCACGAAAGGCCCGCGAGGAAGAAAAGGCGAGAAAGTTGGCGGAAGCTCAGTTGGCTGAATCCCAGCCAACTGAGGAGCAAAGCCCAGCCCAAAGTGACAATTCTGCGGAGGCGGAGACAAAATGATAGACATCGAAGGCATCAGCGAAGAAATAACAGACTTTATCCACAGAAAGCCGATTCTCACGGCGATTACGGCGGTCATTCTCTTTTTCTTTGTTTTAGCCCTCGTTGTCGTCATGATCCAAACCCGTCCGGCAAAAAAGGTCAAATACGAGAAAAGCGACTTTACGCCGGACTCCGAATTGATAATTCCTGACAAGCCGACCGTCGAAAAGGACTATTATCCCAGCCGCGAAATCGGAAAAGAGTGGACAGAGGACGAAATCGAAGAGTACCTGACCATTCCTGACGGTCAGATTTTAAATGAACTTGAAAAAGCCAACGACAAAATTGCCGCAGACATAACAGGAGCCGCCCCGTGAGCAAAAAAATTGCATTCACTTTAGCCGCCATTGCGTTGATTTCTTTAACGTCCTGCGGCACGACAGATTCAGTAGAAAAAGCACAGCCTCAGACAGAAGATGAAATTTCTTCAAGCGTGAATGAAGCGAATCTCTCTGAAAAGACAAACTCACCGGCACAGGGAGCTGAAATTCCAGCAGGAACAGTTCCAGAGGAAAATCAGACTCCCAAAGCGATTTTTGAAGAGACAGAAGTCAAACATCTGAAAATGCCTGAGAGTGACTTTTCAGAAGCGTTGGCAAGCATAAAAAATCAAGAGGAAAATTCCGAAAACGACAAGTCACCAAACGACAAATCCCCAAGCGAGAATCCTCCCGCAGAAAATGAGAGTGACGAGAATAATGCCGAAAAAGAAGACAAAATCGCCGCTGAGGAAATAATAGAGCCGGAAGAAAAAATCCAGTCGCTCGAATTGCCCCAGACAGACACATCTGACAAAGATTTTGTGGAACCTGTCGTAAAAGAAATCCCGTCTGCAGAGGAGCTTTCAGAGCCGAATGTAAAGGACCTTCCTCTAGCAGCACAAGCACAAAAGGAAGAAAGTGAGAGTCCAAAAGAAGAGGCGGAAGTTGCTGTTGCAAAGCCAGAGACAGAAGCGACGGTAATTGAAAAAAAATCTCCGCCGGTGAACCTTCCGCCGCAGGAAGCCCCGACAGGAATAGAGCCTGCTAAAAATCCTGTACAGACAAAGACAGAAGAATTGCCCTCAAAAAGAAATTCCGACTCGCAAGATAGCCTTGAAAAAGCAAAGCCACAGGCCGACAGTCTTTCAAAGTCGGAAAACGTCGCTGTAACTGAGCATCCAGCGATTACAGAAGAAAGTCAGACGGAAAGTGAGAGCGAGAGCATTACTTTCACAGAGGCAGCGGAAGAGCAGGCTCCTGTAGTCATAGAGCCGTCCCGCGAGGTCACTGTGAAACGCGGAGAATATCTCGATGTAGTCTACCCCGGAACCGGATGGGTCTACCTCGGCGAGAACGGAGACCAGGGAACAGTCTCTTATTTTGGCCGCAAACTCGGAAGCGGGGACACAACTTTCACATTCAGGAGCGGGAAGTCTGGAAAATCAGCCCTGCACTTCTACAAAAATGATGCGCTGACTGGAAATTACATCGATGACTGGCTTTCTGTCGAAGTTTTGAACCAGACAGGCAAAAGCGGAAAGCACATAATCGCTCCAGACTACGCCTCAATTGTGCCACCAAAACCACAAAGACGCGGGGTCGAAGAATACGAGCCTGTGATAATAAAGCCCGTCCAGACTGTCCCCACGGAAAATCATTCAACTGGCGAAAAAAATCAGCCTGCGCCAGAGGCGGCAAGAAGTCCGGCTGAAAACATAAGCACAGAGGTCAACACGAATATCCAAAAAACGGAGTCCGCGCCAGTAAGCGAAAGCCATGCACAGGCGGCCTTTGAGTCAGCTCACAATGAAAGCCAGATGGAGACAGTTTCCGACAAGTCACTTTTGGAGCAGGCAAAAGAGGCATACGGTAAAAAAGACTATGAGAAAGCCCTTTCATTAGTCCAAAAGTATTTGGATTCAGCGCAAATCGCGGTCGACGAGGCCTTGTATTTGCAGGGACAGATTTTCGAGGCGAATTCACCAGTAAGGAATATCCGGTCGGCAATCGATTCCTATGATTTTGTCGTAAAGGGCTATCCTGACTCCCCCTTGTGGAAAAACGCAAACAAGAGGTCAATCTACTTGAAACGTTTTTATGTGGACATACGTTAGAAATAGATATAATTGAAAGAAGAGGAAAAATTTTATAAAATATAAGCAAATTCCACCGGTCCACGGATTTAAATTCCATAAGATTTGAGTGCGATTTGTGAAAAAACAGAAGGTTTAATATGCTTGACTATCGTTTTATCAAAGACAATCTTGAGGCGGTCAAAAAGAACATCGAAGACCGCAATATGAAAGCTGACGCTGATTTGGTCGTCCGTCTTTTTGACGAGCGCACAGCTCTGACTACAAAATTGCAGAATTTGCAGAAAAAGCGCAACGAGAACGCCGCCTCCATGAAGCAGAAGTTGGACAAGGAGACCCGGGACAAGTACATCGCCGAGGGAAAAGCCATCAAGGACGAAATCTCTGCGACAGAAAAAGAGCTTGCAGAAAAAGAGGCTGCCCTTGACGAGGCCGGCCGCCAGATTCCAAACATGTGTGACCCGGAAGTTCCGATCGGAAAGCTCGACACAGAAAACCTTGAGGTGAAAAAAGTCGGAACTCCCCGCAAATTCGCCTTCAAGCCAAAGGATC
Source organism: uncultured Treponema sp. (assembly GCA_946615905.1). Taxonomy (GTDB): domain Bacteria; phylum Spirochaetota; class Spirochaetia; order Treponematales; family Treponemataceae; genus Treponema_D. Next base: position 741 of record CAMOIE010000013.1, on the reverse strand, counting down.
ACGTACAGCTGGGCGAAGCCCTTGACTTGATTGATTTTGACCGGGGAACAAAAGTCTCAGGACAGAAATTCTACTATCTTAAAAACGAGGCTGTCTTCCTTGAGGAAGCCCTGATTATGTACGCGCTGAACATCCTCAGAAAGCACGGCTTTACAACTTTCATCACTCCTGATGTCGCAAAACAGGAAGTCTTGCAGGGAATCGGATTCAATCCGCGCGGAAACGAGTCAAACGTTTACTGCGTCGAGGACGAGGGAACTTGCCTTGTCGCGACCGCTGAAATCACATTGGGAGGCTACCATTCAGGCGAAATCTTGAAAAAAGATGCCCTCCCCCTCTTCTACTGCGGACTTTCCCACTGCTTCCGCCGCGAGGCCGGAGCCGCAGGCCACTTCTCAAAAGGACTTTACCGCGTCCACCAGTTCGACAAGGTTGAGATGTTCGTCTACTGCCTTCCAGAGCAGTCAAAGGAAATCCATGAGAAACTCCGCCTGATCGAGGAGGAAATCTTCACAGGACTTGGAATTCCTTTCCACGTTGTCGACACATGCACAGGAGATCTTGGTGCGCCAGCCTACCGCAAGTGGGACTTGGAGGCCTGGATGCCCGGCCGCTCTGACGAAGCCCATCCAGATGGAGACTACGGAGAAGTCACATCAACGTCAAACTGCACAGACTACCAGGCCCGCCGCCTGAACGTCAAATACCACGACGATGACGGAAAGAACAAGTACGTCCACA